>JAWLFB010000039.1:0-18595 GCA_041685825.1 Guyparkeria sp. | reverse complement strand
CTCATCAGCCAGTCAGTCTTTTAACCAACCGGGCCAACAAGCACCCACACAAATTATCTCTGCTCTTTCTTAAAGATCGTCACCAACCCGTCCGGTTGGTGTCGGCTCGTCGCCGAGAAGAGCGCGTATCTTACGCCCTTCGTGTCGCCTGTCAACCCTCGTGGGGGCCTTTATGGCGAACCTCTCAGCGGCGTTTCCGCCGAGAGGAGCGAGGATTCTACGCTCGCTTCAGCGCCCGTCAAGTGTTTTTTCAATCATCTTTCAGGAGCTGACTTTCAGGGCGTTGGCGTGGCCTGTGCCCCGTAAGGAGGAGCGCATCTTACTCGCTCTGGCGGGGGCGTCAACCCCCTGCGACGATGATTTTTGCCAGCCGGCGCTTACCCACTTGGACGACCGATTCGCCCACCGGCAGGACAAGCCCGCGATCGTCGACTCGCTCGCCATCGAGCCTCACTGCACCGGCCTTGATGTGACGGAAGCCTTCGGAGTTCGACTGGATCAGCCCGGCTCGGTTAAGCGCCTCGACGATCGCCACGCCCTCGTCGAGGCGCAACTCGGGCATATCGTCCGGCAACTGCTTCTTCTGGAAACGGGCGACGAACGCATCGCGCGCCTTTTCGCCGGCGCCCTTGCCGTGAAAGCGATCCACGAGCTCGACGGCAAGTTCGAACTTGATGTCACGCGGATTGCGCCCGCCATCGAACTCCTCGCGCAGGCGCGCGAGATCTTTAAGTGGTCGAAACGACAGCAACTCGAAGTAGCGCCACATCAGGTCATCGGAGATCGACATCAGCTTTCCGAACTGCTCGTCAGCGGGCTCCTCGATGCCGATGTAGTTGTTGAGCGACTTGGACATCTTGTTGACACCGTCGAGCCCCTCGAGGATCGGCACGGTCATGACGACCTGTGGCTTCTGGCCATATTGCTTCTGCAACTCCCGCCCAACCAGCAGATTGAACTTCTGATCGGTACCCCCCAGTTCGACATCCGCCTTCAGTTCCACCGAGTCATACCCCTGAACCAGCGGATAGAGAAATTCATGGACGGCAATCGAGCGATTCTCCCGGTAGCGCTTAGAAAAATCGTCGCGCTCCAGCATTCGCGCCACCGTGTAGCGACTGGCCAGATGGATCAGGTCGGCGGCGCTCTTTTGGCCCATCCATTCGGAATTGAAGACGATGCGGGTTTTTTTAGGATCGAGGATCCGGAAAATCTGGCGCTCGTAGGTACGGGCGTTCTCGCGCACTGCCTCCGGCGTCAGGGTCGGGCGGGTAGCGTTCTTGCCGGTCGGGTCACCGATCATCCCGGTGAAGTCACCGATCAGGAACAGGACCTCGTGCCCACGCTCTTGGAACTGGCGCAACTTGTTGATCAGCACCGTATGACCAAGGTGTAGATCCGGCGCGGTCGGATCGAAGCCCGCCTTAATTCGCAGCGGTCGCCCTTCGGCCAGACGCCCCACCAGTTCCTCGTGGACCAGCACCTCGTCGGTCCCCCGACACAACTCCGCCAGCATCTGCGCTTGCTCCTGAGACACGGTTTACCCTTCCAAGAATTACGTTGATTGGTCGCACAAAGGCAGTTATGTTACCGGTTTTAAACCATATTTTTTGCCAGGTTTTCATATCCATGCCACAGCGCCCCCTATTCAAGCCCAAGCGTGGGCCATCTCGCCTGATACGGCGCACCCTGTTGGTTGGTCTTGGCCTGTTCGCACTCGGAACCGTCGTCTGGCAAGTCCTACCCGGCGAAGGCACACAGGTAACCCCGACCACCACGTCGCAACCAAGCGACAGCAATGAAATCCCGCTAACACTCGAGGCCGTCGATTCTCCAAGTCACACGGCACGCAGCACAGGTTTGGCGTCGGCCTCAATCGACATACCGGCCACAGGCAGCACGTCACCGGCCTTTGCTCGATCGGTCAGCCTGGGCAAACGGCCCAACTTCCACATCCCCGGTCAAGAAGAGGCCCTGGAGGCCATCGAGAATCCAGAGGCCAATCGGACGACGGTCGGTAGCGGCGGGGAACTCGAACCGGCGACAAACGAGTCGGAGAATGCGTCACCTTCGCTCGAGAAAACCACCATTACGGTGGATTCGGGAGACACCCTGTCGACCATCTTTGAGAAGGCCGGCCTTGGCTACAGCGACGTGCTCAAGGTGCTCGACCTCGGCGAAGAGGCCCGTCCCCTTGAACGCATCCGCCCCGGCGACAAGCTCGTCCTGATGACAGATGACTCCGAACAGTTTGCCGGACTCAAATACGACCTAAGCAGCGAAAGCGAGCTTTCTATCTTCCGACGCGACGGCGAACAGCTGGTGGCCGAGATCACCGACCTGCCGAGCGAGACTCGGCTGGTCTCGGCCGGCGGAACGATCAAGGGCTCGTTGTACCAGTCCGCCATCACCACGGGGGTGCCCCCCGCGCAAATCATGCAACTCGCGGAGGTCTTCGGCTGGAAGTTAGATTTCCTGCGCGACGTGCGGGATGGCGATCAATTCCGCCTGATCTACGAGGTGCGCGAGCGTGACGGCGAGCGCCTGGGAGCGGGGCATGTCGTGGCCGCCGAGTTCATCAACCGCGACGAACAATTCCAGGCCGTGCGCTACACCTCGCCCAACGGCACGACCGGATATTACGAGCCCGATGGCAGCAGCCTCGAGCGTGGCTTTTTGCGTTATCCAGTGGAATTTTCCCGTATCAGCTCGAACTTCAACCCCAAGCGACTGCACCCGATTCACAACACCGTCCGCCCGCACAACGGCGTCGACCTCGCCGCCCCGACCGGCACCCCGATCAAATCAGCCGGCTCCGGCCGCGTGACCTTTGTCGGCTGGAAGCATGGCTACGGCAAAGTGGTCCAAGTGCGGCACGACGCCAAACACGAGACGCTCTACGCGCACCTTTCAGGCTTCAAGGGCAACCTCAAGCGTGGCGCAAATGTCGACAAGGGCACGACGATCGGCTTCGTGGGCATGACCGGCGCCGCCACGGGTCCGCATCTTCACTACGAATTCAAGGTCAACGGCAAGGCACTCGATCCCCTCAAGGTTGACCTGCCGGAAGCCAACCCGATCGCCTCGGAAGATCGCAAGGACTTCATCGCCCGGACGCGCGGTTCGCTCGAGGAATTGGCCCGCATCGAGGTCGACGTGGAAGGCGAGCAGCCAGTTCACCTCGCCAGCAACGAGCGCGCTTCCCGCGAATCACGTGACGACTGACTCGAGCCGAAAAGGCCCCGATGACAACACCGAGATCTTCATCGGGGCAATGACGGGCACCAGCATCGATGCACTCGACCTGTGCCTCTGCGATTTCTCCGGTTCACAACCCCGCCTGGTTGCCCACCACCAGCAGCCTCTGGACGCGATGCTGACCGCCCAGTTGAAGCAACTGGCCAGCGGTGTCGATGGCGAAGCGATCAATGCTCTGCCCTCTCCGGCGGTCGACGCCATCGACCTGTTCGGCATGGCCGATCGACGACTGGCCGAAACCACCGCCGCGGGCATAACCCGGCTCATGAAGCAGGCAGGACTGCCGGCCGGTTCGGTACGGGCAATCGGCTCGCATGGCCAGACCGTGCGTCATCGCCCGACCTGGCGGGAAGCTGCATTCACCTTGCAACTGGGCGACCCCAGCCGCATCGCCGAACTGACTGGGATCACCGTGGTTGCCGACTTCCGTCGACGCGACATGGCCGCCGGCGGACAGGGCGCGCCGCTGGCACCCCCTGCACATGCCGCACTGTTCCCGCCCGGCCCCGAGGGGCGGATCGTGATCAACCTAGGCGGAATCGCCAATGCCTCGATATTGCGCCCCGGGCAGGAACCCATCGGCCTCGACACCGGCCCGGCCAACACCCTGATGGATGCCTGGCACAGGCGCCATCGGCAGGCACCGTTCGACCGAGACGGCCAATGGGCAGCCAGCGGGACGGCTCATCCCGCACTGCTCGACCAGCTGCTGAGCGAACCGTTCTTCGCCGCCCCCGCCCCAAAATCCACCGGGCCGGAACACTTCAACCTCGACTGGCTGCAACGTTTAGGCGGGAAGTGGCTCGAGACACTCCCGACAGAGGACGTTCAGGCCACTCTGCTTGAACTGACAGTCGAGAGCATTACCCAGGGCCTGTCGCCCTGGCGGGTCGAAGAAGCGGGCACGCCCATCACCCTGTGTGGTGGTGGGGCCTACAACGAGCGACTGGTCGAGCGATTGGGCGAGCGGTTGGACGCGACGGTGGAGAGCAGCGCGGCACTCGGGCTCGCGCCAGAATGCGTGGAAGGGGCGGCATTTGCGTGGCTGGCCCGCCAGTTGATCCGCGGTCAGCCCGGCAACGCCCCCCGCGTGACCGGCGCGGCCGGACCTCGCCTGCTGGGCGGCATCTACCCGGCCTAAACGGCCATCTCCTTGATAGGAATCGTTCAGCGAGCGCCGATCGAACGGTAGTCACGAGGGCTTTCGCCGATGTAGATCTGGGTGGGCCGATAGATGCGGTTGTTCGCGATCTGCTCCTTCCAGTGCGCCAGCCAGCCAGCCGTACGCGAGATGGCGAAGATCGGCGTGAACTGGTCGCGCGGGATACCGAGCTCGGCGTACAACAGCCCAGAATAGAAATCGACGTTCGGGTAGACACCCTTGCCCGCCAAGTGCTCGGCGGCCTGGGTCTCGAGCTCGCGGGCGATCTCATAGAGCGGCGAGAGATGACCACCACGATGCTCGCGCAACTGCTCGAGCAGCCCCTGCAGGATGTCGGCGCGTGGGTCCTTGACCTTGTACTCGCGGTGACCGAAGCCCCAGATCACTTCCTTGTTGGCCAGCTTCTGCTCCAGCCAGGGCGTGACGTTCTCCACCGAGCCGATCTCATCGAGCATCGCCAGCACTCGCTGGTTTGCGCCACCGTGCAAGGGACCGGCTAGCGTACCTATCGCCGAAGCGACGACCAAATTAGGCGGGGCGAGCGTCGACCCGCAGACCAGCGAGGCGAAGGTCGACGCATTGAGTGTGTGCTCGGCATGCAGAATCAGGCAGGCGTCCATGATCCGAGCCTCGATCGGGTCGGGCTCGCGCTCGGTCATCATGTACAGGAAGTTCTCTGCGTACGAAAGATCGGCACGCGGCGCGACCGGGTCGTCGCCTTTGCGGATGTGCTCCCACATGGCCACGAGCGTGGACATGCTAGAGAGGATCTTGACGATCATCTGCTCAACGAATTCGCTGTCGGCGTTAACGCCGTTGGCGGTCATTCGCTCCTGCCCCGGGTAGAACATGCCAAGACTTGCCACGCAGGTCTGCAGGGCCTCCATTGGATGCCCGTCGATGGGCAGGAACTTCATTATGTCGCGCACGTTGTATTTCACGCGGCGGTTGCGACGCAGATCGGCATCGAACTCCGCGAGTTCAAGCGCCGTGGGTAGGTCACCGTGGATCAACACCCACGCGGTTTCCTCGAACGTGCTCTGGCGGGCCAGATCCACGATGCGATAACCACGGTAGGTAAGCAGCCCGGCCTGACCATCCAGATACGAAATGGCAGACTGCGCCGCCGGCACACCCTGCAAACCCGGTACGAAATCCATCGACAACGCCTTGTAATAACCCTGACAAACGCGAGACGCGGGCGATGCCCGCGTCATGACTCATCAACCAATCAGATCGAGAACGAGGAACCGCAGCCGCAAGTGGTCGCGGCATTGGGATTGCGGATCACGAACTGCGCGCCGGAGACGTCTTCCTTGTAATCGATCTCGCCGCCCTCGAGGTACTGGATGCTCATCGGATCGACCAGCAGGGTTACCCCCGAGCGCTCTACCGCGGTGTCGTCCGGCTGGGACTCTTCCTCGAACATGAAGCCGTACTGGAACCCGGAACAGCCGCCACCCGTGATGAACACGCGCAGCTTGAGCTCCGGGTTACCCTCTTCCTCGATCAGTGACTGGACCTTGTTCGCCGCGTTCTCGGTAAAGAGCAGCGGCGTGGCGTCGGTAGCCGGCTCGGCCACCATGGTGTCGGTTGCATCAACCATCGCGTTCACCTCAATCGATTGCGCTTCCGCTCGGTGGAAAAACATCGTTACCGAGCAGCAAAATCACAGTCTATCAGACCATTGGCGAATGCACGCGAGCCAGCATCAGGGCGACAGTGCGACCAACTCAAGGCCCGCCGACTCGTCACATCCGAGCATCAGGTTCATGTTCTGCACGGCCTGACCGGCCGCGCCTTTGACCAAGTTGTCGATCACACTGGAAACCACCAGCATCGGCCCATCAAGCGGCCGGTGCACGGCCATGCGGCAGATGTTGTTGCCGCGTACGCTACGGGTTTCCGGGTGGCTGTTCGGCGGCATGACGTCGACGAACGGCTCCTCGGCGTAGTAGCGCTCGTAGAGCCGCTGCACGTTCTCGCCCGGCTGACCAACAAGCGGCAGATAGACGGTGGACTCGATCCCCCGAACCATCGGCACCAGGTGCGGGACGAAGGTCAGGCCAACCTCGCGCTCGGCGATCGACGTCAAGGTCTGGCGAATCTCCGGCTGGTGGCGGTGCCCGGCGGCGGCATAGGTGCGCACGCTCTCGCCCGCCTCGGCCATCAGCGTATGCACGGCAGCCGAACGACCGGCGCCGCTGGCGCCCGACTTGGTGTCCGCCACGATCTGGCCGTGATTGATCCAGCCCAACCCCATCACCGGCAGGACGGCCAGCGTGGTCGCGGTAACGTGGCAACCGGGGTTCGCGACCAGTTGTGCCCCGCGAATCTCGTCCCGGTAGAGCTCGGGGAGGCCGTAGACCGCTTGATCGGCCCATTGCGGCGAGGCGTGCGTCATGCCATACCATTGCGACCAGACTTCCAGGTCCTTGATGCGATAATCGGCGGCCAGATCGACCACCCGCACGCCCTGCTCCAGCAACGCCGGCGCCTCCTGCATAGCGATGCCGTTGGGCGTGGCGAAGAAAACGAGATCACAACCCGCCAGATCGGCCTCGCCCGGCTCGCTGAAAACCAGGTCGATGTGCCCGCGCAGGCTGGGATACAGGTCATCCACGCGCCGACCAGCCTCGCTGCGGGACGTCATCGCCACCACCTCGACTTCCGGGTGGTGGGCCAGCAGCCGCATCAGCTCGACCCCGGTATACCCGGTGCCACCGACGATTCCGATCTTCTTCATGTCTTGGCTCGACTCCTCGTGCTTGGGTACGTCCGATCCGGCCCCGCCTAACGGGCAACGGACGTTCGAATCGGCTCGACAATCGTGGCATATTAGGGAACTTAGGCACGAAACGACAACGCTTCTGGCTGTCCGGCTTGTCCGCTATCAAGGCCCCGATTCGAAAGTGGGGCTGCCCTGCGTGAATCGGCAGAACCGAGGACGCGCCAACCGGAAAGCCCACAGGGGCAAGTCGTGCCGAGGCTCCTAAGCCACCTCGCGGCGGACCATCCGCTCGTCCGACCGACCACCGACTTTATCTTCCCCCGGGAGGCCCGGCTCGTGACCGCTTTGCTCGCCCGCATCCAGGACTGGTTCGGTCGCCCACTGAGTCGGTTCATCGAGCGGCTGCGGCTTCGCCTGGCACAGCCGGATGCCCTGTTGCAGGTCACCCTGCTCGGCCTGATCGCCGGGCTGCTCGCCGCCCTGCTGGTGGTCGCGTTCCGGCTGGCGCTCGAGGGGCTACAGGTCTACGGTCTAGGGCTTCCCGGCGCGGAGCGCTACGAATCCCTGCCCGCCGAATGGCGACTGCTGCTGCCAATCCTTGGCGCACTGATCCTCGGCCTTGCCTTCCACCTGCTGCCGTTCGGCATGCGCAACGTCGGCGTCGGCCACGTCATCATCCGCTTTCACCGCTTCGGCGCGGACATGCCCTGGCAGAACGCCGTGGTGCAGTTCGTCGCCGGCGCGTGGGGTCTGCTGATCGGCCTCACAGGCGGGCGGGAAGGCCCCGGCATCCACCTGGGCGCGTTCTCCGGCAGCTTGCTGGGGCACAGCCTTGGCCTGCCGAACAACAGCGTGCGAACCCTGTCAGGCTGCGGAGTTGCCGCGGCGATCTCCGCGGCCTTCAACACGCCGTTGGCCGGCGTGATCTTCGCCCTCGAGGTGGTGATCAAGCAGTACACGCTGGCAAGCTTCCTGCCGGTCATCCTTGCCTCCTCGATGGGCGCACTGCTGGCTACGACCGTATTCGGGCCGGAAACCCTGTTCACCATCGAGATCCACCACCAAATGTCGTTCTGGGAGGTGCCCACGCTGCTGACACTCGGGCTGATCATCGGCGCGATGGCCGCCGGCTACATCCAGATCGTCGAGGGTACCATCGCCCGCAGCTGGAACTGGCCAGTCTGGGCACGCTTCACCGCCGCCGGCGTGGCTACCGGCATCATCGGCTTCTGGGTGCCGGAAATCCTCGGCATCGGCCACGACACCACGGACCTGGTCGCCGCCGCCGAACTGACCCTGGGCGCCTTGCTGATCATCGCCGTGGCCAAGTGGCTCCTGGCTAGCGTCACCGTGGGGCTGGGTCTCCCGATCGGCACCATCGCGCCGGTGCTGATGATCGGCGCGGTGGTCGGCGGTACGCTCGGCAGCCTGCTCTACCGCCTCGACCAGATCCCGTTGAACGACGTTGCCTTTTACACGGTGCTAGGCATGGGCGCGATGATGGGCGCCACGCTGCAGGCACCACTGGCCGCACTGGCGGCGGTACTGGAGTTGACCAGCGACACCGGCGCGATCCTGCCGGCGATGATCATCATCGTCGTCTCGGGACTGGTCAGCCGCATGGTGTTCGGCAAGTCCGGCCTCTACGACGCGATCCTGCGCGCGAACGATCAGCAGATGCCGGGGCCGTCATTGTGGTTCAACGGCGACAACATCGGCGTGTCAAGTATGATCGAACGACGTGTCGCGGAGGTGAGCTGCCCCTGCAACCTCGCCCGCTTCGAACAGGCACTCGAGGAGAAGCCGGCCTGGCTGGTCATACGCGACGAGAATCGCCAGGCAATGGGCGTGATCCGCTATGCGGCTGCCAAGACGGCGTTCGACCAGAGCTTCAACCAGGCTCTATTCGACGCGCAAGCCAGTGCCGAGCAAGCCGCACGGGAGGCTGATGCCGAGGCACAGGCCGACCAGTCATCGGCGGAAATCCAGCCAGTTGCCGCAGGGCAAAACGCCACCACCTCGGCCAACACAACCGAGGGCAGCACCGGCAACGCCCCCCCCGACACGCCTGAGACGGTCGATTCCGGCATCGACATGGACGCCCTGGCCAACCAGGTGCGCGAGGAAGTCCTCCTAGACCCGGCGCAGATCAGCGGCTTCTATCCGGCTGCCGACGTCGAGGTCGGCTACACCCTGACCCAGGCGCAACGAGTGATGCGCGAACAAGACGTCGGCGTATTGGTAGCCCGGCGTATGCTCGGTTCGCCGCAGGCTCGTGCACTGGGCGTGATGACGGCGGCCATGCTCGAGCAGGCGATCGTCGAGCGTTGACGCCACTCGTTACGAAGCAGAAACTTTCGCACTACGCACGGGTCGAATTTTGTTGCACCCGGGGGCACACCTCTGGCGCCCCCATGGCCAGACGAGGGTTCGAGATGACGCCATTGACCGAGAATCACCATCCAACGGACCAGGCCGCTGGCGGCCCGACCGACCACTCGCGCCGCCGGCTGCTGCTGGGCGGCACCGGCGCGCTGCTGACGCTGGGGCTAGGCGGCTGCCTGTCAGACAGCGGCCTGCCGCTCGACGGGGTGACCGTGCAGGACCGGGACGGCCAGCCGGTCGAACTGGCGTCGATCAAGGGCAAGCCGACACTGATCACCTTCTGGGCGACCACTTGCCCCGGTTGCGTCAAGGAAATACCGCACATCCAGAAACTGAACGACAAGTACGCCGAGCGTGGCGTAAACGTCGTGGGGTTGGCGATGAGCTACGACCCGCTCGACCAGATCAACAAGATGGTCGAGCAGCGCGACATGACCTATACCATCTGGCAGGACAAGGACGGCCGTGGCGCCGAAGCCTTCGGGCCGGTGCGCGTCACGCCGACCACCTTCATTCTCGATGCCCAGGCTCGCATCGAGTTTCAGAAGATCGGCGTTTTCGACGTCGACCGGGTCGAGCGCACCCTCGACGGGCTACTCGAATCGACCTGAGCCTCCTCGACTAACACGACCCGACGCCCCGCGAGCTGGGGCGTTTTTCGTTACACTGACGGTCTTTGCGCGCGCCACGCACACATCAGGGAGCCCGTTTCCAGGTCATGAACATCTCCATCAAGACCCCCGAGGAAATCGAGAACATCCGCATCGCCAGCCAGCTGGCTGCCGAGATACTGGTGCTCCTGCGCGAGCATGTGAAGGCCGGCGTGACCACCGGCAAACTAAACGAGATCGCCCACCGTCACATCACCGAGGTCCAGGGCGGCACCCCAGCCACCCTCGGTTACCACGGCTTCCCCGCCTCGATCTGCACCTCGCTGAACCACCAGGTCTGCCACGGCATTCCCGGCGACAAGTCCTTACGCGACGGCGATATCCTCAATATCGACGTCACCGTGATCAAAGATGGCTGGTACGGCGACACCTCAGCGATGTACACCGTCGGCAAGTCCTCGGTGCGCGCCCAGCGGCTGATCGATGTCACCCATGAAGCGATGATTATGGGCATCGAGACGGTCCGCCCCGACGCCACCCTCGGTGATATCGGCCACGCTATCCAGACCCACGCCGAGGCCAGCGGCTTTTCCGTGGTGCGCGAATACTGCGGGCACGGTATCGGGCGCAATTTCCACGAAGACCCGCAGGTGGTCCACTACGGCAACCCCGGTGAAGGCGTGCGCCTCAAGGAGGGCATGGTCTTCACCATCGAGCCGATGATCAATGCCGGCAAGAAGGAGATCAAGCTGCTGGGCGACGGCTGGACCGTAGTCACCAAGGATCACTCGCTGTCAGCTCAATGGGAGCACACAGTCGCCGTGACCGCGGACGGATTCGACATCCTTAGCCTCCCGCCCGCCTGATTCCATGCAATCGACAGGGCAACCAGACCCCGACGGCCGATTCGGCGACCAGACCACTTTCCCGGCAGACCGGCCGCTGGCGCGCCAGCTAGAGACGCTGAACGACCACTGGGCCGAGGCGCTGACCGACAAGACCAGCGCCCGCGGCTTCGTCCAGGAGGTCACCGCGCGTGTCGATAGCGCCCTGCGGGCCCTCTGGCAGGACAAGCTCGCCGACACGCCCTGTGCCCTGGTCGCGGTCGGAGGCTATGGCCGCGGCGAGATGTTCGTCCACTCGGACATCGATATCATGGTCCTGACCGCCGACCACGTCCATGACGAGGCGGTACAGGCGTTTCTCTACACGCTCTGGGATACCGGTTTGTCAATCGGCTACGCTGTGCGCAGCGTCGAGGAGTGCCTTGAGGCGGCCACCGACCCGACCGTCTACACCAGCTTGATCGAAATGCGCCTGATCGCCGGCGACGAGGCGCTGCTCACGCGCCTAGACGCGGCGATCCGCGATGACGCGACCTTCGATCCGACCTGGTTCTTCGCCGCCAAGCTCGACGAGCAGCAGGCGCGCTACGAATCCCACGACAATGTCGGCACCAAGATCGAGCCGCACATCAAGGAAGGCCCGGGCAGCCTGCGTGACCTGCACACCATCCGCTGGCTAGCCAACCGCATCGACGGCGCCCCCAGCCTTGCGGCGATGCACCGCGGCGAGTTGCTGCGTGATGACGAATACCGGGCGCTGCTGCATGCCGAATCGCTGCTTTTTCGCATCCGGATCGGCCTGCACGGCCTGTCCGAGCGGGCCGAAGAGCGCCTGCTGCTAATGCACCAGAAAACGCTCGCCGGCGCGTTCGGCTACGAAGGGCTCCAAGACGGGAACCTCGCGGTCGAGCGATTCATGCAGCACTTCTTCCGCGCCACCATCGAGGTCGAACGCCTCAACCAACTCCTGATCCAGCGCTGGCGTGAGCGCCTGCACCCGGAGATCCTCGAGCCGATCCAGCGGCTCAACCCGCGCTTTGTCCGTCGCGGCCGGTTAATCGAGACCCGCGACGCGCAGGTGTTCATGCGCTCGCCGACGGCGATCCTCGAGTTGTTCCTGCTGCTCGCCGAACATCCCGAGCTCGAGGGCATGACGGCTGCGACAGCCCGACAGTTACGCGCCAACCTGTCGGTGATCGACGCCGGCTTTCGCGTCAACCGTCACGCCAAGCAGCTCTTCATGCGCCTGTTGCGGGCCGAGCGCGGCGTCTATCTCGCGCTGCGCAACATGAACCTCACCGGCGTGCTTGCCGCCTACATCCCCAATTTCGGGCCGATCGTCGGGCTGATGCAGTTCGATCTGTTCCACGCCTACACGGTCGACACCCACACTCTGCTGGTGATCCGCAACCTACGCCGCCCCGCCTTGCCCGAGTACCGCGACGAGAACCCGATCGCCTCGGACGCCTTCAAGCGCATTCCCCGCCCGGAGGTGCTGTACCTGGCCGGGCTGTTTCACGACATCGCCAAAGGCCGGGACGGCGATCACGCCGTGTTGGGCGCGTTAGACGCCCGGGATTTCGCCCGGGCCCATGGCTTGCCCCGCGAGGACATCGACCTGGTCGGCTGGCTAGTCGAACAGCACCTGCTGCTCTCATTTACCGCCCAACGTCAGGACATCGAGGACCCGGAGGTCATCCGTCGCTTCGCAGAACAGGTCGGCAGCGCCGAACAACTCGACCACCTCTATCTGCTGACGGTAGCCGATATCCGCGCCACCAACCCGCAGTTGTGGAATTCCTGGCGCGACACCCTGCTACGGCGCCTGTTCGAGCTTACCCACCAGCACTTTGCCGAGGGGGTACGCTCGTCCGCGCAAATCGTGCGCGAGACGAGACGGGATGCCAATCGACAGGGCTCGAGCGAAGGCATGGACGCCGGCAAACTGGCCGCCTGGCTTTCCGGGATGCCGGAGGAGTATTTCCTGCGCAACGAGATCGACAACATCCTGCGCCACTCGCGGGTGGCAGTCGATGCCGACCTGCCCGCCCTGACCATCAACGACGACCCCCAACACCAGGCCACTCAAATACTGATCCTAGCCCAGAACCACCCGGCACTATTCGCCCACGTGGTCGCCGGCATCGACCGGGAAGGCCTGAACGTCCAATCGGCCAACATCACCGTCATCCCCCGCCCGCTGGTGTTCGAAAGCGGGCTCAACGCCGTGGACGACGAAGGCAACCGCGAGCCCTTGCCCGAGTCGGAGCTGATCCTGCTGGAATTCTTCGTGCTCGACCGCCAAGGGCACGCCGTTAGCGACCCCGGTGCAATCGAGGCCCTGCATGAGCGTCTGGAAGGCGTGATCCACCGCCCGGAGCGCGCCCTGTCGGTTACCCGCCGACGCACCCCGGCCCAACTCTCCAGCCTGAACGTGGATACCGAGGTGGAGTTTATCGCCGACGTCGCCCGGGCACGCACCATGACCCAGGTTCTGACAAAGGACCGGCCGGGTCTGCTCGCGGATCTCTCCGACACGCTCTGGCGCATGGGCGCGATCCTGCTACACGCCCGGATCGCCACCCTGGGCGAACGGGCCGAGGACGCCTTTTTCGTGGTCGACCAGTACGGCCACCCAATCAATGACCGCGAGCACCAGCAGGACATTGCGGACGCCTTAATTCACGCCGCCAAGGGCAGCGCCACCGGGGAAGACTCGTGAGCCCCATCAACCACAACCTGCCCGCCAACCAGCCGCCCGGAGATTGGGCGCTGATCGACGAGCGCCGTGATTTCCTAGTGGTGGCCAAGCCCGAGCGGATGCTGTCGGTGCCCGGCATCGGACCGGACAAGCAGGACTGCCTGATCACGCGGGTGCAGACCGAATTCCCCGAGGCGCGCATCGTCCACCGGCTCGACTGGGACACTTCGGGCCTACTGGTGCTGGCGCGCAACGCCCGCGCCCACTCCTTCCTATCCAAGGCCTTCGCCGCACGCGACGTGGACAAGACCTACGAGGCACTGATCGATGCCCCGCTGAGGCCGGCAGAGGGCCTGATCGACCTGCCGATCGGCAAGGACCACGACCGACGGCCGCGTTACCTCATCGACCAGCAGAGCGGGCGTCCGTCGCAGACTCGCTACCGAGTGACCGAACCGGTGGCAAACGGCATTCGGATCATGCTCGAGCCGATCACCGGACGCTCGCACCAACTGCGCGTGCACCTGCTGGCTCAGGGGCGCCCCATTCAGGGCGATTCGCTCTATCACCCCGAGGCTGACCGGCATACGCGCCTGATGCTGCACGCCGTCCGGCTGGTCTTCCCCGACCCGGAACACCCGGACGCCCCCAAGGTCGCCTACCATTGTGAAACGCCGTTCTAGCCCGGATATTTCATGACATATTCGGGCTAGGGTATCCGGCGATCGAGCGCCTGTAGTAGCTAGTAGGCCAACTCACAACGGATAAGGAAAAGCAAACCGCACCATGCCGCCCAGGGATCCGAACACCCACCGAAAACGGCCGGTCTTCCTCGACCTGCGCCGGATGCGTTTCCCTCCACAGGCGATCGCCTCGATCGCCCACCGGCTGACCGGTGTGCTGATGATCATCGCGATCCTCCCGGCCACTTGGCTGTTTGCCATCAGCCTTTCCGGGCCGGCGGGATTCGCCCGGGCCGACGAGGTGCTGTCCGGGGTGCCGGCACGCCTGACGGGCCTGCTGCTCGCCCTGGCGCTGGCGCATCACCTGTTCGCCGGCATCCGCTACCTGCTGCTGGACATCGAAATCGGCATCACCCGCTCGCCCGCCCGCCGCAGCGCCCTGCTAGTCATGGGGTTGGCCGTGATCGCCGGCCTGGGCCTCTGGTGGGGGTTGTGGGCATGAGCGGGCTGTCCGCTTGGCTGATCCAGCGTCTTTCCGCGCTCTATCTGGCCGTATTCACCGTCTACGCTCTGGTCCGATTGGCGATGGCCGACTCATGGTCGCACGCAGCATGGAGCGACTGGTTGGCCGCGCCAACAAACGCCGTGACGCTCTGGCTGGCCGTGCTGGCATTGCTGCTGCACGCCTGGGTCGGTGGACGCGATGTGCTGCTCGACTACGTCCATCCGCTCGGCCTGCGAGTGGTCATGCTGACGGCACTGGCCGGCTGGCTGCTCGGCTCGGGGATCTGGTTCGGCGCGACACTGCTGGAGGTGATGTGAAACGACAGGTCGATGCACTGGTGATCGGCGCCGGCGGCGGCGGACTGCGCGCCGCGCTCCAACTGGCACGAGGTGAGGCGAGCGTGGCGGTGGTCTCCAAGGTCTTCCCCACCCGGTCCCATACCGTCGCCGCGCAGGGCGGCATCAACGCCTCGCTGTCCAACGTCCTGCCGGACAACTGGCACTGGCACATGTTCGACACGGTCAAGGGAAGCGACTACCTCGGCGACCAGGACGTGATCGAATACATGTGCCGAGCCGCGCCCAAGGCGGTTCGGGAGCTGGAACACTTCGGTGTGCCGTTCTCGCGCCAGTCAGACGGACGTATCTACCAACGCGCTTTCGGCGGTCAAAGCCAGGACTTCGGCGGCGAACAGGCTGCACGCACCTGTGCCGCCGCCGACCGTACCGGGCACGCGATCCTGCACTCGCTCTACCAGCAGAATCTCGCCGCCGGCACCCACTTCTTCGACGAACATTTCGCGCTCGACCTGCTCGTCGACGACGGCGGTGTCGTGCTCGGCGCACAAGTCCTCGACATCGCCAGCGGCAAGACCACCACCATCGAGGCGCGCACCACCTTGATCGCCACCGGCGGGGCGGCACAGATCTACCGCACCAACACCAACGCGCTGATCAACACCGGCGACGGCATGGCCATGGCACTGCGCGCCGGCATTCCGCTCCAAGACATGGAATTCGTCCAGTTCCACCCCACCGGCATCGCCGGCAAGGGCATGCTGATCACCGAGGGCGTGCGCGGCGAGGGTGGCTACCTGGTCAATGCCGAGGGCGAGCGCTTCATGGAACGCTACGCCCCCCACGCCAAGGATCTGGCCAGCCGCGACGTGGTCAGCCGCGCGATCGTCACCGAGATCCGGGAGGGGCGCGGCTGCGGTCCGAACGGCGACCACGTCCAGCTCAAGCTCGACCATCTCGGGGAAGCCGTCATCAGCGAACGCCTGCCGGCGATCCGCGAGACGGCCAAGACCTTCGTCAACGCCGATCCGGTCGACGCCCCCATCCCGGTGTTCCCCACTGCGCACTACACCATGGGCGGCATCCCCACCAACCGCCACGGGCAGGTCGTCCGCGCGGACCAGGATGGCAAGGACCAGCCAGTCGAGGGCCTGTATGCCGCGGGTGAATGCGCCTGCGTCTCCGTGCACGGCGCCAACCGGCTGGGTGGCAACTCCCTGCTCGACATCGTGGTTTTCGGCCGGGCGGCCGCCCGGCACATGCTCGAGCACCTGGCCACACACGGTTATCACCGCCCCCTACCGGAACCGGCCCCCGCCCGCGCACAAGCCCTGGCCGATGCCATCGACACGCGGGAAACCGGCGAGTCGGTGGCCACCTTGCGCCGCGAACTCCAGCAGACCATGGAAGACTACGCCGGCGTTTTCCGCCGTCAGGATCAACTGGACGAGGGGCTGGGACGCATCCGCCATCTGCACTCCCGCAGCCGGCAGTTGGCGATCGGCGACCACGGTCGCGTGTTCAACACCGCGAGGATCGAGGCGCTAGAACTGGTCAACCTCGCCGACGTGGCACTAGCGGCGATCAGCGCGGCGGCCGCGCGGACCGAAAGCCGGGGCGCGCACTCCCGCGTCGACCGTCCCGAACGCGACGACGAGAATTGGCTGGTCCACAGCCTGTTCTCGCTGGAGCACGGCATGCATTACAAGCCCGTTCGGACCACCCCGCTGACGGTGGATGCATTCCCGCCCAAACCTAGGGTCTACTGATGAGCGAATGGCTGCCAGTACGCTTCATACAACCTCCCGGCCCGCGCGACGGTCGGATGCGCTTCTCCATCTACCGCTACGACCCGGAAAGCGACGAGGCACCCCGCCTGCAGAAATACGTCCTCGACGATCTGTCCCCCGACGAAATGCTGCTCGACGCCCTGTTGCGCCTGCGCGAGGTCGACGAGACACTGGGGTTCCGTCGCTCCTGTGGCGAGGGCGTCTGCGGCTCGGATGCGATGAACATCAACGGCCGAAACGGGCTGGCCTGCATCACCCGACTGGGCACGCTGACCGGCCCGGTGGAGATCCGCCCGCTGCCGGGCATGCCGGTAATCCGCGACCTGATCGTCGACATGGACAACTTCCACCACCAGCACCAGCGTGTCGAACCTTGGTTGCAACCCGACGCCCCGCCGCCGGACCGGGAACAGGCACAGACGCCCGAAGAGCGCGAACGGCTCGACGGGCTAACAGAATGCATCCTCTGCGGCTGCTGTTCGGCCGCCTGTCCGTCCTACTGGTGGAACCCGGAACGGTTCCTCGGCCCGGCCGCACTACTGCAGGCCGCCCGCTTCATCGAAGACAGCCGCGATACCGCCACGGAAGCACGCCTCGAACAGCTCGACGACGCCTACAAACTGTTCCGCTGTCACACCATCATGAACTGTGCCGAGGTCTGCCCGAAGGGGCTGAACCCCACGGAGGCGATTGGGCGCATCCGTCGACGCATGCTGGATCGATATGTCTGAGCAAGAACAGCGCGCCCGCCTGCGCTGGCGTTGCCGACGCGGTCTGCGCGAACTCGACCTACTGCTCGCCCCGTTCGCCGAGCGGCAACTGCCCCGACTCGCACCCGACGAGCTCGACGTCCTCGACCGCCTGCTGACCGTGGCCGACCAGGACCTGCAATCCTGGTTTCTCGGCAGGGAGCGCCCGAGCGATGACGCCTTGGCCGAGTTGGTGAGTCGGATACGGCACGAGGCACGCGCGTGCGAGTAAGCCCGGCCTGATCGAAGCGGAGAAGGCGCGTTACCAGATCGCGCCGTAAAGCCCCGTCGTTCAGGGCGGGGATACAAGGCGCCTATTCGGGGGTTCGCTGCTGTTCGATGTACTGGCGCACGATGGAGATAGGTGCGCCACCGCAGGAGGCCGAGAAATAGGACGGCGACCAGAGTCTGCCCTTGAAGTATCGCGATTGCAGATCAGGCCGTGCCTTGCGTAGCAGGCGACTGGAAACCCCCTTGAGGCTGTTCACCAGAGTGGATACGGCCACCTTGGGCGGGTAGTTCACCAGGAGGTGGACGTGATCGTCTTCGCCGTCCACCTCGACCAGTTCCGCCCCGAAGTCCGAACAGACCTTGGCGAACCTGCACAAACTCACCACGACGCTAAGCAAAAACCACGCGGCGGTCGTGATCGAGGACCTGCAGGTACGGAACATGACCAGGTTATCGTCGGGGACGGTCGATCAACCGGGGCGAAACGTCCGCGCCAAGACGGGACTCAACCGCTCCATTCTGGATCAGGGATGGAGCGAGTTCCGTCGCCAGCTTGAGTACAAGCAGGCATGGCGCGGCGGGATTGTCGAGGCGGTGGCGCCACGGAACACGAGCCGAACCTGTGCGGCTTGTGGGCACGTGGCGAAG
>JAWLFB010000038.1:0-18749 GCA_041685825.1 Guyparkeria sp. | reverse complement strand
AGGTGTAGAAAGCTCGCCAGCTCCGGCACGTTGCGGTAGGCCTCGATCAGGCGGTCGGTGAATTCCACCGGATGAGAGGTAGTAAACCGGATGCGGTCGATGCCGTCGATCTGGGCAATCACCTCGATCAGCAGCGCGAGATCGGCGATGTGTCCGTCGTGCATAGGGCCCTGGAAGGCGTTGACGTTCTGCCCAAGCAAGTTGACCTCGCGTACGCCCTGCTCTGCCAGATCCGCGACCTCGGCCACGACATCGTCGAAAGGACGGGAGATCTCCTCGCCACGGGTGTAGGGCACCACGCAGAAGGTGCAGTACTTCGAGCAGCCTTCCATGATCGAGACGAACGCGACCGGCCCGTCAGCGCGCGGGTCCGGCAGGTTATCGAACTTCTCGATCTCGGGGAACGAGATGTCGACCACCGGTTGGCGCTCGGCTTCCACCACCGCCACCATCTCGGGCAGCCGGTGCAGTGTCTGCGGACCAAAAACGATATCAACGAACGGGGCACGCTCGCGCAGCGCCTCGCCCTCCTGACTGGCGACACAGCCACCCACACCGATGATCATGTCCGGGTTCTTCTCCTTTAGCGGGCGCCACTGGCCCAACTGGGAAAAAACCTTTTCCTGGGCCTTTTCGCGAATCGAGCAGGTGTTGAGCAGGATGACGTCGGCATCGGCCGGGTCGGCGACCGGTTCAAAGCCTCTGGACACGCCAAGCACGTCGGCCATCTTCGCCGAATCGTACTCGTTCATCTGGCAGCCCCAGGTCTTGATGTAGAGCCGTTTGCCGGCGCCATCGTTGGGCACGGATTTCTTGTCGGTGGGTTTGGTCATCACGTCAACGAATTCCTCGTCATTCCGGCGTGGGGAAAGGGGTCGGAAGATAGCAGAAATCGCCGCCAAATCGAAGCCGGGACAAAGGCTTAAGCCCGATCAGCGAAGCGCTGAAGTCACGCCGTGACGCGATCGGCCACGCGGCTTGATTAAACCGTACCGATTTAGTACTCTTAACGCACTCGTCCGGTTGCCGGCGTCTCTGTTACCGCTGGCTACCGGGGACTTCGGATCGCTACCCGTGGAGACAGGCATGTTGAAAATCAGCCGACTGAGCGATTACGCCATCGTGCTCCTAACGGCATTGGCCGGCGATCCGCGTGAGAAGCCCAGCGAACAGCGCGCCAACGCCCGGGCTTTGGCCGAGCGTACCGGGATCAACATGCCGACAGTGGGCAAGTTGCTCAAGCTGCTCAATGGTGAGGACATCGTGCAATCGCGGCAAGGACGTAGCGGTGGCTATTTCCTCGCTCGCCCGGCCGACGAGATTACGCTCGCCGAAATCATCGAGGCCATCGACGGGCCTATCGCGATGACCGACTGCTTCCGCCCTGACCACGATTGCTCGTTGCAGGGTGATTGCGCCGTCCGCCCCCACTGGGAGGCGATCAACCGCGGCGTACACGACCTGTTGGACGCCACTACTCTGGCGGACATGACGCGACCGGTAAAAGAGAGCGCGATTACCACTCAGGTGCCCGTGTGGTACGAGCGGTCGCGCGACGGCGAGGTAACGGACGCCGAAATGGCGGCCCCGACGGGCGCCTCCTGAACGGATTCCAGACACGAAAACCGCCGGGCGGCGCGTCCGACCGGCCATCAGCCTTCGACCAGGTGATAACGACATGACTGAAACACAGGAACTCGAACAACTCGTCCAGCGCGAGTACAAGTACGGTTTCACGACCGACATCGAGCAAGAGATCATCCCGCCGGGTCTTGATGAAGACGTGGTCCGCATGATCTCGGCGAAGAAGCATGAACCCGAGTTCATGCTCGAGTGGCGCCTGTCGGCCTTCCGTCATTGGCAGACCATGAAAGAGCCGGAGTGGGCGCACGTTCACTATCCGAAGATCGACTACCAGGCGCTTTCCTACTACGCCGCGCCGAAGTCCCAGGAAGAACTCGACGCCGACGCGCCGGAATCGCTGGACGACGTCGACCCGAAGCTCCTGGAAACCTACGAGAAGCTGGGAATCCCGTTGCACGAGCGGGCCGTTCTGGCCGGGGTAAAAGGCGCCAACGTGGCGGTCGACGCGGTGTTCGACTCGGTGTCGGTGACTACCACCTTCAAGGAAAAGCTCGCCGAGGCCGGCGTGATCTTCTGTTCGTTCTCCGAGGCAGTCGAGAACCACCCCGAGCTGGTCAAGAAGTATCTCGGCACCGTGGTGCCACAGGGCGACAACTACTTCGCCGCACTCAACTCGGCGGTGTTCTCCGACGGCTCGTTCGTCTACGTGCCCAAGGGCGTGAAATGCCCAATGGAGCTGTCGACGTACTTCCGCATCAACGCGAAGAACACCGGTCAGTTCGAGCGCACGCTGATCATCGCCGAGGAAGGCGCCTCGGTTAGCTACCTCGAGGGCTGTACCGCCCCGCAGCGTGACGAGAACCAGTTGCACGCGGCCGTGGTCGAGCTCGTCGCACTCGACGATGCCGAGATCAAGTACTCCACCGTCCAGAACTGGTACCCGGGCGACGAGGAAGGCAAGGGCGGCATCTATAACTTCGTCACCAAGCGCGGTGAGTGCCGCGGTGATCGCTCGAAGATCACCTGGACCCAGGTCGAGGCCGGTTCGGCAATCACCTGGAAGTACCCCAGCTGCGTGCTTAAGGGCGACGACTCGGTCGGTGAGTTCTACTCGGTGGCCGTGGGCAACAACTACCAGCAGATCGACTCGGGCACCAAGATGGTCCATCTCGGCAAGCGCACCCGCTCGACGATTGTCTCCAAGGGCATTTCCGCCGGTCGCGCGGAGAACGCCTACCGCGGCCTTGTGCACATCGGCAAAACCGCGACGGATGCCCGCAACTTCACCCAGTGTGACTCGCTGCTGATTGGCGATCGCTGTGGCGCACACACGTTCCCGTACATCGAGGCCAAAAACGCCAGCGCCCAGGTCGAACACGAGGCCACCACCTCCAAGGTCAGCGACGACCAGATGTTCTACCTACGCTCGCGCGGCCTGTCCGAGGAAGACGCGATGAACATGGTGGTCAGCGGCTTCTGCAAGGACGTATTCAACGAACTGCCCATGGAGTTCGCCGTCGAGGCACAGGCCCTGCTGGCCGTGTCCCTCGAAGGGTCCGTGGGCTAACCGAACAAACTATTGAGGCTTTTCAACATGGCACTTCTCGAAATCAAGAATCTGCACGCCGAAATTGAAGGGAAGGAGATCCTCAAGGGGATCGACCTGACTGTCAACGCCGGCGAAGTCCACGCCATCATGGGGCCGAACGGCTCGGGCAAGAGCACGCTCTGCCATGTGCTGGGCGGGCGTGACGGCTACGAGGTCACAAAAGGCGAAATCACTTTCGACGGCCACGATCTGCTGGAAATGGAAACAGAAGAGCGCGCGGTCGCCGGCATGTTGCTGGGCTTCCAGCACCCGGTCGAGATCCCGGGCGTTAAGAACATTTACCTGCTGAAGGAAGCGCTTAACGCCAAGCGCGAAGCGCAGGGACTCGACGAGGTCGACACCTTCACCTTCATGAAGCAGGTACGCGAGCTGGTTGCGAGCATGGACATGGATGATGCCTTCCTGCATCGCGGCGTGAACGCCGGCTTCTCCGGTGGTGAGAAAAAGCGCAACGAGATCCTGCAGATGCTGCTGCTCGAGCCCAAGCTTGCCCTGCTCGACGAGACCGATTCTGGCCTCGACATTGACGCACTCAAGGTGGTCTCCGAGGGCATAAACCGCATGCGCGGCCAAGAGCGCGGCATCATCCTGGTCACGCACTACCAGCGCCTGCTCAATTACGTCGAGCCGGACTTCGTCCACGTGCTCTACAAGGGCAAGATCATCAAGTCCGGTGACAAGACCCTCGCCCATCGCCTCGAAGCCGAGGGTTACCAGGAGATTCTCGAGGAGGCATCGTGATGCGTAAGGAGCTCCCCGACTGGCTCAAGACGGCCATGCCGGAAACGGCCGCGGCCCCAGACACCATCGCCCGTACGGCACGGAACCAGGTCGAGTCCCTCGGCCTGCCCGGCCTGCGTGACGAGGAATGGCGCTGGACGAACCTGCGTGCCATTCAACGCGGCCGCTTCAATACCCCCACCGGTGTGGGCGCGGACATCGAGCCGAGCATTCATCTGCCGCTGGACAACCCGCTGCGCCTGCGCTTTATTGACGGGGTGTTCCAGGGCGTGCCGGACGGGGTGCCTGAGGGCCTGACGCTCAGTTCCCTCGCCGATGCGAACGACGACACTCGCCAAGCAGCTTTCGCACCCATACCGGCACCGAGCGTCGAGAACCCCAACGATGCCCTGGTCACATTGAACACGGCGATGGCCAGTGAGGGTGTCGTTATAGACGTGTCAGCCAACGCGACCATCGAGCGCCCCATCGTGATCGAATGGCTCGACGGGGCGACCGAATCGGTCATGAGCCACCCGCGGGTGCTGATCCGCCTCGGGCAGAGCGCGAATGCCACGGTCGTCGAGCACATCGAGACCGTCGGCGAGCAGCCGGCGTGGCGAAACAGCGTGATCGTCTCGACGATCGCCGCCAACGCCGCGTTGACGCACATCGCCCTGGGTCTCGACGGGACCTCGCGTCTCGCTACCGAGCGCACCTTCGCCTCGCTCGAGCGGGATGCCCGGTACCATAGCTACAACATCCAACTTGCCGGGCAGATGATCCGCCGGGAGTACGATATCCACGTGGGTGGTTCCGGTGCACATACCGACCTGGTCGGGTTGATGATGCCACGCGGCAAGCAGGTGCTGGACACCCACACCCGCATTACTCACGCGGCCGCTGATACCACTAGCAACGAGCACTACCGCACCATCGCCGACGATGCCGGCCGTGGCATCTTCAAGGGCCGCATCTTGATCGAGGAGGATGCCCAGCGTATCCAGGCCTACCAGTCGAGCAACAACCTGATCTTGTCGGACAATGCCGAGATCGACGCCAAGCCCGAGTTGGAGATCTACGCCGATGACGTTAGCTGCTCGCATGGCGCGACCATCGGCCGGCTCGACGAGGAAGCGTTGTTCTACCTTCGCTCCCGTGGCTTGCATGTGGACGAGGCCCGAGGCCTGCTGATCGCTGGTTTCGCCCAGGAGGTCATCGACGAGATTCCGTTGGTCGACCTGCGCGACTGGCTTACTGAACGCGTCGAGCGGCGTCTCGGCGACCGTGACACCTCCGGTAACGAGACGGCGTGATGGCACTCGATGGTCGCACCCAGCCGTTCTCGGTCGATGAGATTCGGGCACAGTTTCCGGCGCTCGATCAGGAAGTTCACGGCAAGCCGCTGGTCTATCTTGACAACGCGGCCACCACGCAGAAACCGCGGGTCGTTATCGACACGATCCGCGAGTTCTACGAGCGAGACAATGCCAATATTCACCGCGGTGTTCATACGCTTTCAGCCCGTGCCAGCGAGCGTTTCGAGAACGCCCGAACACGAATCGCCCGCTCGCTGAATGCCGACAACGACCGGGAAATTGTCTTCGTCCGCGGTGTGACAGAGGCGATCAATCTGCTGGCACATTCGCTATCGGACGACTGGCGGGCCGGTGACGAAGTGATCCTGAGTGAACTCGAGCACCATGCCAACATCGTCCCGTGGCTGATGCTGGGACAGAGCAAGGGCGTCGTGATCCGCACCATTCCAGTCAATGATCGGGGCGAGATCGAGATCGACGCGCTGCCTGACCTGATAACCGACCGCACTCGACTGGTGGCGGTCAACCACGTCTCCAACGCGCTCGGAACCGTGAACCCGGTGGCGCGCATCAGCGAGATCGCTCACGGCCGGGATGTGCCGGTGCTGGTGGATGGCGCCCAGGGTCTGCCCCACGGGCCGGTTGACGTTCAGGCGTTGGACTGCGATTTCTACGCCTGCTCGAGCCACAAGGTGTTCGGCCCCAGTGGGGTCGGGGCACTCTACGCCCGGGGTGACTGGCTCGATCGGCTGCCGCCGTTCATGGGTGGTGGCGACATGATCGAAGAGGTGCGCTTTGACGGTGTGCGTTTCGCCCCACCGCCCTCGAAATTCGAGGCCGGCACCCCCAATATCGAGGGCGCGATCGGCTTTGGCGCGGCCCTCGAATGGGCCGACGGCCTCGATTGGCTGGCGATCGAACGCCATGAAGCCGCGTTGCTCGAGCGCATGACCAGCGGGCTGACCGAGATACCCGACCTGCGGATCGTGGGTCAGGCGGCGCACAAAGTGCCGGTGGTGTCGTTTCTCGTTGATGGCACACATCCGCACGACATCGGCACCCTGCTCGACTCGATGGGCATCGCCGTGCGCACCGGCCATCACTGCGCCATGCCGTTGATGCACAGTTTTGACGCGCCGGCGGGTACGGCCCGTGCCTCGGCCGCCTTCTACAATACACTCGACGAGATCGACCAGTTCGTCGCCGCGATCGCCCGCGTGCGCAACATGCTCGTCTGAACCGGGAGAACGAACCGTGGAACCGATGGAACGCATCCGTCTTGCCCGTGACGTGGTCTGCACCATGGTGCCCTCGGGGCAGAAGGTGCTCGCCTCAAAGGACACGCCCGTCGAACTGATGCAGGCCTTGGGGGGTAGCTTCACGATCAAGGCACGCGGTCATCTGCTCCGGGTCGAGGGCAAGGATGCCGACGCCCTGGGCAAGGAGCCGCCGCCGCAGCCAGAGCTGCCGGAGAACGCCTCCGACAACGAGGTCGAGGAGATGGTCTGGGAACAGCTTCGCGGCGTGTTCGATCCCGAGATCCCGATCAACATTGTCGATCTCGGTCTGGTCTACAAGGTCAACGTGGAATCACTGCCGGTTGCCGGTCGCCGAGTGGAAGTGGACATGACCCTGACCGCGCCCGGTTGTGGCATGGGTGGTGTGATCGCCTCGGACGCGCATCAGCGGATCATGGAGATCCCCACGATCGAAGAGGCAGCGGTAGAACTCGTGTTCGACCCGCCTTGGGGCCGCGAGATGATGTCCGATGAGGCCAAGCTTGCCACAGGCATGTTTTAGCCTGGTCGAAACGATCGCCTTGTAAACAAATCAAACCGTTAAGAGAAAAACCGTGAGCGAATCCCTCGACGAAAACTGGATCCGGGTCTGCGAGCAACGAGAGCTCGCCCCAGGCGAACGCCGGGTGGTGGAAGGCCCGGATGTCGACATTTTCGTGGTCAATACCGACGGCGTCATCCTGGCGGTGGCCGACGAGTGCAGCCATCAGGACCTGCCCATCTCCGAGGGTCCCCTAGATGGAGACATCATCACCTGTCCTTGGCACGACGCCCAGTTCTGTCTTCGTGACGGCGAACCACTGTCGGCGCCGGCCTACGAACCGATCGAATGTTTCGATATCCGAGTCGAAAACGACACCATTTTTGTCGCCAAGATGCCGCGCGACGGCTAAGGCAAGCACTGCTGGAGGTGGTTTATGACCGCTCAGACGCACAGCGCACAACCCGTCAACGATACCCCGGTCACCCCGGTCAACCCAGCCTGCATCGAGGCCGCGCGGGAACGCGCCGCCGCCCTGCCCGCCGGGCAACGGCTAACGATGACCGAGGCGGCCCGCAAGCACCTCGAGCGCACCCTCGCCGACGATCCGTCGGCACTTGGTTTGCGGCTGGGCACCAAGAAATCCGGTTGCTCGGGTTTCGCCTACGTGATGGACGTGGCACACGATGTCGCCGAGGACGACTTGTGGTTTGACTGTGATGGTGTGCCGATCATTACCGATCCGCAGAGTCTGGATGCCATCCACGGCTCGGAACTCGATTACGTGGCCGAGGGCCTGACCCGTATGCTCCACGTCAACAACCCCAACGTCGAGGACAGTTGCGGCTGCGGCGAGAGCTTCACTGTCCGCGAAACTGGCTGATCAGGAGTCTACCGATGGCCGACCAGGCGCCCAACATTGCCGCCGAAATTCAGGCGATCAAAGACGAATTCGCGTTCCTCGGCGACTGGACCGAGCGTTACCAGTACATCATGGACATGGGTAAGCATATGCCTGCCTTTCCGTCCGACAAACAGGATGAGACGCACAAGTTCCATGGTTGCCAGTCGCAGGTATGGTTTGACTACAAGTGGGACGACGACCGTCTCGAGTTAGATGGCACGAGTGATGCGATGATCGTCAAGGGGCTGATCGCCCTGCTCTTTCGCGTCTATTCGGGACGAACTGCCGATGAAATTCTGGCAACCGATGGCAGTTTCATCGACGATTTGGGGCTGTCGTCACACCTGTCGGCCAATCGTTCGACTGGGCTGTCGAACATGATTGAGAAGATCCGGCAACTGGCCGCCGAGCGCACTACCGCCTGATCACGTAGCGGGGCGCTGCGCATTCCTATCTACCAAGAAGCGAGTCCGGAGGCACCTTGCTTCCGTATCGCGTCCTGACGGGTAGCGATCAGCCCGGAGAGGTGTCGATCAACGATTCCATCATGCACTGATGGACGGGGCTCGCCATCAATTCGCGCTGCCGGTACAGCATTAGCGCCGCCTCGGGGCATAAACCCTCCTCAACCGGTAGCGCCATCAAATCCGTTTCTTCACGGGCCTGATGCTCAGGCAACCACCCGAAACCCAATCCCGATCGAATCAGTTCGACCGCCGTGTGCAGGTGATCAACCGTGATCCGTTGCGCGGCCCCAAGCCAGCCCGCATTCGCCCCACGTTCAGGGTGTGAATCCCGCAGCACTACCTGTCGATGCTGACGCAACTGCCCCTCGGCGAGTAGCTGGTCCGATGACATGCTCTCGACCTCTTGGGCCAGTGGATGCCCCGGTCCGACGCAAGGGACGAAGCGAACTCGACCAACCTGAACGCCGGTATGATCGCCAACTGGTTCGAGCCCGAGATAGATGCCGACGTCGCCGTCCCGAAACAGTGCCGGTCCGCCCCCGAGCACCGTTTCGAATAACTCGATGCGGGTGTGTTGATAGTCCCTTGAGAAGCGCTCCATTCCATCAATCAGCCGATCGTGGGGGAATACCTGGTCGACCGCCAGACGCATCACCGATGCGCCGGTGTCGCGAAACTGCTCGATCACTCCACGCACGCCCTCAAGTTCCCGAATCAGCGGGCGCATGTGCTCGAGCAGGATCGAGCCGGCCTCCGTCAGTTGAATACGCCGGGCCCGCGTCTCGACCAGCGTCACCCCGATGCGACGCTCAAGCTGCTTGATAGCGTGACTGATGGTCGAAGGAGTTCGGTGCAATCGCTCGGAGGCAGGCTTGAGCCCGCCGAGTTCAATTACTGTTTCCAACCAGTGCCAAGTGCGAAAATCGTCCATCGTCACTCCTGCTATGCCAAACAGTGACTATACCCACCGTTCGATCATCAGGGCCATCCCTGGCGAGGGGTTCGCGGCTATAAACGAAAAAATCCCCCGAACCCGGCCTGACACGGGCGGCGGAGGAAAGACCGCAGGAGCATCGGTCGATGCCACCCTTTTCGGGTGATCAGAGCGCGTAAGGAATACGGATGCCGAGAGTGAAGTCAGGGGCATCCGGCGTCAGGCCGACACCGAGGGTGGTAACCAGGGTGGTTTTCTTACCTAGGGCGTAGGTGAGACCCAAATTGAACATCGCCGAGTTCGCATCACTGCCAATGATGTCCTTCCAGCTATCTCCTTGAGCTTGAGTACGTGCCTTACCATTGATCTGCTGCGAATAGGACATCGACAGGCTAGCTCGGTCGTTCAGTGCGAACGCCAGCCCCAAGCCCCAGTTCCAACTGTCGCCGAGGCTCACTTCACCCGGAGTGACTGTATCGGGCGAGTTACCTATATCGTCGAAGTCTTTTGAGATGTAATGGGTATAACCAAAGTTGGCAAACAATAGCGCCGGATCAAGGGTTTTGACCGCGGAGACCGAAGCTCCCAGTCCCCATAACCCATTCCCAGTAGCCTGTTCTTTCGGTACGGCGAAGCGAACGTAAGTTTGGCCATCTCGTTCCTCGTACTCAATGACATCCCAATCGATGCCATAGGGCTCACGGCCGGTCGGGGCGATCACGCTCCCGGTCAGCACTACGTCAGGCCGACTGGCCGTCTCCGGAAACAGTCGATAACTGAGGTTGACCGTGGTGTCGCCGATGGCGAGATCACTGGTTTGATCCACCTCGGCGACCGCAGCTGCCGAACCGCCCGCCCCTCCCTTCTGATAGCTCGTGTAGCGCTGAATGAATGGCGCCGAAATACCGATGTTCCAGCGTGGCGCCAGGCCATAGCGGGCCGCCAGCGTGTACTTGAAAGTGTCAGAGGCGACGTTGTCGACCGCGATATTGCCGAGAAAGATCGCATCCAGGGCGAGAAAGCCATTCAGCGTCAATTGCGTGCGGTCATAGCGGCTGTATTCGAAGCCCGCCTCGATTACCAGCGGGCGATCAAAGGCCACGTGTTCCTGCTGGAGGAAGTCATCCACGCTGCGACGAGTGGCCTGTCTCTTGTCATCGGCTGTTGGAGCAGTGCGTACCGTCTCCTCGGCCTGATCTTCGCCAGTCGAGGCCGGTGGACTGCTTTGGCCGGATGCGTCGAGATCCCCTTCCGGCGCGACCCCAGCCTCTGACAGGCGTGTTTGGACCGCCATCAATCGGGCGTCGATTTCGCGCAGTCGTCGCACTTCTTCGACGTAACGCTTTTTGAGTTCGTCGAGTTCTGATCGAAGGTACTGAACGTTATCGGCCTCGTTGGCCGCCCACGTCATTGGTGCCAGTCCCAGCGACAGACAGATCGTCAGGGTCGACAAAGCCACCGGTACGCGGTTAATCCGCACCGGCCACTCCTTGCTCCTTGCATTCATGGCTTTTCTCCTTGGGGGGGGTGTCCCCTGATTCGCCACTCGTGTTCTCTTTCCTTCAGATCCCGCCGCGCAATGTGGCCAGCGATTGCCCGACCTGACGTTGTAAACGTTCGCGATTGTTCATTTGACCCGGATCGATCCCGACCACCAGTCGAAGTTGGTTGTTGACCATCTGATGGTCTCCGGCAAGTTGGATCAGTTGAGTAGCGTTGCCGGCCTGAAATCCCTGAAAGACGCGCGAGTTGCCCAGTTGCATACTCACCCCGGCCTGACGTCTGCTTCTGGATAATCCGGATACCACTACCGCGCCGCCCTGCTCGATTTGCACGTTGTAGCCGCCACCCGACGTTGTGTTGCCGGCACGATGCGGCTCGATCCGCACGTCAAAATAGTTGTCCGCCCGGTTGTCGTTGCCGGCCACCTGAATCTGTTGGCGCACCCCTCGGGTATCACTAGTGTTAGTTCCTTGGACGCTATGTGAACCTGAGGTCGCGGCCTTCGGAGAGCCGTTAATCGATACCGTGGGGGCGAAGGTCACGCTTGGTTGCCGACCGGCTCGGTCGATGCCGACGGACAACCCGGCTGACATCGTGCCGCCGGTGGTTTGCCACTGAGTGATCATTTCGACGCCGAAATACATCACCCGGTTGTCGGCCGCAATAAAGCGTCCACGCATCTCTGCCAATTCCGGGTCGCTCAGTGCCACGATGGCCGGGTTGGCGGCAAGGACCTTTCCGCTGACAAACAGGCCGGCCAGGGCGAGGCCAACCGCAACGCCCCCAACCAACAGCGCCTTGGTGGGCAAGCCGTGTCCGGGCCTTGCCCGGTCTCCAGCAGGCGCAGGGTGGTTGTCATAGTGAATGGATCGAATGCAGTGCTTGCGTTTCATGATGTATGCCCTCAAAGAGCCGTCGACCTCAGAACAGGTCGGCGTGCTGAAACCCGAAATCGAGCAGATCGGCCGTGGGCACTTGTCCCGTGCGCCGATGCAGATCGCCGCTGCTGGGTATGTCAGTGCGCTCCAGCAATACCGTCTGCCGATCAAACCCGGGGCCAATCACCGCAAACACGGTTCGCGATGGCCAGGCCTCGATGAATTCTTCCGTGGTGTAACGCTTGTTACCCAAGGCCGGGTCGGCGACGTGAACGTAACCATCGCCGGCCGTTTTGAGCACGACGAAGTGCTGATAGCCGTTGACGTCCATCAGCACGATCGTGGGCACATTGATCCGCCCTAGGCGGGAGAGATCGATCTCGTAGCCGCGGCCGCGATAGCCAAGGCGCTCGAGGTAGTGCTTCATCTCGAGCAAGGAAAAACCACGTGTGCGTACCTGTTCCGGGTCTGAGACGCCCCACATTCCGGCCAGCACCGTGGCCTCGTCCAGATTCAGGCCATACGCATGCTTTAACAGGGTGGCGAGTGCCGCCGCTCCACAGGAGAAATCGAACTGCTGGCGCACTACATTGCGATAACGACGTTCAAGTAGGCTCTCCACGGGTTTCTCCACCACCTGGCCGTGAGGAAGGACCCCGGCAAAACGCACATTTGCCCCCTGGGTCGGCGGGACCACCATCGTGGTCACCAATCCCGTTACCACCGATAACCACGCGGACGCCCAAGGCATACGAGTTCGGGTGGGAATGAAGGATCGGATGAGCGGTGCCTGCACGGTATTTCCTCTCTGGAATCCAGCATCATCAAGTCGTGGATCGTGTCTGGTCGATCGTCTTTCCGGACGGCGCCGTTCACCGGAGGTCGTCTGGAAAAACGAGGCGCTCACGCGCCCCGTAGACCGATCGGGTGATCGGGTTTACTCGGTGGTGCCACCAGCGCAGGTGTTGCAGGCCACGGCCATGGAGAGCGAGTTGCTCTGCAGGTTGCCGGTGCCCGACGCGACGTTCACACCGATGTTGCCGGAGGCATTCTGAAACGCGTTGCCGTAAAGGGCTGCGTTGTTCTCGGCGTTGACCACGACGTAGCGAGTGGTGGCCACAGAGCCGCTCATGACGTTAACTAGGCCGACCGAGCCCCGCTCGGTAAAGCCGAGGTCGCCAGATTCGTCACCCTCGTAGCTCATCTCGTGGGTGCCGAAGGCCAAAGCGCCACCGTCATCGTTCAGATCGGAACCCCCTTGGGTCGCGGTATCCAGGTCGAAGTGACCCACCGGCGTTCCACCCTGCGGGTGCGGCTCGTCCATCTCGTTAAGTGAGTTGGTCCATGTGTCGGGGTAGACATTCCCGATCTGGTCCATCTCACCGTCGATCGTGCCGCTGGTAGAACCGTTGTAACCGCCATAGCCCGAACCCGAGTAGCCTCCAAAGCTGTAGCCAGCCAGTTGCACCTGGGTCGAGTCGGTGTACTTCTCGGTACGGCCTTCGTTGCGAATGCTGTTACCGATTGACTCCTGGTTGCTGTTCAGGGAGGCGTTGGCCACGCGTGCCGTGGAAACCGAAGCCGCCATGGTGTTCTTCTGGCCGTTGCCGGTACCGGCAGCTACGTTCACGCCGATGTTGCCCGAAGCATTGGCAAACGCGTTTTGCCCGAGAGTGGCATTGTTCATCACGCCACTGTTCATCGTGGTGTTGAGCAGGTTGGTCTGGTCAACGTTCACGCTAGCCGTCGACTCACCGAAAACGAATCCGGCATCTACCGCGGCGAGTGCCGCAGCGTTGTCCTGAGCGTTTGTGTCACCTGCCGCGACGTTCATCCCGATGTTCCCCGAGGCGCCACTACCAACGTTGTCGCTGATGCTGGCGTCGTTGGTCAGCTTTACGTTCTCGACTTCGTTGGCGTGGATGAACTGCGTGTCGCGTGCCGACGCACCAGCCGAGGCGTTGATCACGATGTCGCGCAACTCACGATCGATGTGATCGATCTCGTTACGGGTCGTGTTCACCGTGTAGTTCTTCTCAACATCCACGGTCTTGTCCACGTCGATGTTCTTGTCGACGTCGATCTTCATTTTCATGTGGACGTTATTGTGGCCACCGCCGTGCTTACCACCTCCGTGGTCATCGGAAGCCATTACCGGGCCTGAGACCAGCGCGGCGACCGCCGAGGCGATCAGGGTCATTTTAAGTTGCGTTTTCATGGCTACTACCTCTACCTTCTTGTTGGGGTTTCTTCGATCATGAAATCAGGGTCAGTGGCCGGACATCGAGAAGTGATTGCCTGTGATGTTCCGGCTTCCCGACACCTGATTGATTTGGAGAACCCCTCCGAATCCGCTAAAGGCGGTGTCCGTGACAACCGCGCGATACCGTCCCGAAGAGTCTCTCCCCGACTGCCCATCCTGGGCGGCCGAATCCGACGCTCGTACCGGGTTTACCGGTTCGAGTGCGCGAATCTCCTTGAATCCCTCGCCCGCTGGAGCAAGGGCCATTGAATTGATCTGGGCGTTGCCGTCGCCGGCCACCTGGTTCACCCCCGTCACGCCCTGTCCACGACTGAACGCCTGCCCGTCGATGCGGGTGTTTGATTCCATCCACGCAGGGCGCACCAGGCCGGGGTTTCCCATCCGTTGCGTGGCGTCAATCGTCCCGTTCAACGCCCGTTGGTTCGTCTGGAGGTTCGCCGACCCGGCAGCGGCATTCACTGCCACGTTTCCGGTTGCCCCCTGGGCAAATCGCTGGCCGATGTGGTTTTCGTTGAGTACGCCCAGCATCCAGTCGTATTCGGCGGGTGTGGAGCTTTCGGCCCGGGCATCGTCGGCAAAGATCATCTGGGCGGTCATCGCCAGAGCGAAAACCCCCAGCGCCACCAAACCGAATCGCACGAGATGCGTGAACTCGAACAGGTGCTTGTTTCTGGTGGCCATCAGCGCTGCCCTCCCTGGCCCATCAGGCCCGCGCCGGACAAGGCGCCGGTGACCGTCGAACCGATCGATCCGGTGACAGAGCCAATGGCACCACCCGCGACCGAAGGCGCGGAATCACCACGGTGCGCCGAACCACCCACTTGCTGGGTGAACGACGTTATCGTCGAGCCAAGTCCGCTCGGAGCCGCCACACCACTATTCGTCCCCGCGGCCACCTGGCCGTAGCCATTGGGCGAGATTTCCAAGTGGGAAAGCCCCTGTTCAAGATCGGATTTCGGGCTCGCGTCGACCAACAAGGCGCGGCCAGGTGGCATGGGACGTGCCGCCGGTCGAGCGGGAACGGCGCGAAGGAGCACGATTTCGCCCGGTTTAGCCTCGACCGCGGCACGGGAGCCAGCAGCCAAGGTGCTGCTCGAGTACGTCAGCGCGACCAGCGCCGACGACGATAGAGCCAATAGGAAGGAAATCTTTAGACCACGTGAAAACCGCTGTACCCCTATTCGTTGGCCGGCGGTGGCGATCATCAGGGTCATTCCCGTGTGGGTGATGTCCTGTTTGCCGAAAACGTCGTTCATGACCTGGCTCCTGAAGTGACGAGGAGCCTCGTGCTCCTACGCTCCTATGCAGCAAGACTGAGGCCAAGATTCGGAACATCGGAAAAACAAATGGTTAGGAAGGTATCGCGGCCGATTAGGCCCGTTGTGATTCAATCTTGAAACACCCGGCAACAAGGCACACGGTGAAACGCACCCGCTGACGCGGTTTACGGGTATCGGACCTGTTGCATCTTTGAGTCGGGGTAAATGCGCAGGCCATATGTAAGAGCGGTAGCGAAGCCCTCGTGCGCTGCACGGCGACGATTGCCGGCGACGAGTCGACTACGAAGAGACTGTGTCGCAACCGGGCAACCGATGGCATCAAAGAGTGATTCGGGAGTAAGGAGTGCGAGCGGAGTGTTGCAATAAGGAGCGCCCCGCAATTGGAGGCAAGAGGCAGAACGATCAGCCCACCGACATTCCGTGCTTGCGGATCAAACGATGCAGAGTGCAGCGCGACACATCCAACAATCTTGCGGCCTCGGTAACATTGTTGCCTGCCCGGACGATTGCCTCCGCAATTACCCGTTTTTCCGCGTCCTCGCGGGCGCGCGCCAAGGTGGGAAACTCGGATTGGTCTTTATAATGGGATTTTATTTCGGTTAACGAAACAACCTGTCCGTCGGCGAGCACAATGCCTCGACGTAAACGGTTCATCAGTTCGCGGATATTGCCCGGCCAGGCATAGGTGAGCATGGCTGCCTCGGTCGCCGGACTAAGGCGCTTTCGCTTGACCCCGAGTTCGATACAAAAACGCTGCATGTAGAACTGCGCAAGCTCGAGCACATCGACACCACGATCCGCTAATGCCGGCATCGCTAGGGGCAACACGTCGAGACGGAACAGCAGGTCTTCGCGGAACTTGCCGTCGAGCACGGCGCGATTTAGATCGACGTGTGTGGCGGCGATAATGCGAGCGTCGACCGTCACCGTGGTATCGCCACCAACACGCTGGATGTCACCTTGCTGCAGAAAGCGCAACAGGTTCACCTGGACTTCTGTTGGCAAATCGCCAATCTCGTCGAGAAACAAGGTGCCGCCATGGGCCTGCTCGACCCAGCCGATCCGCCGTTTGGTCGCCCCAGTAAAAGCCCCCTTCTCATGACCGAACAACTCGGACTGAATCAGGCTGGGGCTGAGGGTTCCGCAGTTGACGGCAACAAACGGCTTTCCAGCCCGGTCGGATTGTTGATGGATTGAGCGTGCAGCCAGTTCTTTTCCGGTGCCGGTCGGTCCCGTGATCAGTACTGGCAGGTTATTGTTTGCGTAACGGTGGACTTTCCGTCGCACCGTTTGCATGGCTTCACTGCGTCCAACCAGTTCACTGGCGCCGTCGCCATCCAATCCGCATGCGATCTCGCTGGCAGCATGCAGATCGGCCACCCGAGCCATGGTCCAGGCATGCCCGATCGAAAAGGTCAGTCGAGTGGGTTCGATCGGCGCAAAGCAGAAATCGAAGAAGTAGGCGTGCAGGAAACTGGCATGGGCGGGATTGTCGGCCTGCGTCTTCTCAATGATCGCGACTAACTGCAGGTAGGGGAACTCACGGCTGAATGAGGGCAGCCAGCTCATGGCCGAGTGCATCGCGCCGCGCAGGTCAATAAGCACAACCCGGACGCTGTTGCGTTTTACCTGCCGGCGTAACTGGGCCGGATCCTCTATCCCAACGATGTCCCAGAAAAACGCTTCGGCAATGCGCCTGACCTCGTCGATAGCTTCCTGACCACGGACAGTAAGCAGTGGCAGCCGTCGAAACATGCAACTCTCGCCACTCATTTGCAGCGAATCCTTCGGGACATCCATGCGCCGGGCCCCCTTCGGTTCAAAGGCGCCCTACGGTTAGGGCGTCACAAACCGTGATCCATGTCCGTTAAGTATATGCTTTTCCGTAAAAATGGCTACGATCCAACCGGCCTACAAGTGAACATGATTAATCAATCAAAAAAAACAATGCCGTACACGACACGGCCTGTCGTGTTTTCCCCGCATGCTTCCATCCCATAGACTTGAACTCCGCCGGCCATCCCCCTCTACGACGACACGGAAACACCCGTCTTGATTGATTCCAAGGACGCCCACGCCCCGATCAAACCAGGCTTTATCGTGCTACAGGGAAACCGTCTCGAAGGCCTGCGAGACCTTCTGGTCGAATGGCTGGCCTGCGCTCCGCTCGCCCCGTTGGAGAACGAGCGCATCCTGGTGCAGAGCAACGGCATGGCCCAGTGGCTGCGGCTCGCGCTGGGTCGCTCGCGCCGGGATGACGGGCATGGTGGTTTGGGTATTGCCACCGCCATGGACCTGCTGCTTCCCGCTCGATTGCAGTGGCAATGTTACCGGGCGGTGCTTGGACGGGAGGCCGTCCCCCCCGACGCACCGCTCGACAAGCCACGCCTGACCTGGCGGCTACTTAGGCTGCTGAGGGATCCATCGATTGTCGCTGAACCGATCTTCGGACCGCTGTCGAACTACATCGACGGGGACGAGCACCGCGCCTACCAGCTAGCCGCGCGTCTGGCCGACCAGTTCGACCAATACCAGGTCTACCGCGCCGACTGGCTCGAGCGCTGGGCCAGGGACGAGGCCACCCTGCCCGGCCCCTTGGGTGACGCCCCGGCAGTGCCCGGCGGTTCTCGCTGGCAACCGGCGCTTTGGCGAGCGATTCTCGATGACCTGAGTGCTCACCCGCCAAAGATCGATGACGGAGACGCTTCAACGGGATATGCCGGCCGGGCCCTGGTGCACCGCGCGTTTCTCGAACAAGCCGCGCAACTGTCCGAACGGCCTGCCGATCTACCGCGACGAATCGTGGTCTTTGGGGTCTCTGCCCTGCCTCCGCAGGTGCTTGACGTGCTGGGCTCAATATCGCGCTGGACGCAGGTGATCTTCTGCCTGCAAAACCCCTGCAAGCACTATTGGGGCGACATCGTCGAGGACCGGCACCTGTTCAAGACCGCCTACCGCCGTATTACCGCACGCAAGATCGACACGTCTCTCGATGATCATGCACTGCATCAGCATGCCCACCCCCTGCTGGCCTCCTGGGGTAAGCAGGGGCGGGATCTCGTTCGGCTGGTCGATGAATTCGACCAGGCGCCTGAGCGGGCCGGCGGCGGCGAAGCCCTGAATATCGATTTGTTCGACGAACCAGAGCCCACGCATCTGCTGGGACGGATTCAGGCCGATCTGCTCGACCTGTGCCCGATGACGGAAATCGAGAAACAGCGACGCAAGATCGACCCCGCCGACGCCTCGTTGCAGTTCACCATCGCGCACAACCCGCTGCGGGAAGTGGAGATCCTGCAGGATCAACTGCTGGCGGCATTCGACGCCGATCCAACCCTCCGCCCGCGTGACGTGATCGTGATGGTGCCGAACATGGCCGACTACGCCGCGGCGATTAGCGCGGTGTTCGGCCGCATCGATCGGCATGACCCGCGTCACCTGCCGTTCGCGATCTCCGATCGGCCCGAGCGGGAAACCCACCCAATGATCCGTGCGCTGGACACCCTCCT
>JAWLFB010000109.1:0-4589 GCA_041685825.1 Guyparkeria sp. | reverse complement strand
CGCGCCGGCCAGAAACTCAAGTCGCTGGTGGAAGCCTATGACGGCCCAGAGCAAGACTGAATTCACCTTCCCGCCGATTCCCAGCAAGCGGTACTTCACCATTGGGGAAGTCGGCCAGCTGTGTGACGTCAAGTCGCACGTGCTGCGTTACTGGGAGCAGGAATTCGAACCGCTCAAGCCGATCAAGCGCCGCGGGAACCGCCGCTACTATCAGCGCCACGACATCGAACTGATTCGCCTGATCCGCACCCTGCTCTACGACCAGGGCTTCACCATCGCCGGCGCCCGCCAGCAACTCGCCGCCTTGCCGAAGGCCTCCTCGCGCGAGGCCTCCAGTGCGCTGGAAGCCGTCCGAGACATGCGCGAGCGCATCAGCCAAAGTGGCGGCAACCTCCTGGCTCTCGACCCGCATGGGGAACCCCGGCCCGATACCGAACCCACGCCTGCCGAACCGCCCGCCGAGCCACCCCTTCCCAGCGGCCGGCAACTCGAGCTGCGCGAGATCCGCCTCGGTCTCGAGACCTTGGCTGGCGAGCTCGCCCCCTACTGCGACAAAGGCGATCCCGACCAGTAAGACTCAAGCCGCTACATGGGCACGAGTCGAGCTCGGCTCCGGCGCACGACGGCGCTCGACGAAATGACGCAGGTAGCGTGATTGCAGGTCCGCACTCTCCAGCAGGATGAACAGGTCGGCACACCCGAACGCCGGATCCCAGCACGCCTCACCCCCGACCGTCGCCCCCAGGCGCATGTAGGCTTTCAGCAGCGGTGGCAAACGCGTCGATTGCATGCTGACCGGACCATCGACGGTTGGCAGGGGACGACGCGGATGCACCCGTCGATCGGCGGGCGCGAGGTGGCGTTGGAGAAGGTTGTCTGTGATCGCCCGGGCCGTGGCACCACCATCGTCCATGGGAATCGAGGCACAACCGATCAGGTACCCAAAGCGGTTGTCCGCCATGAACCTCGCGAGACCCGCCCAGAGGGCAGCGATCGTGCCGCCTCGACGCCAGTCGGGATGCACGCAGGTCCGTCCGATTTCCATCACTCGCCCCGGCAAGGTGCGGATCCTGCCAAGGTCGAATTCCTGCTCGGAATAGAACCCGCCGGTCAGGCACGCTTGGGTGTCGGTCAGTACCCGGGTACAGGCCACCAGCCCACCCCGGCCATCACTCACCATCAGGTGATGGCAGTGCGGATCGAACGCGTCGCGTTCCAACCCACCGTGCCCGGGCGGGATTTTTGCCCCCATCTCCTCGACGAACACCCGGTAACGCAGTCGGTAGCAGGCCTCGCGCTCGGCGACGGTGGTGGCAAAGGCCACCGTCAGCCCGCCCGATTCATTCGGCCGGCCACGCCGGCTTGCCTCGTCTCGCTGCATGGATCGTCTCCCCTGACGGTTGATACTGGTCGCAGGGTGGCGAGGCGAGTTGGCAGCGTGGTGACGAAACGATGTCGATCCGATGACCGGATGACAGTCTCTGGCTATTTCCGCGCGTGCAACCCTTCCTTAGGCGAACTGCAAAAGCAGCTTATCCGGATCGGACTCGGGCGGCAGGCAGGCGGTGCCGCGACAGATATACGCCAATCCGTAGCCGGCCCGGGGCAACGGCTTGTCGGGCAGCACGTCATCACTGCCACTGGCGATCACCGTGATGTCGCGCCGGCGCAACGTGGCGATCGCCGTCTGCCAGGCCCTCATCTCCCGGGCCTTGATGACAACCACCGTACCGGGCTGATGAAACCGTCGCAGGGCGGCAAGCAGCCGCGTGTGGACCTGCGGTGCACGGTCGATCGACCCGGCGGCGGCCTTGAAGATTGCCTCCGCGATGTCGAGCCAGTCGGTCCGACCCAGGGCATAACCGAGCCGGGCAAGCGCATCGGCCAGCACCGCGTTGCCGGCCGGCTGGGCGTCATCGGTGAACACGACCAGCTCCGCCACCGGCGCGTCGTGGCCGGCATGACTGAGCCGGAACGCGCCGCTGGGATCTGAAAACCGCTCGGTGATCGTGCCGATGATTTCCTCGATGCGGGCCAACCGCTCGGCCTGGGGCACACGAAAGAAGGCCTCGGCCTGGGCCTCGAGCAGCAGGGCAAGGTCGTCGAGAAAGGCCGGCACCGACGGGCGCCCGTCAAAAGAGCCGGTCGGTAGGTCGGCAACCACGGTGGTCGCAGGCACCAGCCGATCGAGCAGGTCGAGGCCCCTGTTTGTCCAGTCGTCTCGCCCGAGCCGAGTGCCGGCGCGCAGCAGCCCGGTGGCCAGCAAGGCGTTGAGCCCCAGCAGGGACTTGTCGTCACGCCTGGGCTGCGGGCGGGCATCACGGCGTGCCAGCAGCACGCGACGGACGGGTTCGGCCACTGGCCGCACCTCCTCCACGCTTTGAACGCGGCGTATCGCAGCCAGATGCCACTTGCCTTCGAAGTTCGCCGGGTGCTCTAGCCCGTACGCGCTCAAAAACCCGTCGATGCGATCGGCATCGAGTCCGGCCGCTTCCAGCACCTCGCGCGCTTCGACAGGCGTCCAGAGGTAGGTCGCCCCTTCCTCGCCCCGGGTATCGGCATCCAGGCTCGCGGCGAAGGTACCATCGGCCAGGCGCATGCGTTCGAGAAAGTGGTCGATGCTGCGCTCGAGCAGCAATTCGACCACGGCGCGACGATCGGCCGAGCCGCCTCCGAGGAGGACAAAGCGAGACAGGATGTCTGGCAACTGGGCGTTGTCGACCAGCATCTTCTCGAAGTGCGGAATGGTCCAGTCGGCATCGACGCAATACCGGAAGATGCCGCCGTCGAGGTGGTCGAACAACCCGCCGTCGAGCAAGGCCGCCACGGCGTGATCCAATCGACCGTACCCATCGTCACCGCGAGCAGCCGCCTCGTCGAGCAGAAAGTCGAGCATGGGCAACTGCGGAAATTTCGGCGCACCACCCAGCCCGCCATGCTTGTCATCCAGAGACCCCTCGAGCCTTGCCCGCGCGGCGTCAACGACGGATGCCTGCGGTGGATCGCTGCTACCCGGCGGCGTCGCGCTCAGCGCTCGGTGAACGGCCATGCCCTGGTCACGTGTCTGGTCGCGCTTTTCCCGGTAGACGCCGTGCACCCGTTCAAGCAACTCGGCAAAACCGGGCATGCCGAAGCGCGGTTCCGGTGGAAAGTAGGTGCCGATAAAGAAGGGCGTCAGGTCATCCGGGTTGAGAAAGGCGGTCAGCGGCCAACCGCCCCCGCGCTGGTTCAAGAGCGCATGCGCCGTCTGAAAGGTCTTGTCCAGATCTGGCCGCTCCTCGCGGTCGACCTTGATATTAATGAAATGTCGGTTCATCACCGCCGCGATGTCCGGGTCCGAGAAGCTCTCGCGCGCCATGACATGGCACCAATGGCAGGCGGCGTAGCCGATCGACAGCAGGATCGGTCGGTCCTCGTCGCGGGCACGGGCGAGCGCCTCGTCGTTCCAGGCATACCACTCGACCGGGTTAGCGGCATGGGCCTGCAGGTAGGGGCTGGTCGATTCCAGCAGGCGCGGATTGCTCATCGGATCGCTCCTTTGAGACGACGGATGGACGTCGCGAGATGGTGCAAACGATACTGGTAGACTCACTCAACTTTCACAACCGACACAACCGACGCCTCCATGGATTATCCCGCGATCGATCCCGTCGCCCTGCAGATCGGCCCACTGGCCATTCACTGGTACGGGCTGATGTACCTGTTCGGCTTTGCCGGTGCCTGGGCCCTGGCCCGTTTGCGCGCCCGTCGTCCCGACTGGCCGATCCAACCGGTACAGGTCGATGACCTGCTTTTTTACAGCGCCCTGGGGGTTATCGCCGGCGGGCGCATCGGGTACATGCTGTTCTATCAGCCGGGTCAGTTGATCGGCTCGCCCCTGTCGCTCTTCGCGCTCTGGGACGGCGGCATGAGCTTCCATGGCGGGCTACTGGGCGTACTGGTCGCCATGGCCCTTTATGCCCGGCGACAGAGAATGGCCTTCTTCACGCTCACCGATTTCATTGCCCCATTGGTACCCATCGGCCTGTTCTTTGGCCGGATCGGCAACTTCATCAACGCCGAACTCTGGGGAAGCCCGACCACCCTGCCGTGGGGGATGGTGTTCCCCGGTGGCGGCCCCGAGCCGCGACACCCTTCGATGCTCTACGAGGCGGCACTGGAGGGCCTGGTGCTGTTTGTCCTGCTGTGGGTGTTCTCAATGAAACCCCGCCCGCGCATGGCTGTCTCCGGACTGTTCCTTGCCGGCTACGGCACGTTCCGCTTCGCGGTGGAGTTCGTGCGCGAACCCGATGCCCACATCGGCTACCTCATTGGCGACTGGCTGACCATGGGCCACGTTCTGTCCGCGCCCATGATCGTCGCCGGCATCGCACTGCTGATCTGGGCCTACCGCCGCGGTATCATGGATCGCCCCGCTGACACCCAACCAACCGCGAGAACCGAATGAAGGCCTATCTCGACCTCATGCAGCACGTCCTCGACCACGGCGTGGATCGCGACGATCGCACCGGCACCGGTACGCGCAGCGTTTTCGGTTACCAGATGCGCTTCGATCTATCGAAGGGTTTCCCCGCTTTGACCACCAAGAA
>JAWLFB010000108.1:0-4591 GCA_041685825.1 Guyparkeria sp. | reverse complement strand
GCGCGCTCGTAGGGCGCCGGCGGGCAGCGGTAGGGATTGGCCGGCGGCACGATCAGGAAGGTGCCGTCCTCGGGCATAGCGTGCAGTTGCCGGCGCAGCAGCGTGGTCTGCGGACCAGCCTTCCAGGCATGCGGCATGGAGGTCTCGGCCACCTCGGCGGTGTAGTTCTCGATCTCGCCGTACTTGAAGTCGATGCCAGGCGAGACGATCAGGCGGTCGTAGTCGAGCGTCGTACCACCCTTGACTCGCACCCGTCGCTGCTCGACATCGACGTTGTCCACTTCGCCGAAGACGAACTCGATGCCGTAACGATTCTTGAGCGCGTCGTAGCCGATCTCGAGGTCGGCCATTGTGATGTCGTCGTTGAGGACCTCGTTGGAGCCGTAGCAGCGCAGGTACGTGCGGTTGCGCTCGACGATGGTTACGCGAATGCCCGGGTCGGCCAGCTTGAGATACTTCGCCGCGGTCGCGCCGCCCGTCCCGCCGCCGATCACGACTACATGCGGCTGGGCGTCGGCGAATAGCGTGCGCCCGGAGAATAGGCCCAGCCCGGCGACCGAGGCCAGGCCGGTCCAGCGGAGAAAGTCACGGCGGTCGATGGGGCGGCTCACGGCGTTACCTCCTCGTCCTGTTGCGCGGCGAAGAACTCGGCCATGGCCTCGATCTCCTCGTCGGTGAATGCCTTGGCCACGCGGTCCATGATCGACGCCGGTCGGCTGCCGTTGCGAAACGCGATCATTGAATCAACGAACCGCTCCTCGGACATGCCCGCGAGCGGCGGCATGTAGTCGTCATCGAAATGACCGTAGGTGCCATGGCAGGCCGCGCAGGTGTGAGAGAGCATCTCCCCGTTCGGCTTCGACAGGTCGGCGGCCTGGGCCAGGGGGACGGCGCCGAGGAGCAGTACCCCGGCGACGGGGACGAGACGTGATTTCATGGGCGGTCCTCCGGCGGAACACGGTGGAATGGTTCGGCAGGCGGTGTCGCGGATGGGCGACAACGGTGGGAAGACAAGCGCAACCGACCACCGCCTGGTCGGAGCATCCTGGTCCGCGTGGCGTGACGGTCGTTGGTGAATCGGGGAGGTAGCGGCATTCGTGTGCCCTGCATCGTTCTGATGTTTATGTCCATATATTCACAAATCCCAATCTAAACTACCGTAAGTTGTCTGTCACGTATCTCAAGGAAAGGGGCTGTCCGAGCCACCAATCCGACCGAAAATTCATGATGCCCAGTCGTACGTGACATGATCGTGAAACCTAGCCGAGGGACCCTGACTCCAAACGCCGGTCAGGCAGAACAGAGGGATCCGGACATGGCAGAACTTGCAATCGGACTGCAGCGGCAGGTGCGCTCGGTCGTCGAGATAGGCAAGCCCAAGGTGGTTATGCTGATCGTGTTCACCGCCTACGTGGGCATGTTGCTGGCCTATCCTGCCACCATCGACTGGCCCGTCGTTCTGGCCGGTTGCGTGGGGATCGGCCTGGTCGCCGCGGCCGGGGCGGCAGTCAATCACGTCGTTGACGCGCGCATCGACCGACTGATGGCCCGGACCTCGGCCCGGCCGCTGGCCAGCGATCTGATGGAGTCGCGGTTCGCCTTGGCTTGGGCGACCCTTTGGGGGGTGGGCGGCACGGCCATCCTGCTGGCCTGGGTCAACGCGCTGACGGCTGTGCTCACCCTGATCGCGATGCTCGGCTACGCGATCGTCTACACGGTCTTTCTCAAGCACCGCACTCCGCAGAACATCGTCTGGGGCGGGGCGGCCGGCGCCGCTCCTCCGCTGCTCGGCTGGGCGGCGGCCACCGGTGAGGTGGGTATCGAGGGATTGCTGCTCTTCCTGATCATTTTCCTCTGGACGCCACCGCACTTCTGGCCGCTGGCGATCGCGAAGGTCGAGGAGTACCGGCGGGCCAGTGTGCCGATGCTGCCGGTCACGCACGGCATCCAGGCGACCAAGTACCAGATCCTGCTCTACACGATCGCCATGGTGGCAGTCACGGTGGTGCCGTGGTTGATCGGCATGAGCGGCTGGCTCTACGGGCTGGCGGCGCTGGGCTTGGGCGGGGAGTACCTGCGCCGATCGTGGCGGTTATATCGCTCGCCGCGGCATGCCGGCGCGATGAGCCTGTTCGGCTACTCGATCATCTACCTTGCCCTGTTGTTCCTCGCGCTGCTGCTGGACCATTACCTGCTGTGAGCGAGCGGGACGGTGTCGTTTCCTCGCCCTGGCGCAATCGCATTCGGCGGGTGCATGTCTGGCTGGGATTCGCGCTGTTGCTACCGCTGTCGCTGGTGGCGTTTTCGGGTGCCGGGCTGTCTTTCGCCCAACAGGCGGATCGCGTGATAGCGCCCGAACTCTGGACGATCTCGCCGCCGAGCAATGTCGAGCCGGTGCCGCTAGCACGGATAATCGAGATTATCGAGAGACGCCTTCCGGGAATGCAACTGGAACGACTCGACCTCCCGGAGCGCCGGCAAGACACGGCCGTGGCGCAACTCATCGACGGTGAGGGGGAGCAACGGCAGGTGTTTGTTGATCCGTTTCGCGAAGTGATCGTCGGCGAACGTTTGGCGAGCGCGGACCCGAGGCACTGGCTGGGGAGCGTCCATCGAAAACTGAGTGCCGGTCGAGCCGGACAGGCGGTCGTGATCGTTGCCTCGACCGGCGTTATCGTTCTGCTCGTTCTCGGCTGGGTCGGTCGTCGTTACCGGCAGGGGGGTGACGGGGCGAGGCGGTGGCATCGCCGGTTGGTCTGGCTGGGTGCCTCGCTGTGGTCTGTTTGCGCACTGACTGCCGTGTTCGCCCTCGCGGCGGGACATTCGTTGAATGACAACCACCCGCCGCCTGCCGTGAAGGCCGGCACGGCCGATACGCTGGCCGGTGCCTGCGAGGGGCGGTCGATCGATACGATCTGGTGGCGCGACGACGGCCGCGCCGTAGTCCGTTGCCGCGCTCCGGGCAGCTTCGGGCCGTTCGGCGTTGGGTACGACGCCGGGCACGGTGCGCAGTCGGGAGCGGGCATAGCCGCATGGCTGACGGCGGTCCACACGGGGGAGGTGTTTGGCGTGGGTGGCCGCGTACTCTGGTTCTGGGGCACCCTGCTGTTGCCCTTGGCTATGTGGTTCGGGCTCATCGCGTTCTGGCATCGTCGGCGGATTGAGCGGGGCGGCGCTGTCGGAAGCCCCACGACGGAAGGAGAGACCGAGTGAATCGACGGCTCAAGCAATTGCGCCTCATGGTCATCGTGACAGTCGCGGCCGTGTTGTTCCTGATCTGGGTCGGGGCCACCGTCCGGGCGACCGGGGCGGGTATGGGGTGCCCGGACTGGCCCACCTGTTTCGGCCAGCTGGTGCCACCCATTAGCGAGGCGGACCTCCCCGCCGACTACCGCCAGACGTACGCGCGTTACGGCTACGATGAGATGCGCTTCGATCCGTTACGTACCTGGACCGAGTTCCTCAATCGCCTCACGGGTACGCTGATCGGATTTCTTTCGCTGATGACGCTGGTGCTGGCCGTGCTGGTTCGGCAACGCGACCGCTGGCTGCCGGCGCTAGCCGGCGGGGCCTTCGTGCTGGTGGGGTTCAACGGGTGGCTCGGCGCAGTGGTCGTCGAGACCAACCTCCACGGGGCGGTGGTCACCACCCACATGATGCTCTCGTTCGGCGTCATCCTGCTCCTGCTGGGCGTGGTGACGCGCACGCTACCGACGCGATGGCGTGTGCAAGACGCCCAAAAGCGCCACTGGATGCCGCTGTTGCCCATTGCGCTGCTGCTCAGCCTGCTGCAGACCGGGCTCGGCGCCCAGGTGCGTGAGCGGGTCGACCAGGTGGCCGCGAGCGCGGTTGATTTTCACGACCGAATGGGGTGGATCGAACGCGTCGGGGCGGTTCTCGATGTCCACATGCTGATGGCGGCACTCGTCGTCGCCGTGAACTTGTGGCTTGCGTTACGTTTGTTTTGCAGCGGGGGGCTCGCACGGCGAGCCTCAATGGCTCTGCTGGGCGTTCTTGCCGCCCAGGTTGCGCTCGGCGGGGCACTGGTCGGGTTCGACCTGCCGGTCGCGCTGCAGCCGCTTCACCTGCTCGGGGCGGCCCTGCTGTTCAGCCTGCAGGCCGCGTTGCTGATGTCGCCGGCCGCCCGGTCCTCGCCTGTCCCGGCCGAGGCCGATGGGCGTCGGGTGACCGCGATCGGCCCATGAACCGTTTCGATGCGGCGCTATCGCCTTTGGCGTGCTACTCTGCCGCCGCTTGTGGGTGTGTGGCGGCCGGACCCGCCCCGACTCGGAAGTAGGGTGACGGGATCGTTTTCTTGAGCGCTGACGCCGGCATCGACGTTTGCCGAGCGCGCGGGAACCTTTCCCGTACGCTGGCTGTCTCATTCTGGGAGTCACGCGGACGAGAGGCCATTTCGTCGCGGATGTCTTGAAATATGGGGTGACAGCCCCAACACTGTCAATCAACCGGGGGTGATACGGCTTCGACGTGGGTCGCGAAACTCAAGGTGCATGCCGAGGTGTAGTCTCCTCGTTAAACAACTGCAAAACCAATAGTTGCCAACGACGACAACTACGCACTCGCAGCTTAA
>JAWLFB010000107.1:0-4639 GCA_041685825.1 Guyparkeria sp. | reverse complement strand
CTTGCTGTCGGGAAAAATCCGGGGCGGACCAATTCACTGCGGGCATTCCTGGTTGCATTGCATCAGGGTTCGATCTTGACGGCGCACCCGGTACCAGTCTGTTCGCAGCCGCACCCAGAATCATTGCTTGGCCGGTATTGCGCTCGAATGCCGCATCGGGGAACGACGGGGCTTCAGGATGGTCATACGCGGTTGTCGTGAACTGCATCCCTCAGGAGCATCGACCGTGTTGAAGCCACAGGTGATGGTGCTGACGCTGATGATGGCCGGTGCCGGTGCCGGCGTCGAGCGCGGCGATGATCCGGGTTTCCGGGGATTTGCCGCCTGTCTTGACGAGCTTGCCGCCATCGCGCGTGCCGAAGGCATTTCCGCCGAGTTGGCCGACGGGGTGCTTGGCGGGCTGGAGTTCCAGCCCAGGGTGATCGAACTCGATCGCGCCCAGCCGGAATCTCGGCAGACATTCGCCGGCTATCTGCGCGACCGGGTCACTCGCGGGCGCGTCGAGCGCGGACGCGAACTGCTGGACCAGCATCGAGAATTGCTCGACGGCCTGAACCGCGAGTACGGCGTGCCGGGCCATTACCTGGTCGCCCTGTGGGGCATGGAGTCGAGCTTCGGGCGCCATACCGGCCGCATGCCGATCCTGGATTCGCTCGCCACACTGGCCTGCGATCCGCGGCGCAGCGAATTCTTTCGCGACGAGCTCCTGACCGCGATCCGCCTGGTCGAGCGCGAGGCACTGGCGCCGTCGGCCATGCTCGGATCGTGGGCCGGCGCCATGGGCCAGACCCAGTTCATGCCCTCGGCCTACTTCGCCCACGCCGTCGACGGTGACGGTGACGGCCGCATCGACTTGTGGCGCAGTCCGGCTGACGCACTCGCCTCCGGGGCCAACTACCTGAAGAGCCTGGGCTGGAAGCGCGGCGAGCGCTGGGGGCGCGAGGTCGGCGTCCCGGCCGACTTCGCGTTCGACAAAAGCGGCATCGACCAGCCACGCCCGCTCTCTGAGTGGGCGGCACTGGGCGTGCGCCGCGCCGATGGCGCTGCGCTGCCGCTGGCCGACATGACGGCCCGGCTGCTGCTCCCCATGGGTCATGCCGGGCCGGCTTTTGTGGTCTACGACAACTTCGATGTGCTGCTCGAGTGGAACCGATCAACCCTGTATGCCGTCGCCGTCGGTCATCTTGCCGACCGCATCGCCGGGGGCGGGGCGCTGCGCGCCGATCTGCCCGAGCACGATACGGCGATGGTGACTTCGGAAATGGCTGAACTCCAGCGTCGGCTGGCCGAACTCGGCTACCGTCCGGGTGAGGCGGACGGCATCCTGGGCCCGGCTACCCGGAGCGCGTTGCGTGAATTCCAACGTGATCGCGGCCTGATCGTCGACGGCTATCCCGACCAGCGAACCCGCGCGGCACTCGCTCCGCCCGGTGGGTAGACGCCGCTAGTGGGCCATGCGGCCGGGTCGTCTCGCCGGGCCCGAGAGGGCGCGGCCCGATGCAAACCAGGCCCCTCGGGATTGGTGTTCTTCTCGCTCTGGCTTGTTACGGTGCCGAGAAATCAGCGCCGGTTTGAAAGCAAGTCGTCAACTCTCATGCCGATCGAGGATGGCCATCGCGGCGTTGCGCCCGGGGATGCCGCTGACCGCGCCGCCGCGCCGGGCCGACGAGCCGCAGATCCATTCATTCGGGCGGCCGGTTTCGACCCCGAAAGCACCGACCTCGGATTCGCTTTCGGCGAAAAACCACGACAGCCCCTTGTGGAAAATGTTGCCGCGCGGCAGGCCGAGCTCTCGTTCCAGGTCGACGGGGCTCTTGGCTTCCAGACAGGGTCGGCCGTGGCGATCCTTGGCCAGGCAGGCCTGCAGGGGAGTGGCCAGGTAACGGTTCAGGCCTTCGAAGACATTGTTCACGACCGTTTGCCTGGCGGCTTCATTGTCTTCAGTGAACAAGCCGTAGGGTAGATCGAGCCCGAAATACGTCAGCGTGTGGTAGCCGTGCCGGCGCAGTTTCGCCGAGAGAATCGTCGGGTCTGTGAGGGTGTGGCAGTAGATCTCTCCGGCCGGGGTCGCGGGGATTTCGCCGCGCTTTGCCGACTGCCACGCGGCCTGGAGTTGTGAATAGCGCTCATCGATGTGAAAGGTGCCGGCGAAAGCCTGTTCCGGCGTGACCCGTCGGTCGACCGGCTGCGGCAGTTTTTCCAGCAGCATGTTGATCTTGAAGGAAGTGCCTTCGTCGACGCCTGACGAATCCGGCCGTCGGCGGAAAGGCGGGGTGGCATTCCAGACAAGGTGCCGGGCCTCGCGCTCGAAGTCCGCATCCCGGTGCCGGAAGCGGACGGCCGTGCCGCCGGACGTGGCGCTGGTATCGATCACTTCGGCCCCCGGCAGCCACTCGACGCCGGCCCGGCGGGCGCGTTCGGCGAGCTGGTCGGTGAGCCGGCCCATGCCGCCCTCGGGCACCCGCCACTGCCCGGTCCGGTTGCCGATGATGTGGTAGAGGTAGGTGCGATTTTGCAGCAGCGAGGCATCGTGAGCACAGGCGTTGGCGCCGATCTTGCCGTCGGTGAACAGCACGCCGCGCAGCAGGTCGCTGGTGATGTGGGCTTCGATCACCTCGCCGATCGGGCGCTCGACAAAGTCCCGCCACAGATCCGAGCGGCCTGCGCTGCGGAAGATTGCTTGCCATTCGCGCCGGGATCTCAGTGGTTCGAGCAGGCTGGGCCAGACGAGATCGGCGAAGGCGCGCTGCTTTGCCATCAGCGCCTGGTAGCCGCGCCATTCGCCGGCGCCGAGCCTGCTTATGGCGCGCTCGGTGTGTTCACTGTCTTCGTTGCTGAGCAGCAGGCCGTCGCCGTCGCCGTGCGGAGTGTAGGACGAGATCGCACGTTGGCGCAGCCGCAGCTTCAGGCGCAGTTCGCGGATCATGCGGTCAGGGAACAGGCTGATCAGGTAGGCATAGCGCGAAATACGGGCCGGATAGTCCGGGAAAAGCCGTTGCGACACGCTGGCCCCGCCGAGGGCGTCGTTCTTTTCGAGGATCAGGACGCGCTTTCCGGCAGCGGCGAGATAGCAGGCGGCCACCAGTCCGTTATGACCGCCACCGACGATGATGGCATCGTATCGGGGTCTCAGATCACAAACGCGGGTCTGTCGATCGGGGTCCATGCGATTTCCTGTGTTCGCCGCGTTGGACAACGTCCAGAATATCATCGGGACGGGTTTATACTCCTGCGTTTTTTGCGGAAAGACCATGCGCACAACCCACCCGATTTTCTTTCACGCATTGCTCGCAGCGATCCTGTTTCTGGCCGGCCCGGCGCACGGCGATGTTCTGTTCATGAACAACGGTGACCGGATTACCGGCGAGATCAAGCGTGTATGGGACGAAGAGCTGTTCATCGAGTCCGACTATGCCGATGAGTTTGCCGTTGCGCTGGATGCGATCAGTCGGATCGAGTCCGGGACCGAATTCGAAGTCGAGTTGCGCGATCACACGACCGCGGTCGGCCGGTTCGAGGTCACCGAATCCGGAGAGATGCTTTTCGTCACCGCCGAGGGCTCGCGGCCGTTCGCGCCCACCGATATCGAGGAACTCCGCGAGATCGAGGAAGGTTTTGAATGGAGCGCCCGCTCGGATCTGGCCTTCGACGCCAGTCGGGGCAATTCCGAGACCAGTGACTTTGTGTGGCAGGCCGCCACCCGGGTGAGGATCGGCGATCATCGCCATACCCTGGATTTCCGTTTCAGCCGTGACGAGCAGGACGGGACGGTGACCAAGGAACAGAGCATGGTGACCTATCTGTATAGCTGGTTCTTCTCGGACCAGTGGTTTCTTTCTGCCGGGACGAGTTACGAGCGCGATCCGGTGCGTGAACTGGCCTACCGATACACTCCGGGTGCCGGACTCGGTTATCAGTTCTTCGACGACGCCTCGCGCTTTCTTGAAATCTCGCTTTCCGGGCTGGGAGTGCGGGAGAAACTGGGCGGGCTAGTCGACTCATCCAATGCCGCGCGCTGGGACCTGCGCTATCGCCGAAAGATATTTGATGATGATCTGGAGTTTTTCCACAGACACCGGCTGCTTGTCTACGTGACCGGTCGCACCAACAGGCTTGCCGATACTTCTACCGGTCTGCGCTGGGATGTATGGGGTGACGTCTATCTCAATGCGCAGATCGACTGGGACTGGGAGTCGAACCCGGCGACCGGCAACGAGCAGGAAGACGTCACCTACGCCGTCGGCATCGGTATCGAACTGGACTAGTGGGCCAAGTTTGGCGACCTTCGGTTCAGTTCTGGTTTATTCTTTGGGTGTTCTCCTTCCATCTCGACCCAGACAAAACCATTGACGAGAGCCGCCATGAAACGAACTTACCTTGCGTTGCTGATCCTGCTGGCCACGGCCGCGGTTGCCCCGGCGCTGGCCGACAACGATCGGTGCCTGATGTGCCACCGGGCCATGGAGGAGACCCCCGTCCAGGCCCACCAGAACTGCATGGTCTGCCATCGGGACGGGGCCGAAGAGCATCTGGCAAACATGCGCGAGAAACCGGCGCCGGTGCCCGACGAAACCTGCGCCATGTGCCACCAGCCCAACGAGGACTTCAAGGCGATTTCCGCCCACACCATGGGCATGGA
>JAWLFB010000037.1:0-19149 GCA_041685825.1 Guyparkeria sp. | reverse complement strand
GGAGCATTGAAGCGCTCCACGACGAGGCCGAATAGATTGACGCAACCTGATTATCCACCACCCCACCGGGGGCTTGCGATCGGGGAGCAGGCCATAGATAAGAATGCATTCTCCGCTCGCAAGTAATCCAGTTCCTCGCTCATCTCCTCGGGCGTCATGTTCTCCGGCGCCTTGGGCCGCTGGGTAAGCGGCGGCGAATGGGGCTTGTGCTTGGCCATCTTGGGTGGTCTCCCGCGGCGTTTGGGTTCCAGCGCCGCCATGCCACCTTCGGCAAACGCACGTTGCCATTGCTGGAGTGTGCTGAACGCTGGAATGTTGAATATGGCGCAAGTCTGGAGAATGGACCAGCCTTCACTGGCCATTGGGCGCAAGACAGCGGCCTTATAAGCGGAGGAGTGGTGTCGGTAGCGCTTTCTCAGTCCGTCTTTTCCATGCACGGAGTAAACGTCACACCACTGCCGGACCAAGCTGCGGTCAATCTGGAAATGCTCGGCTGTCGCCTCGCTTCCGGCATCGTGCTGATCCCAATACCGGAACACCCGCAGCTTAAACGCCAATGAATATTTCGCCATAAGAAAACCCCTGTCAGTTGGATGGGTGTCCAACTTTCAGGGGTCACTTCAGCTTGCCGGGGTTTGCTCTTTCCGGACCGGCAATTGCCGGTCGGGTGATCAGCTGGCGCGCGGGACGCGAACGTCCTCAACCAGCTCCTGGATCTCATGCGGCGGCGGGGTGGTCATCTTCGCGACGAGGATCGCCACGATGAAGTTAATTGCCGCGCCGATGGCACCGAACGAGGTCGGGTTGATGCCGAACAGCCAGTTCTCGGCATTGTCCGGCAGCATGTTGGTGCCAGGGATGAAGAACCAGCCCTTGTACCAGAAGATGTACAGGAGGGTGATGGACAGGCCGGCCAGCATGCCCGCGATCGCGCCCTGCTTGTTCATGCGCTTGGAGAAGATCCCCATCATCAGTGCCGGGAACAGCGAACTCGCGGCCAGGCCGAAGGCGAGTGCCACCACCTGGGCGGCGAAGCCCGGCGGATTAAGGCCCAAGTAGCCGGCGACGATGATCGCGACAGTCATAGCGATCCGGCCTGCCATCAGCTCGTTCTTCTCGGAGATGTTCGGCATGAACACGCCCTTGAGAAGATCATGCGAGATGGCGGACGAGATCGCCAACAACAGTCCTGCGGCGGTCGATAGCGCGGCGGCGATACCACCGGCGGCGATCAAGGCGATTACCCAGTTGGGCAGGTCGGCGATTTCCGGGTTGGCCAGCACCATGATGTCTCGGTCCACGGTCAACTCACTGCCCTTCCAGCCATACTCGTCCTCGGCCAGGGCCGCGAAGTCCTCGTTGGCATCGTTGTAGTACTGGATGCGACCATCGCCGTTCTTGTCTTCCCAGGAGAGCAGGCCGGTGGTCTCCCAGCTCTTCATCCACTCCGGACGCTCGGCGTAGAGCAGGTTGCCCTCCGGAGAGCCGATCTGGTCGGTGTCCTGCACGGTCTTGAGGGTGTTCCACATCGCCATGGCGCCGACGGCCGGGGCGGTGGTGTACAGGATTGCGATGAACAGCAGGGTCCAGCCGGCCGACTTCCGGGCGTCACGGACACGCGGCACGGTGAAGAAGCGCACCAGCACGTGTGGCAGGCCGGCGGTACCAATCATCAGTGCCAATGTGAGCAGGAAGGTGTTCATCAGGTCCGGCGTGCCGGTGTACTCGGCAAAGCCAAGGTCGACCAGGACCAGATCCAGCTTCTGCAGCAGGTACTGGTTTGAGCCGTCGGTCAACGTGGCGCCGGTACCGGTCTGCGGCAGGAAGTGGCCGGTCAGCTGCAGGGAGATGAAGATCGCCGGAACCGTGTAGGCGAAAATCATGATCACGTACTGCGCGATCTGCGTGTAGGTGATCCCCTTCATGCCGCCGAGTACCGCGTAGACGAACACGATGCCCATGCCCGCGAACAGGCCGACTTCGACCGACGTCTCGAGGAAACGCGAGAAGGCCACGCCGACACCCTTCATCTGGCCGATGACGTAGGTCAGCGAAATGACCAGCAGGGCAATTACCGCGATGACGCGTGCGGTGTTCGAGTAGAAACGGTCACCGATGAATTCCGGCACCGTGAACTTGCCAAACTTGCGCAGGTACGGTGCGAGCAGCATTGCCAGCAGGACGTAGCCGCCGGTCCAGCCCATCAGGTAGGCGGAGGCCGAGTAGCCGTTAAAGGCGATCAGGCCGGCCATCGAGATGAACGAGGCGGCGGACATCCAGTCGGCGGCGGTTGCCATGCCGTTTAGGACGGGGTTGATTCCCTTGCCGGCCACGTAGAACTCGCTGGTGGTGCCCGCTCGGGCGACGATCGCGAGGACGAAGTAAAGCAAGAAGGTGGCGCCAACCACCAGGTAGATCAGGGTCTGAAGTTCCATGTGTCTTGGGCTCCTGCGTTATCAGTCTTCGGCGACGCCGAATTTCTTGTCGATGGCGTTCATGCGCCAGGCGTAGAAGAAGATCAGCACCACGAAGGTGAAGATCGAGCCTTGCTGCGCGAACCAGAAGCCCAGCGGATAACCGCCCAGGTGGATCTGGTTGAGCGTATCGACCAGCAGAATGCCGAATACGTAGGACACAAGGAACCAGACGGCCAGGCAGCCGAACAGTACCTTCAGGTTGGCACGCCAGTAATCGGCGCGATTGGAACGTTGCTCCATAAGTGGCTCCTCGAGTGTCGGTTGAGTCCGAACGTTTTTATGTCTTCCTTCTCCCAGCCGAGGTCGGGGCCTGGCGGGTATCGCGTACCCACCACGCCCGGACCCCGGGGCACGGTAAGCCTACTGGAACGGTGGGGGGAAAGGGAACCTCCGTTTATTGACCGTCCATCATTACAGTTGATAGGCGATGCTCAGGTGCTGCTGGAGCTTGCGGGCAATGCGGAACGACTCCTTGAGCAGTCGCTGGGTGAGCCCGTCGAGGCGGTCCGGGTCGATCAGGTTGTCCGGCGATTCGCCACGCTGGATCTGGGCGTGCTGGTGGCGCAGTCGCAGTCGCTGGATGAAATCGTAGGCCGCGGTCAGGTCCTCGGCCGGCAGGGCGCGTTCGGGAACCAGTGCCAATCGCTGGTCGGTGCGCGTGGCCGCCGATCCTTGGGCCAGTGCCTCGATACGGGCGGCATCGACGAACGGCGTGGCGCCGTCGAGCTTGATGTCGATGCCGCGCTGACCACCGCGGGAACGGGTGCGAAAACCACCGAAGAGGGTCAGTGGCGGCTGATTGCGCAAGGCGTTGGCGGCAAGCTGTCGCCGAAAGCGACTGTTCTTCTTCGCCGGCTCTCGCCAGGCGCTCGCCCATTGATCGAACAACGATTCGCTACCGGCCAGGCCGCGTGCGTCGAAGAAGATGCTGGCCTTGAGCAGGTGTTCGGGCGTGCCCTGATCGATCCAGTCGCGAAAACGCTTGCTCCATTCATCGGCCGACAGGCATAGGTCCGGATTGCCGGCCATGATGTTGCCCGGACACAGCGGGTAGCCCAGCTGGTCGAGGGCCTCGTTGACCCGGCGGGCCAATGGCAGCAGGTGATCGCGGGCCGCCTGAGGATCGATCGATCCGCCGAAGACCAGTCCGTTGTCCTGGTCGGTAGCCAGGGTCTGTTCCGAGCGTGCCTCGCTGCCGAAGGTGAGCCAGCACCATTCCAGTTCCGCGGGCAGGGGGGCGTCTTCGAACGTCAGTCCGATCACGCGTCGGGTGATCGCGTCATTGATGCCGCTGACGATCCGGCTGATCGGCGCGAACCCCGAGCCGGATTCGAGCAGGGCGCCGACGATGCCGGGCACCTCGTGGCGAATGCCGGCCAGCGCCTCGATGTCGCGCGCACGGCCGATGCGCTGATGCAGCAGCCCCGGAGTCATTGCATTGACGCGATAGAGAGCTCCCTCGTCCAAGACGCCCAGCGGTGCATCGCGGCCCCGCTCGGTGACCAGCAGGTGATGAAAGCCGTGCTCGGCAAGAGTCACGGCCGCCTCGAGCAGCGAGGTATCGGCATCGATGCCGACCGGGTCGCGTGTCGCGATCTCGGCGAGCGTGGTTTCGGCCGGGCTGCTCACACCGCGGAAGGCGAGATCCCGGAGCGTGGCGATGCCAAAGCCATTGGCGAGATTGACCAAGATCGCCTCGCCGCCGTGGGATTCCAGTGCACGCGCCGCGTGGGCGAGCTTGGTTTCGCCGTCGAGTATCAGCGTGCGTGAGTCCATCCGGGCGCGGATCGGCGTGGCCGGATCGAGCAGCGCGCCGGAGGGGCCGGCCCCGTCGTCGATCTCCTCGGCCACCGGCCCGCGGGTGAGCAGGTGCCCGATGCGCCGGGTGCAGAAGTCGTCAAAGGCCTCACTCTCGTGACGCAGTTGCTCGAAGGCAACGGCCGGTAACGTGACCGCCTTGCCCGGTTCGGCGACCTGCTGACGGGTACTGACCGGGCGGCCCTCCATCAGCGCGCCCAGTGGGAAGCTGTCGCCCCGGCTCAGTGACCAGACCGGGTGACCGTCGGAGCCCTCGACCAGGCCGTCTACGCGGCCGGAAAGCAGCACGAAGAATGTCTCGGGTGGCCCCATGCGGGGCTCCAGCATTACCTCGCCACGCTCAAGTCGACGAATGCGCCCCTCGCGCATCGAGCGCGCCAGGATGTTGGGGTCGATGCGGTCGAATGGCGCGATCTCGCGCAGCGCGAGCAGAGCCTCGCGGGCGTCGTCTGTGAGGTTGGTCGGATCGGGATCGTCCATGGTCACTCCGAGATTGCGCCGGACGGCTATGCTGAAACCCATGTGTTGTTCCCAACCATAGCGGAGGTTTTGCCACGAGGGGAGTGTCCATTGGTCGATCGTTGGTGCCAGTGCTCATGCTGGCTGCTGTCTGTGCTCAGGCCCAGGAGCATGCCGATGGCGCGGGGGACGTGGTCACGAGCGACCGGATCGGCATGGGGCTGGCGGCGGATATCGCCGAGGAGGCGGTCGCCGCCTGCACCCACGGGGGCTATGCGGTCACGGCGGTGGTGGTCGATCCGTCCGGCGACCCGCAGGTGATGATGCGCGCGACCCACGCGCCGCGCTTTACCCGCCAAATCGCCACCGACAAGGCCCGCGCGGTGGTCCTGGCCGGGATCGATTCGGGGGCGTTTCGCGCTAACCGCGAAGATATCCGCATGGAGATGAACCACGTCGGCGGCATTCTCGTGCTCGATGGAGTGGTGGCGATCGAGTCGGCCGGCTCGATCATCGGCGCGCTGGGCATCAGTTGCGCTAGACGTCTATCGGACAAGGGCAACTGCCCCGCTCGATTTGTACCGTGGCGTGCTGGATGCCGAAGCGTTGCCGCAGGTTTAGCTGGAGTTCGTGCAGGAACGCATCGCTGTCAGCGGGCGGTTCGGGCATCACCAGGTGAACACTCAACGCGGTTTCGCGGGTGGACAGCGCCCAGATGTGCAAATGGTGGTGGTCGGTCACGCCGGGCAGGCCGGCGAGGTGTCGTTCGACCGCGGCGAGGTCGACTTCCTCGGGCACGCCATGCAGCACCAATTGCAGTGATCGGCGTATCAGCCCGACCGCCGGGATTAGGATGACCAGGCTGACGAGGATGCTCAGCAGCGGGTCGATCAGTGCAAAGCCGGTGAGCAGCACGATCAGGCCGGAGACCGCGACGGCCACCGAGACGGCTGCGTCGGCGGCCATGTGCAGGAAGGCGCCGCGCAGGTTGAGGTCGTGTTTCTGGCCCGAAAGAAGCAGCCAGGCGGTTGCGGTATTTACGACGACGCCGGCGAGCGCCACCCCGATGACGAGCAGTCCGTGTACGGCGGGTGGATCCACCAGCCGCATGCCCGCCTCCCAGAGGATCCACAGCGAGACCAGCGCCAGCGTCACGCCGTTGATCAGCGCGGCAAGCAGCGTGCTGCTGCCCAGCCCGTAACTGAACTGCCGGGAGGTCAGCCGTCGAGTGAGGCGATTGGCGCCCCAGGCGAGCAGCAGTCCGAGCACGTCACCGAGGTTGTGTACCGCATCGGCGAGCAGGGCCATGGAGTGCCCGAGCACCCCGGCCACCGCCTCGATGATGACGAAGGCGAGATTCAGGACAATGCCGATACCCAGCGCCCGGCCGGCGGCATCGGTGACAGGGTGGTCGTGATGGCTATGCATGGCCGTGAGTCTAGGTCAGCGGGACGAGTAGATGCCGTCCCGAGACGAGGGCCCGAACGTCAGTGCAGCAGGCCGAACATCTTACGACGGTACTGGCGGGTGAGCGGGTGGCTATCGCCGAGCATCTCGAACAGATCGATCAACCCGCGTCGACCAGCGTCCTCGTTGTGCGCCCGATCGCGTAGCATGATCTGGTAATTTTGTTCCAGGGCGCCCTCGATGTCGTTGCGGATGGCGAGCTTGGCGGCGAGTGCCTCACGGGCCTCGCAGTCCGTCGGGTCGCTCTCGATGCGATTGCGCAATTCGTCCTCGGGCGGACCGGATTGGGCGGCGCGCGCCATGCCGATGCGGGCCTTGAACTCCTTCACGTCGTCTCGCATCGCCGTGTCCGCTGGCAGGGATTCGAGGATCTGCCATGCCTGGTCGAGGTCGCCCTGCTCGGCGATCAGGTCGGCGATGTCCAGCAGTACCTCGACGTTCCCCGGTTCCTGCTGGTTGGCCTGCCTGAGCAGGTCCATGGCCTGTTCGGTGGCGCCGGCGGCACGCACCTGCTGGGCCTCCCGGCGCAGTTTGTCGATCTCCGAGAGCACATGGCGACCGATGAATTCGCGAATCTGTCCCTCGGGCAGCGCGCCTTGGAACTGGTCGACCGGCCGGCCGCCGACGAACAGCATCACTGTCGGCAGGCTGCGCACGCCGAACTGCTGGGCAAGTTCCTGCTCGGCCTCGGTGTCGACCTTGGCGAGTTTCACCTGGCCGTCCATGTCCTCGACGATCTGCGAGAGCAGTGGCATCAGCTGACGGCAGGGGCCGCACCATTCCGCCCAGAAGTCCACCAGCACGGGGGTTTCCCGGGAGGCCTCGACCACGTGATCGTGAAATTCCTGGGCGGTGACGGAAAAGACATGCGCGCTCTCGCTCATGGTCAGGGTGTCCTCGTGGATGGGTGAACGACTGCCGGCCGACATGGTGATCGCTAGGCGGGTTTTCAAGGTCGGTGTCAGGTCCCGGGTGGGCGTGTACACTTTGCGGCGGGCCGCGATGGCTGGCTCTAGGCGCCTCGTGGGCGGCCATTTCGGCCCCGGCGGGACCGATAATCCAGGGAATGCACGGTTTATTATGGCTGAACGATCCGAATACAACGCCGGCTCGATCGAGGTGCTCACCGGTCTCGACCCGGTGAGAAAGCGCCCGGGCATGTACACCGACACCACCCGGCCGAACCACCTTGCCCAGGAGGTGATCGACAACAGCGTCGATGAGGCGATCAGTGGCTACGCCAGCTCGATCGACGTGGTGGTGCATGGAGATGGCGCGCTGTCCGTTTCCGACGACGGTCGCGGCATGCCCGTGGACGTGCACCCCGAGCACGGTATCTCCGGCGTGGAGCTGATCCTCACGCGGCTGCACGCCGGCGGCAAATTCTCCGACAAATCCTACCAGTTCTCCGGCGGCCTGCATGGCGTGGGTGTGTCGGTGGTCAATGCCCTGTCCAATCGGCTGGTGGTCGACATCAAGCGCGACGGCAAGCTGCACCGGATCGAGTTTGCCCATGGTGAGCTGACCCGCCCGCTGGAGGTGACCGACACCGTCGGCAAGCGCAATACTGGCACGACGCTCACCTTCTGGCCGGACACCAGTTATTTCGACCAGCCACGGATGAACATGGCCCGGCTGCGCCACGTGCTGCGCGCCAAGGCCGTGCTCTGCCCGGGGCTCAAGGTCAGCCTGGCCGACGAGGCCAGCGGCGAGCGCGAAGACTGGTGCTACGCCGATGGCCTGCGCGACTACCTGCTCGAGAGCGTCCGTGACCAGGAGGTGCTGCCGCCGGAGGCCTTCGTCGGTCACATGAAGGCCCCGGACGGCGGGCGGGCCCAGGAGGTCGCCTGGGCGCTGGTCTGGGCAACCGAGCCGGGCGAGGGCCTGACCGAGAGCTACGTCAACCTGATCCCGACCCTGCAGGGCGGCACGCACGTCAATGGCCTGCGCCAGGGGCTGACCGAGGCGATCCGAGAGTTCTGCGAATTCCGCAGCCTGCTGCCGCGCGGCGTGCGCCTGTCGCCCGAGGACGTCTTCGAGCGGGTGCGCTTCGTGCTCTCGGCCAAGCTGCACGACCCGCAGTTCGCCGGCCAGACCAAGGAGCGCCTGTCCTCGCGCGAGTCGGCCACGTTCATCAGCGGGGTGGTTAAGGACGCGCTCTCGCTCTACCTCAACCAGCACGCGGACAGGGGCGAGAAAATCGCGCAGATCGCGATCGAGTCGGCGCAGAACCGCATTAAGAGCGAGAAGAAGGTCGCGCGCAAGCGCGTGACCAGCGGTCCGGCACTGCCGGGCAAGCTGGCCGACTGCTCGTCGACCGATCTCTCGCGTACCGAGTTGTTCCTGGTCGAGGGCGATTCGGCCGGTGGCTCCGCCAAGCAAGCCCGCGAGCGCGATTTTCAGGCGATCATGCCCCTGCGCGGCAAGATACTGAACACCTGGGAGACCGACCCCGCCCAGGTGCTTGCCAGCCAGGAAGTGCACGACATCGCCGTGGCCCTGGGGCTCGAACCCGGTTCGAACGACCTTACCAAGTTGCGCTATGGCAAGGTCTGCATCCTCGCCGATGCCGATTCCGATGGCCTGCACATCGCGACCCTGCTTTCGGCGCTGTTCCTGCGGCATTTTCCTGCGCTGGTGGATGCCGGGCACGTCTTCGTCGCCATGCCGCCGCTGTATCGTGTCGACATTGGCAAGGACACCTTCTACGCGCTCGACGAGCACGAGCGTGACGGCATCATCGATCGCATTGAGTCGGAAAAGCGCCGCGGCAAGATCCAGGTCACCCGCTTTAAGGGCCTGGGCGAGATGAACCCGATTCAGCTGCGCGAATCGACTCTCGCCCCGGCCACCCGCCGTCTGGTCCAGCTGAAGGTGGAGGGTGACGACACCATCGAGGTCTTCGACATGCTGCTCGCCAAGAAGCGCGCCGCTGATCGCCGTGCTTGGCTGGAACGGAACGGCGACCTCGCCGAGGTGGTGTAGTTGATCATGCCGCGTTCAGGCGCGGCTCGGCTTGCCATGGTCGTACTCGCCGTGTCGTGGCTGCTCGGGACGAGGGCGGTGATGGGCGCCCCGAGCCCGCAGTTTCAGCTGACCGGGCTGTCCGATACCCGCCTGATCACCAACGTCGGGCTGTCCGTGCCGCGCATCGGCTTTTCCTGTCAGGCCAGTACCGCCCAAATCCGCCGCTACCTGGATGCGGCCAGCGAGGCGGCGGATGAAGCGTTGCAGGCCTACGGGTACTTCAATGCTCGCATCCGCCCGTCCACTCAGCGAAGAGATGAATGTCGTGATCCGGCGCTCGATATCGATGCCGGATCCGTCACGACGGTTGAATCGGTGAAAATCGATCTGCCCGAAGCAGTGCGCGAAATCGAATCGGTGCGCGAGTTCGTCAGTAAACGACGCCCGCAGGAGGGCTCGCCTCTCGATCAGGCTGCTTATGACACCCTTCGCGATGGCATTCTCTCTCGCGTGCAGAAACTGGGCTACCTCGATGCGCGTTTCACCCGGCGGGAACTCGTGGTTGACCCGGCCACGCAGTCGGCGCGCATCGACCTGGCGCTCGATGCGGGGTCGCGCTATCGCTTCGGTGAGGTGAAGATCGAGCAGTCCATCCTCGATTCCGAACTCGCTGGCCGGTTGACCGGCGTGCCGCCAAGCGCACCCTACACCAGTCGTGACCTTTTAGCGATGAACCGCAACCTGACTGGCACCGAATATTTCGAGTCGGTGTCGGTTCGCCCGATGCTCGACGAGCGCGAGAACCTCGAGGTGCCGGTCGAAATTACCACCTATCGCAACCCGCGCACTTCCTACGAACTGCGCGCCGGTTACGCCACCGACGTCGGTCCACGTGTGGGCGCCGGTGTCAAGCGTCGTTACGTCAACAAGCGCGGGCACCAGTGGTCGATCCGCACCGAACTCTCGGCAATCGAGCAGCGCCTAGAAACCAGTTATACCATCCCGCGGGCCGCTGATCCCCTGCGCGAGCGTTATGACATCTACGCCCGGGTCACCCGCGAGGACAACAACGACATCGTGACGACCTCGGCGACCAGCGGCGTGCAATGGGTACGGGAGACGGAACGGTGGACGCGATCGCTGTTTACCGAATACCTGCTCGATCGGACCCGTTACGGTGACGCCTCCCCCGAGTCCAACGGCTTCGCGATCCTCGGCGGCCGGCTTGGGTATCAGGGTCTGGATGATGCCCTTTTCCCCACCGAGGGCGTCGTTTTCGATGTCTCCCTGCAGGGCGCCGCCGAGCCGATCGCCTCGGCGTCGAGCTTCGTCCGAAGCCGGGCGTTCGCCGGTGGCTATCTGCCAGTGGGGAAATGGATTTTTGCCGGGCGCGCGGAAGCCGGTGTGATCGTGACCGACCAATTCGACAAGATGCCACGTTCGCTGCGTTTTTTCACCGGCGGGGACCGTTCGGTGCGGGGTTACGAGTACGAGTCGCTCTCTCCCCGCGACGAGAACGGTACGCGTACCGGCGGCAAGTACCTGCTAGCTGGTAGTCTCGAGGCCATGTTCCCGGTTGTCGGGGATGACTGGTATCTGGCCGCCTTCGTCGATAGCGGCAATGCCTACACCGACCCGGAGGCCGAGCTCAAGACCGGTGCCGGGGTGGGTGTGCGCTGGCGCTCCCCAGTGGGCATCCTGCGCGTCGACATCGCCCAGCCCCTGGACGGCACTGATGGCCTGCCGATGCTGCATCTCGGATTGGGGGCCGCATTTTGAGGACGACGTCTACTTTTCTGGCCTCGCTGGTCTGGCTTCGGCGGCTCGTGCTGATCGCCGGTTGGTCGGCCGTCCTATTGGTAATCCTGGCGGCCGTTGCCGGCTGGTGGCTTACCGCCACCCCAGGTGGGGTTAAGTGGTCACTGGCCCAGGCCGAGCGCCACTTGCCGGCGCTGTCGGTTGGTGAGTCACGCGGCACCCTCTGGCGCGGGCTGGTGCTCGAGCAGGTCAAGTGGGCGCCGGAGCAGGGGGCGAGCGCCACCATCGGCGAGGCCCATTTGCAAATCGATCCAGCGGCGTTTTGGCGCAGTGGGCTGCGTATTCCGGAACTTGCCGTGAGCGACGTCCGCATCGATCTCCCGCCGGCCGACCCACCGGCCGAGGCGGGAGAGCCGTTCGATCCGGGTGACCTTGACCTGCCGCCCGTATCGCTGGCGATCGAGCGATTGGTCGTCGATCGGCTGGTGGTCGTGCGAGGCGATCGGCGGCACGAGGTTCGTTTCGGACGTCTTGCGGCCTTGTTGGATGCTCGCGTCGAGCGCCCGCGCCTGGAGGTAGATCTCGACGAACTGGACCTACGCCTGCCCGGTGGAGTCCAGTTGGATGTCCTCGCGGCCGTTGCACTGGAGCCGGCCGGGGACATGCCCTTGATCGGGCATGTCGACTTGCTGCTCGATCACCCCCAGGGTTGGTTGTCCGGCCAGATCGAATTCGATGGCGATGTCCTAGGCGAGATGGGATTGCATCCGCAACTTGCCTGGATGGGGGCTGATGGGCTGCCGGCCGCGCTGTGCGGCCGTCTGCAACTCGATCAGGAGGCCCTGACCATCGAGAATGGGGTCGCGGATGGGCTGGGTGGTCGGATGGAATTCTCCGGCACGGCGGAGTGGTCGCCGACCGGGCGAGTCGATTTGACCGGTCGGGCCGAGTCGCTGAATCCGGCCTGGGCATCGCCTGGGACCCCGGGCTCGCTCTCGTTCGATTTCGATACCCAAATGGCCGTGGCCGATGGATGGCTCCCGGTCGAGGGATCGCTATCGCTAGTGGGCCTGTCGGGCGACCTTACCGACGAATCGATCGAGGCCGTGGATCTCGACCTGTTTCTCGACGACACCCAAGCCGAGGCGCGGTTGTCGGGTCGGGCCGGCGGTGGCGAACTGCGTGTGGATGGCCGGCTCGATGCCGAACGTTACCTGCGCGCCGATTGGCAGATCGACGCGTTGCCGCTTGCCGGGGGAACGGAGGGTGCATACACGGTGCATCTGGCCAGTCGCGGTCGACTTGACGCCATGTTGCCGGATTGGAATCAACCCCTGAGCGGAGCCGAGTGGTTGTCGGCCGCTCGGGCACGTCTCGAGGACGGCCGGCTGGAACTGGTCGAACGTCGTAATGACGGCCAATCGCGGGCCGTGAGCCTTGAGCTTGGCGCCGAGTTGGACGTAGGACGCCTTGCGATCAAACAGATGAGCCTTGCCGCACCGGGCGCCATGTTCGATGCCTCCGGGGCCGTGGATCTCGCACCCGATTGGGCGCAATGGCAACTCGATGGCATGCAGGGCAAGCTCACGGTCCCGGATCTGGCGGCATTGCCCTGGGATCTTGTCGAGCGGCTGCCCGGCGTCGATCTGGCGCCGCTGCGCCCCAAAACCGCCCGTGGCGCCATAGACGTCGAGCTGGCCGCCTCCGGTTCGATACTCGCTCCAGAGGGTCAACTTGATGCGCGTATCGATGGGTTGCGACTTGTGGGCTATTCCCTAGACCGGGCGCGAACGTCGGTCGTGATCGACCCGGCCGACGAGCAGACGTCGTTGGTGGATCGTCGCATGCAGATCTCGCTGGATGCCGATGTGCTTTCGCCGGACACGGGCGAGGCGCTGTTCGATCGGCTGGTATTCGCGGCAGAGGGGAACCCGTCCGCGCATCGCGCCACGCTGGAGGTCGACGGCGCGGTCGAACTGCGTCTGGGGGCGCGAGGCGGTTGGCAGGAGGTCGCAGACGAAACGGGGTGGCGAGGGCAGTTGACCCGGCTGGATCTGGGGCCGCCTGCCGGGCTCCCTTGGCGGCTGCGGGCGCCGGCTGATCTTTCGGTCACGCCCGCATCGCAGCGACTCGGGTCGATGTGCCTGCAACCCGTCGTCCCAGGCCTGGATGCGGAGGATGTCGGCTCGCTGTGTTTGACAGGCGATCGAGCCGGGGACGTGCTCACGGCGCAACTGGGTGGTGAACTGGCACTGGAGGCGCTGTGGCGACAGTGGCCCGCTTACGAGGGGGCTGCGGTCGAGTCGCCTGGGCGGCTGTCGGTCGATGCCGAGGCACGTGTCGAGGACGCGGGACGATCCGCGAGCGTGGACCTGCGACTGCCGCCCAGTGAAATCCGGCTTACCGGTCGCGACGATGTCGAGACCGACTCGGATCGGGAAGTGATTACGTATCCCGAGACTCGTGTGACGGCCAGCCTCGCCAACGAGCAGGTCGAGTCATCACTGCAGGGCGGGATCGAGGACTGGCTGGTATTCGATGGGCAGGCCGATGCAAACTTGGAGGATGGTGCTCTTGATGGGGCGCTTTCCCTGAACGAGGCCAATCTGGCCCGCGTGTTCGAGCTGGTCGATCGATTGTTCGGTCCCCTCGATTTGCCGATCACCGATCTGGATGGAGCATTGACCGGACGGCTGGCGATCTCAGGGCGGCTCGACGCACCGCGGCTGTCTGGACGGCTGCTGGGCGAGGACCTCACGTTCGCCTCTCTGCCCACCGGCACGGGTTACCGTGACGGGAGCCTGGAACTTTCGGTCGAGCCCGATGGGGCGTTGCGCCTGGCGGGGGATTTGCTGGGAGAGGCCGAGACCCCGCCGAGGCCGGTATTCTCGGCACGCCGTGTCGACCAGGTCGAATCGCCGCCCAGCCGCGGGCGAATCCGGTTGGATGGCGATGGCCATCTCACGGCCTTCGATGACTGGCGACTGGAGGCTGAACTGGGCGGCGAGGCCCTGCCTATATTGCGTCTGCCGACGTTGGCAGTCGATGCACGCCCGGCGATCTCGATAGATCTGGCGCCGGATGGTGGGCAACTGGGCGGCGCGGTTCACATACCCCTGACGATTGCCAACCTCGGCGAGTTGCCCGAGAGTGCACGCGGCAACTCGGAGGACTTGGTGATTGTCGGCCAGGAGCGCGAGGAGCGAGGAGTGGCTTATCCGTTGACCGGTGATATCGATGTGATCCTCGGTGACAAGATCAGCCTCCGCGGTCAAGGCTTCGCCACACGCCTGAACGGCGGGCTGGAGATGCGCTTGCGTCCCGGCGACATGCCGGGGGCATTCGGCGAGATTCGCCTGGAAGACGGGCGCTACGAGACCTATGGCCAGACGTTGACGGTTGAACGTGGTCGGCTGATCTTCACCGGGCCGCTGACCGCGCCGGGCCTGGACGTGGTCGCTACCCGGGAGATCAACGACGATGCCGGTACGATGGTAGGGCTGTCGATCGCCGGTGAGTTGGAATCGCCCGAGACCGAGGTCTTCTCGCGCCCGCCGACCTCTCCCAGTGATGCTCTATCGCTCCTGCTCACCGGGCAGCGGCTGTCGGCGGGCAGTGATGCTGATGGCTCTCTATTGCTCAACGCCATCGCGGGGTTGGGCATTGACCAAGGCGACGATCTCGCTCAGCAGGTAAATAGTGTGTTCGGCTTCGACGAGATCGGCTTGACCACCGATGGCGGAGTGGGGGGCACGCAGTTGAGTGTGGGTAAGCGCATCGGGGAGAATCTGCTGGTTCGTTATGCCGTGGGCGTTTTTGATGGAGTCGGTGAGGTGATCACGCGGTATCGCATCAACAAGTTCCTGCACCTGGAATTCACCAGTGGTGCCGAGTCGCAGTCGGGTGACCTGATCTACCAGATCGATCGCGGGCGGCCCAAAAACTGATGGGAATTGGTTTGCTGATCGGATTGGGCCTGATGGCCGCTTTGTCCTACCTGCCCGGATGGTGGGTGGGTCAGGTGATGCGCCGTCACAGTGAGCCGGCCGATCGATTCGACTTCAGCGGCGCCGATCTCGCCCGTTACCTGCTCGACCAGCACCACCTCGAATACGTTAAGATAGAGAAGACCGACAGCGGCGATCACTACGACCCTGCCGATCGGGCCGTGCGCCTGTCGTCGGCGCACTTCTCGGGACGCTCGTTGACGGCGATCACGGTGGCGGCCCACGAGGTGGGGCATGCCTTGCAGGATGCTGAACAATACCCGCCGTTCCTCCGTCGCCAGGAAGTGGTCGAGCGCACCCAGTGGGCGCAGCGGATCGCCGGCTGGATACTGGTGGCGATCCCGGTGGTTTCGGTGATCCAGAAGGGACCGTTTGCCGGCCTGGTGATGTTCGCTGCCGGTGTGCTCACCATGGCCGTGCCGGTCTTCGCCCACCTGGCGACCCTGCCTACCGAACTCGATGCCAGCTTCAATCGCGCCCTGCCGATGCTCAAGGCGGCCGGCCTCCTGAAGCGCGCCGACCGTCGGCCGGCGCGCCGCATCCTGCGGGCAGCGGCTTTTACCTACGTGGCTCAGGCCCTTTCATCATTGATCAATGTCTTCAAGTGGCTGCGCGGCATGCGTCGTTGACACCTGGTTTGCGTTGCGTCCGAACGCAGGCGTGTCTCGTATACAATGCCCGCAATCACGCCGCCATCCGGCACGAAATCCAGAATACAAGCAGGAAACGCGTCATGCAGAGCCAATACCTAGAAACCGCGCTGGCCGCCGCTCACGCCGCCGAAACCGTCGTTCGTCGCTACTGGCAGCAGAACGTCGAGATCGAGATCAAGGAAGACGCCACGCCGGTCACAGTCGCCGACGTGGAAACCGAAAAGGCGATCAAGACGGTGATCCTAGACGCCTTTCCGGATCATGGCTTCTACGGCGAGGAGACGGGCAAGACGAGCCCCGGGGCGGAGTTCACCTGGCTGGTCGACCCCATCGATGGCACCAAGAGCTTCGTGCGCGAGTACCCGTTCTTTTCCACCCAGATCGCACTGATGCAGGGCGACGAGATCATCCTGGGCGTGTCCAGCGCACCGGTTTTCGGCGAGTACGCCTACGCGGAGAAAGGCGGTGGGGCGTTTTTCAAAGATCGCGCCGCGCGGGTCAGCCAGATCGACACGCTTGCCGGTGCGACGCTGTCGGTGGGAAACCTGTCGACACTGGCCCAGCAGCCGGTCGGCTGGGCGGGCTTGGCGACGCTGGTGGCCGAGGTCAATCGCACCCGAGGCTATGGTGACTTCTATCACTATCACCTGTTGGCGCGCGGCGCGATCGACCTGATCGTCGAGTCGGATGTCAATGTGCTCGATATCGCCGCGCTTTCGGTGATCGTCCAGGAGGCCGGTGGCGTGTTCACCGACCTAGAAGGAAAGGGGGTGGGGCTGGACACCACGACGGTCTGTGCTGCGGCCACGCCGTCTCTGCATCAGGTCGCACGCAAGCGGCTGGGGTACTGAGACCGGGCTTTCCACCGGTGCGCTAGCCGGGCCTTGGGCCCAGTGTTGGTCGCACGGCCGCAAAATAAGGAGGTGTTCCAAGTTGGACGGTTCGTCGGGCTGCAGCCTAATCGGCGGGCCGGTGGAAATCGTCCCGTGGATGCCAGCGTCAGGTCGGCAGGTCGATCCAACCGAACAGGACGGCCGCGGCCAGTAGCCAGACGTAGAAGGAAAAGATCTTGAGCTGGGCGCGGTATAGGAAGTAGACGACCAGCTTCAGGGAGACGATACCTACCAGCGCCGAGACCACGAAGCCGACCGTCATGGCCATCAGGCTGATGCCATTGAGGCCCAGATCGCCCCTCACCTCCAGGCCCTGAACCAGGGTGGCGGCCAGGATAGTGGGAATAGCCAGGAAGAAGCTGTATTCAGCGGCCCAGCGGCGCTTGAGGCCGGTGAACAGCGAGAACACGATGGTCATGGCGCTGCGCGACAGTCCCGGGACAAGCGCGAAGCCCTGGGCCACGCCGATGACTGTCGCCACCTTGGCATTGATGCCCTTGAGGCCGCGCCGGCGCGGCTGGAGCTTGTCGGTCCACCACAGCAGGATGCCGGTCAAGGTGAGCGTGAAGGCGATCATCACCGGCGTGGCGAACACGTGCTCGAAGGTGGTTTTAAGCCCAAAGCCGATAACCGCGGTGGCCAGTACCGACAGCATCCCCAGCAGGAACAGACGTACGTAAAGAGGCATCCCTTCATGCCGCCCCTCGGCCGAGGCCCAATGGAAAGCGCCGGTCGCCGCGTTACGTGAAAAGCGCCACAGGCTGGGCCAAAACACCACCACGATTGAGACGAGGGTGCCGACATGCACCACAAGGTCGAACAGGATCATCTCGGGACTGTCCGGTGGCGGCAGGTCATGACCCTTCTCGATCAGCCAGTGCTGGGTCAACACTAGGTGGGCTGTCGAGCTTACCGGCAGGAACATGAAGATGCCCTGAATGACGCCGAGCAGGGCGGCGATGAGCAGTGTCACGTGGCTATCCTGATGATGGGAAAACGGGTTTTTTACTGCACCGGGCTGGGGGCGTCAAATGCCGGCTGTGTCTTGGGCACGCTGATTGACATCCTCCCCAGGGCTAAAGCCGGGGGCTTCTCGCACAATTTTGGTGAGGGAGTGGCCCGCATTCCGGTGATAAGCGACGGGCAAGGTTACCGTGGCGTCGTCGGCCGAGGCTCGCGTTGGATTGAGCCGCTGCCGATGGCGCGGTGTGTCGAAAACGTCATTTGCGGCGGTCTTTAGCCGTTCCGCAATGGGTCGATGCCTGCGTCGCGCAGCAGGCGAGCGGTGGCGATCAGCGGCATGCCGAGAATCGCGCTGGGGTCGCGGCAGTCCATGCGCTCGACCAGACAGGCGCCAAGGCCTTCTGAGCGCATGCTGCCGGCACAGTCAACGGGCCGCTCGATCTCGACATAACGGGCGATTTCTTCGCGGGTCAGCTGCCGCATACGGGCCTCGACGGCTTCGTGCCAGTCGAGCCGGCGCCCATCCGGGCAGGCAACGCTGATCGCCACGTGGAAGGTGATCGCTTCGCCGGCGATTTGGGTGAGCTGGTGGCGGGCGGTCTCGGCATCGCCGGGCTTGCCGAGGAGGCCGTCGCGCCAAGACAGCATCTGGTCGGAGCCCAGTACCACGGCATCGGGGTGGCGAACGGCTACCCGATCGGCCTTTGCCCGCGCCAGCCGTCGGCAAGCTTCCTCGGCCGGTTCGTTGGCGGCCTGTGTTTCGTCGATGTCGGCGGGGTCGACGGTGTAGGGGATCTGCAGGCGGTCGAGCAACTGGCGGCGGGTTGCCGAGCCGGAGGCGAGAATCAGGTCTGTTTTTGCGAGCGGCATTGTGTTTGGTGAAAGTGTGAGAAGCCGGTAAACTTAGCGGATTAAGATTCCCGCTTGCAAGGCCGTTGGCGCCGCGATGCTTTTCGGTCCTCTGGCGCAGGATGGGTGCCGATGTCGACTGATGACAGCCAGACCGATGCCAAGCCGTTGGCGGTGAGGCAGTTGAGCGTGCCGCTGGACGTGCGCGCCGCGTGCCGGGCGGGCGAGGAGAGGGTGGGCGAGTTGCCGCTCTCGGCATTGATGCGATGCCACGACATGGCCCCCGAAGACGGTCAGGTGTTCTACCGTATACGCTTCTTCCAGGGGCAGGGTGTGCACCCGTTGGCAGCCGAGATAGCCATCGAGGCGGCGCTGGCATTAGAGTGCGCACGCTGCCGCGAAACGGTGGTACAGCCGGTGGCATCGTCCTCCTGGTTGAGCTTCGTGTTCAGTGAGGAGCAGGCAGAACACGTCGAAGCAGCGGCCGAGCCGGTGATCCTCGGGCGCGAGGGGCGGGTCAAACCGCTCGATCTGATCGAGGACGAGTTGTTGATGGCCGTGCCCCTGATGCCGGTGCATGAAACACCCTGTGGGCCAATCCCGCCCAATCGGCCTTACGAGTCGGGCCAGCTCACTGAGCCGGTTCAGGACGAGCGTGAGAGCCCGTTTGCGGCGCTGGCGGCGTTGAAGAAAGGCCCCCGCGGGAAAGACTGAATTCGTGTCGCGGCGATAGCGCCGGGACGGAAAGGGAAAACGTGAAAGTTAGCAGGCGCGCCCCGGCGCGTCTTGATCATTTTGGAGGTAGAAAACCATGGCCGTACAGCAGAACAAGGTAAGC
>JAWLFB010000106.1:0-4754 GCA_041685825.1 Guyparkeria sp. | reverse complement strand
GATTTCATCATCGGCTTTCCTGGCGAGACCGAGCGTGATTTCGAGCAGACGATGAAGCTGGTCGAGGACATCGGCTTCGATCACTCATTTTCCTTCATCTACAGCGCGCGCCCCGGCACGCCAGCGTCCAACCTGCCGGACGACCAGCCCGAGGAAATCAAGAAGGCGCGTCTCAAGCGTCTACAGACGCGCATCACCGAGTTCGAGCAGGAGATCTCCCGTTCGATGCTGGGCACGACCCAGACGGTTCTGGTGCAGGGGCCGTCAAAAAAAGACCCCAACGAGTTGATGGGCAAGACCGAGAACAACCGGAGCGTGATCTTCCGCGGTCGTCCGGGTCTGGTTGGGCTGTTCATCGATCTGGAGATCACTCAGGTCAACCCGAATTCGCTGCGCGGCGAATTCATCGACATCCACCCCACGGACCGAGAGCGGGCCAAGGCTCGCAACTTGGTGGCGGCGTAATGACGGAAACCCAAGCTGAACGCCTTGAATTCGCCCTCGAGCCGGCCGACAATGAGCGACTGGCGAATCTTGCGGGCACGTTCGACGAGCACCTGCGCATGATCGAGCGTCGCCTGGGAGTGGAGATCAATCATCGTGGCAACCTGTTCGCGGTGATTGGCCCGGCGTCGGTCGCCAACCAGGTCGAAATCCTGCTTGCCGATCTCTACACGTTGAGCGAAAGCCAGATCATCGACCCGGAGCGCGTCAATCTCGGCATGCAGCAGGCCGGCATGGAAGAGACGCCACCCCCGCCGGGCGACGAGGTGCTGATCAAGACCCTGCGCGGTATCGTCCGCGGGCGGGGCAATCGTCAGGTGCAGTACCTCAAGGCGATTCGCGATTCGGATCTCAACTTCGGCATTGGTCCGGCCGGTACCGGCAAAACCTATCTCGCCGTGGCCAGTGCAATCGATGCCTTCGAACGCGGACAGGTGCAGCGGATCGTACTGGTACGTCCGGCCGTCGAGGCAGGTGAAAAACTCGGTTTTCTGCCCGGCGATCTGGCGCAGAAAATCGATCCCTACCTGCGCCCCATGTACGACGCGCTCTACGAGATGATGGGGTTCGACAAGGTTAACCGCCTTATCGAGCGCAGCGTGATCGAAGTCGCACCGCTGGCTTTCATGCGTGGTCGAACGCTCAACGAGTCGTTCGTCATCCTCGACGAGGCGCAGAACACCAGCATCGAACAGATGAAGATGTTCCTGACGCGTATTGGCTTTGGCACCTCCGCGGTGGTCACAGGCGATATCACCCAGGTCGACTTGCCCAAGGGCATGACCTCAGGCCTGCGCCATGCGATCGACATGCTCAGCGACGTCGAGGGTGTGCAGTTCACCTTCTTCCAGAGCCGCGACGTGGTGCGCCACCCCCTGGTCAAGCGCATTATCGATGCCTACGAAACCCGGGGCAGGGCGGATTGACCCGTTCACCCCCGATATGGGTCGATCGCCAGCGTGCCTGTGCCTCCCGCTGCCCGTCGCGCCGAACCTTGAGTGACTGGGTAGCGCTCACTCTTGATTCTCTGATGCCGGATGAAACATTTGGCGGGGAGGTAACGATCCGTTACGTCGACCCGGAGGAGAGTCGTGCGCTGAACGCGCAATTTCGACAGAAGAACCGACCGACGAACGTGCTGTCTTTCCCGGCGGCTGACGATCCGGCGCATCTCGAGGTATTGCCGGATTCGGAACTTCCGTTCCTAGGCGACCTGGTGATCTGTCCCAACGTCGTCGAGAGCGAGGCGGGGGAGCAGGGAAAGACTCAGCGCGAGCACCATGCCCACATGGTGGTACATGGGATTTTGCACCTGTTAGGCTATGATCACCTCACCGATGACGAGGCGGAACAGATGGAATCGATCGAGATTCACGTACTCGCCTTGTTGGGTTACCCCGATCCCTATGAATGAATCGTGAAGATCGACGCCGTGATCTCACATCTCGTTCACGTCGCATCCATTTGATTTAACTCCTTTCCAATCCCTCAAGAAAGACGATCCATGGAAGACGAACCTCCTAGTCCGGACTCGCAAAGCGGGTCGTGGTGGCAGCGCATCAAACAGCGCCTTTGCCCCTGTGAAATTCGAACAATTGATCAGATGAAGTCGCTGGTGCGGCAAGCGACCGAAACCGAAGTCTTTCCGATCTCTACCGGGGGGCTGATCGATTCGGTGCTGGACTTTCATGATCTGCGTGTCCGAGACGTCATGGTCCCTCGCGGTCAGATGGACGTGATCGACGAAGGCACTACATTGCCGGAACTTCTCTCGGCGGCGATCGAGACCGGCCATTCCCGTTATCCGGTAATCCGCAGCAACCGTGACGAGGTGATCGGCATTCTGCTGGTCAAGGAACTGCTGCGTTTTTACGCCAATTCCCAGCAGCCCGGTGGCGAGTCGACGTTCGATCTGCTCGACTTGGTGCGTACCCCCATGTTCGTGCCCGAGAGCAAGCGCCTAGACGCGCTGCTAGCCGAATTCCGCTTGACGCGCACCCACATGGCCATAGTGCTCGACGAATTCGGCGGGGTGGCCGGTCTGGTCACCATTGAGGACGTGCTCGAAGAAATCGTTGGTGATATCGACGACGAGTTCGATGTCGAGGAGCGGGTCAATATTCGTCAGCAGGCGCCGCGCCGGCACACGGTTCGCGCCTTGACGCCGATAGGGGAGTTCAACGAGGTCTTTGGCACCGACTTTTCCGACGACGAATACGACACCATCGGCGGGCTGGTCTCCAACACACTGGGGCACCTGCCACGCCGTGGTGAAGTAGCACGTTTGGGTGAATACGAGTTCAAGGTGCTGGGCGCCGATCGTCGCCGGCTCCACCTGCTGCTGGTAACCAAGCTCGATTTCGAACCGAGTGAGGAAGCGGATGGCTCGCCAGACGAAGACACCTGATTCGAAAAATAGTGATTATACTGTCACAGAGCACACGGTGTCGCTTGGACTGAACGGCTGGGGCGGCAGTCTGGTCGCGCTTCTTGCGGGCGCCACCTCGGTGCTCGCGTTCGCTCCATTCGCATTTTGGCCGGCAGCGATCATCGCGCCGGCCGTCTTGTTTGCGTTGATTCGTCATTGTGGGCCCGGACGAGCCCTGCGGCTCGGCTGGTGGTTCGGACTGGGGCAATTCGGGCTGGGCGTCAGCTGGGTCTACGAGAGCTTCACCCTGTTCGGTGGCATCGTGGCTCCTTTGGCCGTCATGGTGACTGCTCTGTTCGTGATGGCCCTAGCCGTCTACCCGGCGCTTGCCCTCTGGTTAGCCGTGCGTATCGCACCTCGCGCCGACTGGTCCAGCCGAGCGGCCGCGTTCGTGGCAAGTTGGGTCCTGATCGAGGCGTTACGCGCCTGGCTGTTCGGCGGTTTTCCCTGGCTCAATCTCGGTATCAGCCAGGTGGACGGCCCATTGGTTGGCTGGTTGCCCCTGATCGGTGAATACGGGATAACCGCTATCCTGCTCACACTCGCCATTGCTCTCTGGCGCCTGAGCAGCCGCGTTTGGGCACATGGGCCTGACTGGCGTTGCTGGGTGGGTCCGGCCTTGGTCCTTTTTTTGGTCCCACTTGCCTCTTTACCACTTCGTTCGCTCGATTGGTCCGAGCCAACGGGGCACTCCCTAAGCGTCGGGGTCGTGCAGGGCAATATCGCGCAGATGCAGAAATTTGACCCGGAATTCTTCCAGAGCACTCTGTCGATCTACCGGGAGCTGACCGACTCATTACCTGAGGTCGATCTCGTTCTCTGGCCGGAGACCGCCATACCACGAGTGATCGATGATCTCCCTGACGTGCGCACCGACCTGGATGCACTCGCACGAGACCGTGATTTTTCCCTGCTGGTGGGCACGTTCGCGCGCGACGGGGCGGGGCGCTATTACAATACGCTGCTCGGCTTCCCCGACTCGGTCGGCGAATATCACAAGCGCCACTTGGTGCCATTCGGTGAATATTTTCCGTTGCGCAGATTACTGGAGAAGATGCCATGGCTCTTCCAAGTGCCGATGTCCGACTTGAGTCCGGGCGGGGCAGATCAACCTCCGCTACGCGTTGGCGAACTAACTCTGGGTGCCTCGATCTGTTTCGAGGCCGACTTCTCCCGAGACATCCGCGCGACTATTCCTAGCGCAGATATTCTGGTGACGGTTTCCAATGACTCGTGGTTTGGCGAGAGCTTCTCTCCCTATCAACACCTGCAAATGGCCCGGGCGAGAGCGATCGAGTTTCGTCGACCGCTGATTCGGGCCACCAACACTGGTATCTCCGCGATCATCGACACGCACGGTCACGTGCGGCAAAGCCTGGGCTCAGGCGAGAAGGGCGTACTGACAGAAGAAATCCGGCCGCGTGAGGGCAACACGCCATTGGCTTACGTTGGCGGGTGGCCCGCGCTGGGCTTGATGCTGCTCGTGCTGGCAGTGGCTGCCTGGCGGCAAGCCAAACTGCGATCAGCGACCATGCAGGAACTCCGGTGATTCTTTTTGCCGAAAAGATCTGGCCATAATGAGATGGGCGCTTGCCCCGACCAACCGAAAGCCGACCGTCTCTGACCATACACACGAAAAAACCCGCCGATGGGCGGGGATTCGTAATTCCACACGGGAGTGGAATAGGTACTGGTGGCTATGGGTGGATTCGAACCACCGACTCCGGCATTATGAGAGCTTCCCCGATGGTTCCGTATAGTCTAAGTGATTGAATATATTTGGACTAAGGTGCGTGTTCATGCCTGTTTGTGCGGCTTTGTG
>JAWLFB010000105.1:0-4784 GCA_041685825.1 Guyparkeria sp. | reverse complement strand
CAAGGAGGTGCGGCTGGCCATTCTGGCGCTGTTCTCTCACGCCTTCCTGATCCTTGGGCCCACGGCACTCTTCGCCGCGACATCGCTGGGCCAGGCCACCGTTCAGGACCCGGGCGCGCACGGCTTCTCGGAGATCCTCTACGAGTTCACGTCGGCTGCGGCCAACAACGGCTCGGGCTTCGAAGGCCTCAGCGACGGAACCTGGGCCTGGAACATCGCCACCGGCGTCGTGATGCTGCTTGGCCGGTTCCTGCCCATCATTCTGCCGCTGGCAATTGTGGGCAGCCTGATGGCCAAGCGCCGCGCGGCGGAGAGCTCCGGCACCCTCGGCGTCGAGGATGCGACCTTCGGCACGATGCTTGGCCTGACAGTCGTCATCTTCGGCGCACTCACCTTTCTTCCGGCGGCGGCCCTTGGCCCGCTGGCCGAACACTTCTCGCTGCCCTGACCGGCGCTGAAAGGAGACAGACTCATGAATGACATCATCTCTGGGCTTCGCGTCACGGCCGCCACCATGGCGATCTGCGTCGCCGGCTATACCACGGTGATCCTCGGCTTCGCGCAGGCCGTGACACCGGCCACCGCCAACGGGTCCTTGATCACGCAAGACGATGGCAGCGTGATCGGCAGCCGCCTGATCGCGCAGGGCTTCACCTCGCCGGAATACGTCTGGCCGCGCCCCTCGGCGGTGGACTACGACGCTGCGGGTGCGGGTGGATCGAACCTTTCGCCCGCCAATCCCGAACTGGCGGAACGCGCGCTGGCGCTGATCGCGGCCCATGGCCGGGACGGCGCCCCGATCCCTGCCGATCTGGTGACCGCCTCGGGCGCAGGACTTGACCCCCATATCTCGCTCGAGGGTGCGCTCTTCCAGGTGGACCGCGTGGCCGAGGCGCGCGGGGTCGAGCCTGCAGCCGTCCGGGCGATCATCGACCGGATGGCCCAGCGGCCCGGGGGGGTCTTCACCCCGGCGCCCATCGTCAACGTACTGGAACTGAACCTCGAACTCGATGCGGAATTGGTAAGTCCAGCGAGCACAGAGTAAAACAGTGCCATGACAGATGACGCCCGTCCCTCGCCCGATGCCCTGCTGCGCGAAGCGCAACGCGAGGGGCGTGGCACCCTGAAGATCTTTCTCGGCGCCGCCCCCGGTGTCGGGAAAACTTACGAGATGCTTCTCGAAGGCGCAGAAAAGCTTGAGGCCGGCGCGGATGTGGTCATCGGCATCGTCGAGACCCACGGCCGGAAAGAAACCGAGGCGCTGGTCTCGCCGCTGCAGGTGATCCCTCGCAAGTCCATCGATTACAAGGGCCAGACCCTGACCGAGATGGACCTCGACGCCGTTCTGGAGCGCCATCCGGAGATTGTCCTGGTCGACGAGCTGGCGCACACCAACGCTCCTGGCAGCCGCCACCCCAAGCGCTGGCAGGATATCGAGGAGCTGCTGGCTGCGGGCATCGACGTGATGACCACAGTCAACATCCAGCACGTCGAAAGCCTGAACGACGTCGTCGGCAGCTTCACCCATGTCCGGGTGCGGGAGACCGTGCCCGACAAAGTGTTCGAGAACGCGGAGATCGAACTGATCGACCTGCCGCCCGAAGACCTGATCAAGCGTCTGGATGCCGGGAAGATTTATGTGCCCGACCAGGCCCGCCACGCGCTTGAACACTTCTTTTCCAAGGGCAACCTGCTGGCGCTGCGCGAACTCGCCCTGCGCCATGCCGCGCAATACGTCGATGCGCGCATTCAGGAACACAAGAGCGTCACCGGTAAAGAGAACGGCTACGCCGGTGGGCAGCGCATCCTTGTCGCGATCTCGGAAGCGGCCGGTTGCGAGCAGGTCGTGCGGGCCGCCAAAAGGCTCGCCGATGCCCTGAAGGCGCCGCTCATCGCGCTCTACGTCGAGACGCCAAGGGCCGAGCGGTTCAGCGACGCGGAGAAGACCCAGCTTGCCCGCAATCTGTCACTCGCGGCTTCCCTCGGGGCCACCTTGCAATCCGTACCGGCCACCTCGGTTCAAGAAGCCATGTTGGCTCAGTGCAAGGAGCTGCGTGCCACGCAGCTGGTCCTCGGCAGATCGCGGGGCAGAGGCGGCTGGTTCGGGCGGCGCGACGGCATCGTTCAGGACATCCTCGACGGGACGACCGGCATCGCCATCCATGTAATCCCTTTTCAGGACACACCACGCGGGCGGGACTGGCGGCGGCTGTGGCCCCACGGCAGTTGGACCGGGGACGTGGTGGCAATCGGGTCGGTTGGGGCATTGACGCTTGCCGCATTTCTTGCGCAGGGCTGGATCAGTCGCGGCCCGATCGATCTTCTCTACCTGCTGCCTGTCATCTTCAGCGCCAGCTTCTACGGCTTCCGTGCCGGATTGATCGCTGCCATCGCAGCAGGCATCGCCTACAACTTCTTCTTCCTTCCCCCGTTCTACACGTTCATCATCTATGGCCCGGTGAACATCATCACGGCGGTGCTGCTCGTGGTGGTGGCGATCATCACCGGACAGCTGGCGGCGCGCGCACGGGCTGCCGCGGCGCTTGCCATGCGCAGCGCCCGCGAGAACGCCGGTCTCGCCCGTTTCGCCACGCGCCTCGGCGCCGCGAGCACCACGGAAGAGACGGCACAGCTCATAAGAGATGAGCTGCGGTCGTTGTTGGCGGTGCAGACCATCGTGCTGCACCGCTCCGGGGATAGCGTCGAGATCAGCGCGTTCGGGCAGACCAAACCGAAACTGAGCCCCATCGATCAAGCGGCGGCCGAGTGGGTGATGGAGCATGGAGAGGACGCCGGTTTGGGAACCAACACCCTCACGGCCAGCGAATGGCAGTTCCGTCCCCTCAAGACGTCCCTCGGAACGCTCGCTGTCCTTGGGTTTCGCGGCCCGCCCGGTCGCGACCCCATCCCAACCGAGCGCGCGGCTCTGGCCGAAAGCCTGATCGACCAGGCCGCACTGGCGCACGAGCGTCTGAAGCTGGAAACCGACATGCGCGACATGGAGGTGGTGCGCCAGCGCGACAGCTTGCGCGCGGCGCTGCTCGCGTCGCTCAGCCACGACCTGCGCACACCGCTCACGGCCGTGACTGCGGCGGCCGAGGCGCTCTCGGCAACGGGTGACGAGGCCGAGCTGGTCGAGACGGTCCGCAGCGAGGCGCGCAGGCTGAACCGGTTTCTGTCCGATCTACTGGACCTGACGCGCATAGAGGAAGGCGCAGTCACACCCGATCTTGTCCCGACGGATCTGACAGACGTGATCGCTTCGGCGGTCGGCGATTTGGCCAAGACGCTGGCGGGACGAAAGGTGCAGACATCGATCGACCCGAACCTGCCTCTCGTGCGTGCTGACGCGGTTCTGTTGAACCACGCGCTCCTGAACCTCGTCGACAATGCGGCCAAGTATTCGCCGCAGGAGGAACCGATCGAGATCATCGCGCGGATGGGGCGGCGCGGCCCGGTGATCGACGTGCTCGATGGCGGCCCCGGCATTCCCCAAGGCAGCGAACAGCGCATTTTCGACCGCTTCGCCCGCGGCGAGACGTCGGATCGCACCGGCGGATCGGGCCTCGGCCTTGCTATCGTCAAGGGCTTCGCGGAGGCGATGGGCTTCACGGTCGAGGCTGCGCGGCGCCAGGGCGGCGGATCGCGCTTCACGATCCGCATCCCGCACGATGCAACGGTCCATGTGTCGATGGAGGACATCGCGTGAGCGGGCACATCCTCATCGTCGACGACGAAATGCCGATCCGTCGCCTTCTTCGTGTTGCCATCGAGCGCAGCGGATATGCGACCGTCGAGGCGGATTGCGGAGCGGCCGCGCTCGATGCCCTTCGACGGTCCGTGCCGAAGCTCGTGCTTCTGGACCTGGGGCTACCCGACCGCGACGGGCTGGAACTGATCGGGGCGTTCCGCGAGAAACTCGTCCCGATCATCGTGCTGACGGCCAGAGAGGCATCGAGCGAGAAAGTCGCTGCCCTTGACCTTGGTGCCGATGACTACGTCACCAAGCCGTTCGACAGCGAAGAACTCATGGCCCGCATCCGGTCATGCCTGCGCAGGGCAGATCAGAGCCATGGACACCTGCGCAAGCTGACGGTCGGACCCGTCGCCATCGACCTCGATGCTCATAGCGTCTGGAAGAATGGCGCCGAAGTGAAACTCACGCCGAAGGAGTTCACCCTCCTGGCCGTTCTGGCCAGCCATCCGGGCAAAGTCCTGACCCATACGCACCTTCTACGAGAAGTCTGGGGCCCGGCTCACACCGACCATGTCGAATACCTGCGCGTTACCGTCCGGTCCTTGCGCAAGAAGCTCGAAGAAGACCCGTCGGCTCCGAGGCTCATCCAGAATGAGCCCGGGGTCGGATACCGATTTGTCGAGCGGTGACCGCCAGGCTGTTGCGTTGACTCATGTGGGGTTGCGAGGGCCGAGCCTTTGGGAAGGTTCGGCACCAGCCTGTGCGTCCATATTGGGTGTATCTATTGCAAGTGGAAACGAAACGACCTTGGTTCGGAGCGGTTGGCTACCGACATGCCCGCGCCTGGTCGCGCATCACGGCGTAATCCGCGAGCATCTCCGCGACTGCCGAACCCTCCGGCAGCAGGGCCAGCTCCTCGGCCGCCCGCGCCTGAAACTCCCTGCTGTACTCGACGACAGGTGGACACGCCCCCGGCCCGCTACCGTTAGAACTGACCGTCGCGCAGCCGCTCAGCCAGATCGTTGCGAGTACGAGGGCGACGCGCCGCCGCCTCGAGCATCCGTCGTTGTGCGTCATGGGATTTCTC
>JAWLFB010000104.1:0-4834 GCA_041685825.1 Guyparkeria sp. | reverse complement strand
GACCGGGTTGATCCCCTACGCGAATCGCACGTTCTCACCGTTTGTCTCGGTCCTATCCATGATCCCGCCGCTCGCGGTGCTGCCGATCCTCTTCATCGCACTGGGCGTCGGCGAGGTTGCCAAGGTGGCACTGATCGTGTTCGGGATCGCCCCTTTCATCATGCGCGACATCCAGCAACGCGTGGAGGAACTGCCACGCGAGTTGCTGGTGAAGGCGCAGACCCTGGGCGCGAGCACCTGGCAGATCATCCTTCGACTGGTACTGCCCCAGGTCATGCCCCGCCTGCTCGATGCCACGCGCCTGGCGCTGGGATCGGCCTGGCTGTTCCTGATCGCCTCGGAGGCGATCGCCGCCACCGAGGGACTGGGTTACCGCATCTTCCTGGTGCGCCGCTACCTCGACATGGAGTTGATCCTGCCCTACGTGGCCTGGATCACGTTGCTGGCCTTCCTCGCCGACGTGCTCCTGCGCCTGATCGTGCGCGTCGTCTTCCCCTGGTACCGGGCACGGAGGTCCTGATGAGCACCGTCACGCTCAAGAACGTCTGGAAGGAATACGGCCGCGACGTGGTGCTGGAGAACATCAGCCTGCACGTCGACTCGGGCGAGTTCGTCACCATCGTCGGCGCCTCCGGCTGCGGCAAGAGCACCTTCCTGCGGATGTTGCTCGGCCAGGAAAGCGCCACCCGCGGCGTGATGGAGCTCGACGGCAAGCCGATGCCCGACGAGCCCGGCCCCGACCGCGGCGTGGTGTTCCAGAAATACTCCGTGTTCCCGCACCTGACCGCGCTGGGCAACGTGCTGGTCGCCGAGGAACTGGGGTGCGCCCGCCTCACCGGCCGGCTATTCGGCCGCGCCCGGCGCGCCGCCCGCGAGCGAGCCCGGAAAATGCTCGCCTCCGTCGGGCTCGAGCAGGCGGCCAACAAGTATCCCAGCGAGCTCTCCGGCGGAATGCAGCAGCGCCTGGCGATCGCCCAGGCCCTGATGAAAGACCCCAAGATCCTGCTGCTCGACGAGCCTTTCGGCGCGCTCGACCCCGGCATCCGACGGGACATGCACGAACTCGTGCGCGAGTTGTGGGAGCGCCAGGGACTGACGATCTTCATGGTCACCCACGACCTCACAGAGGCCTTCGAGCTCGGCAGTCGCCTGCTGGTGTTCGACAAGGTTCGCCACGACCCGCAGGCCCCCGGGGCCTACGGGGCCAACATCACCTACGACATCCCGCTGTCCCACGCGACCCCGCACCCCTCGGTGTATCGCGCGGTGGGCCAGCGCCTGGGCTTCGATCCCTATCCACCCACAGCCGAGGAGGAAGGATGAACACCTCTCCCGAACTGAACACGCCGATCGTGCACCGGGACACCCTGCCTGGCGCGCGCTACTGGTCGCTGGTCGTCAAGCGCGGCTTTTGCCTGCGGCTGGTCGACCGCGATGGCCGGGCCAACGTCTCGACCCTGCTCTACAACCCGATCAACCCGCTGGAGCGCTACAACGCCCCGGACACCCTCAAGGGCCAGCACACCTCGAAGCTCACGCGCGGCAACATGCTCTACTCCGACATGGGACGGGTGATGATGTCGATCGTGGATGACAGTCTCGGCTGGCACGACACAATCGGCGGCATCAGCGACGCGGCCATGGTGCGCGAGAAGTACGGCGAGCACGGCTACCAGCAGTACGGCAACGATTTCTACCGCAGCGGACGCGAGCTGTTCCTGATCGAGCTGGAAAAGTGGAATCTCGGCCGACGCGACTTGGTGCCCAACCTCAATTTCTTCAGCAAGGTCCACGCCGACGCGGACGGCACGCTGATGTTCGACCCAGAGCACAGCCAACCTGGCGCACACATCGACCTGCGCGCGGAGATGGACACCCTAGTGGTGCTCAACACTGCGCCGCATCCGATGGATGCCGATCCCGAGTATCGCCCCGGCGAGATCGACCTAGTGATCTACCGCTCCGAACCGGTGGTGCCGGCATACGACTACTGCGTCAATTTCCGCCCGGAAAATGCGCGTGCCTATGCCAACACCGCAATCCACAACTGCCAGGAGGCCTACTCATGAGCAGCCAGACACTGGTGGAAAGCAGACTTGACCCGGCCAACGCGGTCTACCGCGAGGTCGTCCCGGCAGGCTCGCCCTGGATGCACGAGGTGAAGAAGGGCCAGACCTTCCGCATTCTCGATCTCGAGGGCAACCAGGCCGCCGACACGATCTTCTACAGCCTCGAGCGACCCACCGAAGAGCATTACAGCGCGGTGGACACCATCCGTGCCCAGGGCAACGCCTACCTGACCACCGGCTCGGTGCTGATGTCCAACGAGGGCAACCCGATGCTGACGATCACCGCCGACACCTGTGGCCGTCACGACACGCTCGGCGGTGCCTGCTCGGCCGAGTCCAACCAGGTGCGTTACGCGCTCGACAAAAAGCCGATGCACAACTGCCGCGACAGCTTCCTGACCGCAATCGCCGAGAGCCACTACGGCCTGACCAAGCGCGACATCGTGCCCAACATCAACTTCTTCATGAACGTACCCCTGACCGCCGAGGGCGGCCTGACCTTCGAGGACGGCATCTCGGATGCGGGCAAGTACGTCGAGATGCGCGCCGAGATGGACGTGATCGCACTGGTATCCAACTGCCCGCAGCTCAACAACCCCTGCAACGCCTACAACCCCACCCCGGTCGAGATGCTGGTCTGGGACTGACACTAGCTATGCGGCCGGCAATGGCGCGACCGCACCGGGGACGACCCCGGGCGACGTTGATCCCGGCGGGACGACCCGCCTGAACCGCCCTCTGGAAAGCCCGATATGTTCGACAAGGTTCTCATCGCCAACCGTGGCGCCATCGCCTGCCGCATCATCCGCACGCTCAAGCGCCTCGGTGTGCGCTCGGTGGCGGTCTACAGCGAGCAGGATCGCCACGCCCTGCACGTCCGCCAGGCCGACGAGGCCGTCTGGATCGGCGAGGCGTCGGCCTCCGCCTCCTACCTGAACGCCGGGCGCATTCTTGAGGTGGCCCGCGAGACCGGCGCCCAGGCCGTGCATCCCGGATACGGATTCCTGTCGGAAAACGCCGCCTTCGCGGAGGCCTGTGAGGCGGCCGGCATTGCCTTTATCGGCCCCACCCCGCGCCAGATGCGCGAATTCGGCCTCAAACACACCGCCCGTGCGTTGGCCGAGGCCGCCGACGTGCCGATGCTACCGGGCACGGGGCTGCTCGACGACGTCGATCAGGCCCAGCGCGGGGCCGAGCAGATCGGCTACCCGGTTATGCTCAAAAGCACCGCTGGGGGCGGGGGCATCGGCATGCGCCTGTGCGAGGACGCCGCCGAACTCAGGGATGCCTTTGAGTCCGTGCGCCGCCTATCTCAGAGCAATTTCTCCGACAACGGGCTGTTTCTGGAGAAGTTCGTCCGCCATGCCCGTCACATCGAGGTGCAGATTTTCGGCGACGGCAAGGGCCAGGTGATCGCGCTGGGCGAGCGCGACTGCTCGCTGCAGCGGCGCAACCAGAAGGTGGTCGAGGAAACCCCGGCGCCCAACCTGCCCGAAGATGTCCGCCAGGAGCTCCAGACCGCCGCCGAGGCGCTCGGTCGAGGCGTGAACTACCAATCGGCCGGCACCGTCGAGTTCATCCTCGACGACGATACCGGGCGCTTCTATTTCCTTGAGGTCAACACCCGCCTGCAGGTCGAGCACGGCGTCACCGAAGAGGTCACCGGCGTGGACCTGGTCGAGTGGATGGTGCGCGGTGCGGCCGGCGACCTGCCGGCGCTCGAGACCCTGCGCCCGGCAGGTATCGAGGGCCACTCGATCCAGGTACGGCTGTACGCCGAGGACCCCGGCAAGAACTTCCAGCCCTCCACTGGCTTGCTCACCGACGTGCGCTGGCCCAAGGACACCCGCATCGAGACGTGGGTGGAAAGCGGCACGGATATCTCGCCCTTCTACGATCCGATGCTCGCCAAGCTGATTGTCCGAGCCCCCGACCGGGAGGACGCCCTTTGCCGATTGCGCGAGGCGCTCGATAAAACTGCCATCCACGGGCTGGAGACCAACCTGCTCTACCTGCGCCAGGTCGCAACCGACCCCGGCTTCGAGGCGGGCCACTACACCACCGCGCACCTGACCGGGATCGAGTACCGCGCACCGACGATCGAGGTGCTCACCCCGGGCACGCAGACCACCGTCCAGGACCATCCCGGCCGGATCGGCTACTGGGACATCGGCGTGCCGCCCTCGGGCCCGATGGACAGACTGGCCTTCCGCCAGGCCAATCGGCTGGTCGGCAACCCCGAGGAAGCCGCCGGCCTGGAGGTAACGGTCAATGGCCCGACACTCAAGTTCAATACCGATGCCATCATTGCCCTGACCGGCGCGCCCATGGCGAGCACGCTCGACGACAAGCCCGTGGTGTTCTGGGAGCCGGTGAGCGTCCGTCGCGGCCAGGTGCTCAAGATCGCCGCGGTCGATGGAGCGGGCGCCCGGGCGTATCTGGCACTGCGCGGCGGGCTGGACGTCCCGCTCCACATGGGGAGTCGCTCGACCTTCACGCTGGGCCAGATGGGCGGCCACGGCGGTCGCGTGCTCTGGCCGGGCGACGTGCTGCACCTAGGTGACCAGGCCGCCGGCGAGCCCGAGGCCATGCCGGCCGCGTCAATCCCCGACTATGGCAACGCCTGGGAGATACGCACCATCTACGGCCCGCACGGTGCGCCGGACTTCTTCACCCCCGGCGACATCGAGATGTTCTTCGGCACCGACTGGGAAGTGCACTACAACTCCAGTCGCACCGGCGTGCGCCTGATCGGCCCGAAACCC
>JAWLFB010000036.1:0-19925 GCA_041685825.1 Guyparkeria sp. | reverse complement strand
TGGCCACCACTCAGTGGTTATTGCGCCCGCGTGACCAGTCTGGGTAGGTGTGGCGATGAGACAATGCCGGCGCGTGGCGGACCCCGTCCGGAAGACGTTGGCCCCGGCCTTGTCGAGGCAAGGAGGCCGGTTATCGCATGCGGTGTCATCTGCCGTTTGGCATGCACGAAAAAACCCGGCGCGGGCGGACCCGGCCGGGCTGGATGACATCGCCCCTAAGGACGATAAACCGATTGGGTCTTAGAAGCCGCCGCTGGCCGCTGCCTCCATCATCTTCCACATAGTGTCGCGGACATGCATGGCGTCCTGCTTGAACTCTTCCGGCATTTCCTTCCCGCCGTGAACGAACATATCCATGTTCAGGCTGTAGAGATGGAAACGACCGTCGTCGTCTTCGACCACGGCGATGCGGCAGGGGAGGTAGGCCGAGAAGTACGGGCTGAAGTCGACAGCTTTGCGAGCGATCTGCGGGCTGCAGTACTGATAGATGTTCATGTACTTCTGCTCTTCGCCGGTCTCGAGCTCGAGCTGTTGGGATAGCGGCATTTCGCCAACGTTCATCAGGCCACTACCGACGGCAGCCGACTCGATGCTGGTCTTGATGTCGTCAGGACCCAGGCCCTCGTCGACTTCCATGTGCCAGACGGTGGCTGCGCCTAGGTCGCCGCCGCTCTCAACAAACTTGTCGTACATGTTGCTGTAGACGTCCATCGCCTTCGGATCGAGGTTGTCCTTGACGGACATAAAGCCGCAGCCGGACAGCGTCATGATGGCGGCACCGAGGACCGATACCTTGAGGAAATTGCGCATGGGTGACTCTCCCTGTGTAATTTTTCGTCTTGAAGCCAAGTGGCCTCGACGACACTAATTATCTGCGCATTAGTACATGCTTACAAACTTGATTAATTTACTCCTGATAAAGGGGCTTAATTTGGCTATCCAGCCCTGCCATGTCGCGGTTTGATCGAAAGATATTCGCCCGAATTGAGGCGGGCGACGGGTCTTTTTCGGCCGATTTTTGCCTTTTTTAGGCTCCCTTAGAGTACCTCGGCGGCAAATTCGGCCAGTCGCGAGCGTTCGCCGCGGGTCAGTGTGACATGCGCGCCGTGGGGCCAGCCGCGGAAGCGGTCGACAACGAAGGTCAGCCCCGAGCTGGTCTCGGTCAGGTACGGCGTGTCGATCTGGGCGATGTTACCCAGGCAGACCATCTTGGTGCCCGGTCCGGCGCGGGTAATCAGGGTCCGCATCTGCTTGGCGGTGAGGTTTTGTGCCTCGTCGATGATGACGAGCTTGTTCTGAAAGGTGCGGCCGCGCATGAAGTTGAGCGATCGGATCTTGATGCGCGACTGCAGCAGGTCGTTGGTAGCGGCGCGCTCCCAGGAGCCCCCACCACCATCCGTCTTGGCCAGCACCTCGAGGTTGTCCATCAACGCGCCCATCCAGGGCGTCATCTTTTCTTCCTCGGTGCCGGGCAGGAACCCGATGTCCTCGCCGACCGGGATGGTCACACGGGTCATCACGATCTCGGTGAACAACTTCTGTTCCAGTACCTGGGTCAGGGCGGCGGCTAGTGTCAGCAGGGTCTTGCCGGTGCCGGCTTGGCCGAGCAGGCTGACAAAGTCCACCTCGGGGTCCATCAGGGCATTGAGGGCAAAACTCTGTTCCGGATTGCGGGCGGTGATACCCCAGACCGAGTGTCGCTCCTGCTGGTAATTGGTGACGCTCTCCAGTACGGCGGTGCCGTCGTCATGGACTTGTCGTACCACTGCGGTGAACGGGGAGGGTGCCTCGAGTCGCAGGTAGAGGTTTGGGTACCACTCCGCCGTGTTGGCCCCGTGCATGCGATAGAAGACGCGGCCATCCTCCTGCCAGGATTCGAGCGCCTCACCGTGCGCCTCCCAGAAGTCCGGGCCGAGGATTTCGTGACCGGTATGCAATAGCGAGACATCATCGAGGACCTGGTCGTTGTGGTAGTCCTCGGCCTTCAGTCCGACGGCGGTCGCTTTGATACGGAGGTTGATGTCCTTGGAGACCAGGATCACCTCGCGGTCGGTTATCCGCTCCTGCAAGGCCAGCGTGATGCCGAGGATCTGGTTGTCCGCCCGGCTGCCCGGCAGGCTGACCGGCAGGTCGTTGCTCTCCTCGCGCGTCTGCAGGAAAAGCCGGCCGGTGGGTTTTAATGTGCTTTCCGACTGGGCGTGCAGGGCGGTGTGGATGGGCAGGCCATCGTTGATCGTGGCGATGTCGACGTCGGTGAGCATGTCGTCGAGGAATCGACTGACCTGCCGGACGTTGCGGGCCGTCTCGGACTGGCCCTTCTTGCCGGCGTCGAGTTCCTCGAGCACGATCATCGGAAGATAGATGTCGTGCTCCATGAAGCGGTAGAGGGCCGTGGGGTCGTGCATCAGCACGTTGGTGTCGAGGATGAACAGGCAGCGGTGCTTGCGGGTGGTGTAGATCATCGCGTCAGAAGATCCCTGTGGTTTGGAGGGCGGCCGATTGTTGTCAGAGTGCCTTGACGGCCTGCAAGACCGCCTCGACGTGACCCGTTACCTTGACCTTGCGCCAGGCCTGCCGGATCACGCCGTCGGCGTCGATGAGAAAGGTGCTGCGCTCGATGCCCTCGAAGCGCTTGCCGAACATGTTCTTCATGCGCAGGACGTTGAAGGCCTGGCTGACCGAACGGTCCGTATCGGCGATCAACGGAAAGTCGATGCCTTGTTTGTCGCAGAACTTGCGGTGGCTGGTCGCGTCGTCGTTCGACACCCCCACGACCCAGGTGCCGGCTGCCTTGAAGGCGGGCAAGGCACCCTGGAAGTCGCGTGCCTCGGTGGCGCAGCCGGGTGTGTTGTCACGCGGGTAGAAATAGAGCACCAGCGGGGTGCCGCGAAAGTCCGCCAATCCCAGCGTCTCGCCGTCGGTGGTCTGGCCGGTGAAGTCCGGGGCGGGTTGGCCTGGACGCGGTTCGGGGGAGGGCGTGGCACTGCTCTGACTGCTCATTGGGATCGATGGAACTCCTTGGCTATGACGATGTGATGAAACCGGCTATCTGGTGGATCGCTCCTGTGACCAATATAGCAGTCACCCGACGGCCCGTGCGGGCTGTGAGGACGGGGCGTGCAGCCGCCATTGCCCCGGCTTGTCACTGGCGGATAACTGCCGGTACTATGCGAGTTTGGCCCCGCCCTATCGAGGACTTTCCGAAAGGTTGTCATTCGGGCAGGACGGCCGCGATCCACCGATCCGTATGCGACTATAAACACGCGAGGCGACATGGCGGCGAAAACGATTACCGGCAGCATGGTGGCCCTGGTCACCCCATTGCACGAAGACGGCGCAGTGGATTATGTCGGTCTCAAACGCCTGATCGAGTGGCACGTTACCGCCGGGACCCATGCTATCGTCGCGGTCGGGACGACGGGCGAGTCGGCGACTCTGGATTATGAGGAGCACATCGCCGTGATCCGCGCCACCGTGGACCTGACTGCGGGCCGCGTGCCCGTGATTGCCGGCACTGGTGCGAACTCTACCCGCGAGGCGCTCGCCCTCGCACGTGGTGCCCGTGCCGCCGGTGCCGACGCGCATCTGTCGGTCACCCCTTACTACAACAAACCCACCCAGGAAGGCCTCAAGCAGCACTTCCGCGCGATCGCCGATACGGTCGATCTGCCGATGATCCTCTATAACGTTCCCGGCCGCACGGCAGTGGACATGGCGCCGGACACGACCTTGTCGCTGGCCGAGCACCGCAACATCGTCGGTATCAAGGAGGCCACCGGCTCGATCGAGCGCATGCGCGACATCATCCAGCGTGGGCCGGACGACTTCGCCGTCTACAGTGGTGAGGACAATCTGGGCGCGGCCTGTATGCTCGCAGGCGGTCAGGGCAGCATTTCGGTGACCGCCAATATTGCCCCCGCATTCATGGCGCAGATGGCCGAGTTTGCCCTCGCGGGTGACGAGGGGGCGACCGAATCGCTGGACGTCCGCCTGGCACCATTGCATCGCGAACTTTTCTGCCAGACCAATCCGATTCCGGTCAAATGGGCCCTGCACCGCATGGGCCTGATCGGACCGACGTTGCGCCTGCCGCTGACTCCGCTGGATGGCTACTGCCATGCGGGTCTCGAGCGGGCGCTGAACGAGGCCGGTTGCCTCGAGGCCGATTGAGCCGACTCGTTCTCACACTTTTCAGACACCCGACACTCAAACAAGACACTGGAACCGAACAGGCATGCGATACCCCACCCCCTCCCGGATGTTGACCTTCGCCGCACTGGCGGCCACGGGCCTGATCAGCGGTTGCTCCAGCATTCCGTTCATCGGCGGTGACGATGACCGCGAGGCTAACCGTGCCGCGCAACTGGAAGTGCCGCCGGCATTTTCCGCCCCGGCCGCCGGCGGTACGGTCGCCCTGCCGGAGATCGCCTCGGCCCGGGCCGAGCAGATATCGCGCAACCAGGATGGTGGCGTACTGGAAACGGGCACTGATATCCAGGTGGCCGGCGAGCCGGGCAGTCGCTACCTGGTTATTGATACCAATCCTGACGCCGTCTGGCCGAAGCTTCAGGGCTTTTTGCGTGACGAGGGTTATTCCATCCGTCGGCTGGAGCCGGGCGTTGGCTTGATCGAGACGGATTGGACCGGCGTGGCCAGCAACGATGGCGGCGGTTTTAATATCATGAGCTTCCTCAAAATCGCCCGGGACACGCTGTTCAAGCCGGATTCCATCGAGAAGGTGCGACTGCGCATCGAGCGGGGCGAGAGCGAGGGCGAGACCCTGGTTTTCGTCACCGGCCAGAAGCGTGAACTGACCGGCGACGAGCCGCTGGTGCCGGGTGACGAAAGCACCACCTTCGAGTACAGCAACGCCGTCGATTCCTCGGCAATGACCGCCGAGACCATGTCGCGGCTGGCGGCGTATCTCTCGGGCAACGATGCCGAGGAATCCCGTGCCCTGGTTGGCCAGAAATTCTCCTCTCGCTCCAAGGTGATCACCGGCGACGAGCCCGAGGATCGCTACATCGAGGTCAGCCAATCCTTCCCGCGCGCTTGGAACCGTGTCGGGCTGGCGTTGGACCGTCTTGGTTTCGATCCGGTCTCGCGCGATCAGGATGAGGGTGAGATCGAGGTCAAGCACAGCTATCCGCAGGGCCTCTACGAGGGCATCGTGATGCGCGGCGTGACCATCGACAAGGACGCCGACATGACCCTGCACCTGGCCCTCGAGGTTGAGCCGCGGCGTGATGGCGGTACCGACGTACGTATCGAGCGGATCAATACCGCCGGTGGTACCCTGCCTCAGGATCGGGCCGTAATCCTCTCCAAGATCAACGCGGAACTCGAGTAATTCCGGTGGCCCCGCTCAGGTCTGGTCGCGAGTTACAGTCAAAAGCCCCGTCTCGGTAAGACGGGGCTTTGTGATTTGCTAAGACGGTTTTCTGGTCTAAGGGAACAACCCTCGAGTCAGCGCCTATTGCCGACGGGGCCTCACCGGGGTCATCGTCCGGGTCGATGGATCACGGCCCAGGCCGAGTGGTTGTGGATCGACTCGAAATTCTCCACGCTGATCGAAAAGCCATTGATCCCGGGGTAGCCTTCCAGCGCATTGGCGACGTCGCGCACCATGTCCTCGACGAACTTCGGGTTGTCGAAGGCATACTCGGTGATCCACTTTTCATCCGGGCGCTTGAGCAGCCCCCACAGCGGACAGGAGCCCTGGTCTTCCACCGCGGTGATCAGGTCACGTAACGAGAGAGCCGGGTCGCTGATCTCGGTCTCCACCGTGATGTGCGAGCGCTGGTTGTGCGCACCGTAGGCCGATATTTCCTTCGAGCAGGGGCACAGGCTGGTGACGGGAATCACGAGCTTCAGACCAATATGTGCCCGACCGTGTTCGACCCGCCCGATCAGGGTGACGTCGTAATCCATCATCGCCCCCTGGCCACTGACGGGGGCATCCTTGGCGATGAAGTAGGGGAACGAGAAGTGCGCCTCGCCCGAGTGTGCCTCGAGTCGCTCGATCATCGTCTCGGTCCATTCGGCGAGGCTGCCCACTGAGAGTTGTAGTGGCCCCTCGTTGAGCAGCGCCACGAAGCGCGACATGTGGGTGCCTTTCTTGTCGGCCGGCAACCCGACGGTCAGTTGGCACTCGGCGACGGTCGTGTGTTCCTGTCCGTGGTCGTGGAACGTCATGGGATGACGAATCGCCTTGATGCCCACTTGGTCGATCGCGATATCGCGCGCATCGTGGCTGGACTGGACATCGGGCATGTCGTGGCTGTTCATGGGCAGTTCAAACGCTTTGTAAGTGGGTGGGCAGTGTCGTTTTCGGGGCCCGACTCTAGCACGCCGTTGCGCGCTTCGCCGGAGCGGCTCAGGGACGGAAGGTGACTGCCGAGCGCGAGTTTTCCCAGACCGTCACGGCCGAGACCTGGTAGGCCTCGGTATCGAAGGTGGTGGCCATGTCCTGATGAAAGTAGGCTGCGATATGTTCAGCGGTTGGATTGACCGTGTCGAAAGGCGGCACCTCGTTGAGGTAGGCGTGATCGAGCTGCTTGGCGATCTCGCGGGCACGGGCCCGGATGACCTTGAAGTCCACCACCATGCCGACCTGATCGAGCCGTTGACCGGTGACTTCGATCACCACCCGCCAGTTGTGGCCGTGTAGTCGGGCGCAGTTGCCGTCGTAGCCGTGCAGCCGGTGGGCGGCGGCGAATTCGACCTCGGTGGTCAGGGTGTAGCTGCCCGCTGAGGGCAGCGAATACTCAGTGCTCATGTGGCGCTCACCTTGTCCAGAAATGCGGCGATACTAGCGGCGATCGATCGAGAATCAAGCCCGGTGTCGGCAAGGCACTCCTCGCGGCTGCCATGTTCGATAAAGCGGTCCTCCACGCCCAAACGCAGGCCGGGGCAATTCAGCCCGTGTTCTGTCAGCGCGAGCAGCAATTCGCTGCCTACCCCGCCGATGCGGCTGCCTTCCTCCACGGTGACTACCGCGTCGTGTTCCGCGGCCAGTGCGGCGAGGGGTTCGATCGTCAGCGGCCGCGCCCAGCGCAGGTTGACCAGCGTCGCATTTAGGGTCTCGCTGATCGGGATCAGTCGTTCGACCATCGCGCCGATGCCGATCACCAAGACGCGCCGAGGCGCGTCCGCCGCGCTGCGACGTAGCAGCGTCGGGGCGGTGATGTCCTCGGCAAGCGGTTGGCCTTCCAGGTTGTCTGGGCACTGGTCACGTGGGTAGCGCACCAGGCAGGGGCCATCGTGTGCCAGGGCCCAGTTGATCGACGAGTCCAGATCCCTTGCATCGGCTGGGACGGCGACGGCGAGATTCGGCACGCTCATCCCCAAGGCCAGGTCGAAGCTGCCGGCGTGGGTGGGACCGTCCGGTCCCACTAGGCCGGCGCGATCGACCAAGAATGTGACGGGCAGATTTTGCAGAGCGACGTCGTGGATCACCTGGTCCCAGGCGCGTTGCAGGAAGGTCGAGTAGATGGCGACAACCGGGTGCAGGCCTTCGCTGGCCAGCCCGCCGGCCAGCGTGACCGCGTGCTGTTCGGCAATCCCGACATCAAGGAGGCGCTCCGGGAAGCGGGCGGCAAACCCCTTTAGTCCGGAGCCCTCGATCATGGCCGGCGTAATCGCCACCACGCGCTCGTCGTTTTCGGCGTGCTGTTCGAGTCGGGCGGCGGCGACCTCGGTCCAGGTAGGTGGGGAGGTTCGCTTGGCCGGCTTGTTGGCCGACGGGGTCATCGCCCGGCTGACGCCATTGCGTCCCACGCCGTGAAAGCCGACCGGGTCGCGTTCGGCCGGGGCCAGGCCGCGACCCTTTTGCGTGACCACGTGGAGCAGGCGTGGCCCGCTCTGTTCGCGCAGATTGGTGAGGGTGTCGAGCAGCGCGTCGAGGTCGTGACCGTCGATCGGGCCGAAATAGCGAAAGCCCAGTTCCTCGAACAGACTCGAGGTGCCAAGAAGGTGGCGCATGCCGTCACGAAGCCCGGCGCGCGTCGAGCCGAGCAACTCGCCCAGCGGCCCGGCCTGGGCCAGCATCTCTTCGCCGGAATGGCGGAATCGCTCGATCACCGGGTTGCTGCGCAGCCGGGTCAGGTGCTGGTTGAGCGCACCGACATTCGCCGAGATGCTCATTTCGTTGTCGTTAAGAATGACCAGCAGGTTGGCCTGGCGGTCACCGGCGTGATTGAGCGCCTCGAAGGCCTGCCCGGCAGTCATGGCGCCATCGCCAATGATGGCGACCGCCTGACGGTCCTCGCCTTTGCGCTCGGCGGCCAAGGCCATGCCTAGGGCAGCGCTTACCGAGGTGCTGGAATGCCCCGCACCGAAGGGGTCGTATTCGCTTTCCGCGCGCCGGGTGAAACCGGCGGGGCCGCCTTGCTGGCGCAGTTGGCTCATCCAGGTGCGCCGGCCGGTGAGCATCTTGTGCAGATAGGTCTGATGGCCGACATCCCATACCAGCCGGTCGTATGGCGTGTCGAACACCCGATGGAGTACCAGCGTGAGCTCAACCACACCGAGATTGGCGGCCAGGTGGCCACCAGTGGCCTCGACCTGCTCGAGCAGCGCGTGGCGCATCTCTTCCGCGAGTGCGGCGAGCGAGCCGCGCGAGAGCGCCCGAAGATCGGCCGGTCGCTCGATCAGGTCGAGCAGGTGTGTCTGGCGGGGGGAGAGCGCCATCAGTAGCGCCGCCGGGTGACGAAATCGAGGCAGGCGCTCAGTGCCTGGCCGTCTGATCCAAGGGTGGCCAGCTCCCAGAGCAGGGCATGGGCGTGGCGCACGGTGTCGTCGAGCTCGCGACATGCCCCGTCGAGCCCTGCGACGGTGACGTAGGAACACTTGTCCGCTGCGGCATCCTTGCCTGGGGTCTTGCCTAGGTCCTCGGCCGAACCGGTGACATCAAGGATGTCGTCCTGAATCTGGAAGGCCCGGCCCAGTAGGCGTCCGAAGTCATCGATCAGCCGGAGTTGTCGTTCCGGCAGGCCCGCCCAGCGGGCACCCAGACCCAACGAGGCGCGGATCAGGGAGCCGGTTTTGCGATCGTGTAGGTCGGCCAGTCGGGCGAGATTCGGGATGTCGTCGTCAACCGCTTGGCCGACAAGGTCCAGGTCGATCGCCTGTCCGCCGACCATGCCTGCCGGGCCGATGGCCGCGGCGAGGCGCTGTGTCCAGTCGAGTCGGGTTGCGGGGTCGACTTGAGTCTCGGCCAGCGTCTTGAAGGCCAGGCTCTGCAGGGCGTCACCGGCCAGGATTGCGGTGGCCTCGTCGAAGGCGCGGTGCAGAGTGGGACGCCCCCGGCGCAAGTCGTCGTCATCCATGCTCGGCAGGTCATCGTGGACCAGCGAGTAGACGTGCACGAGTTCGACGGCGATGGCCGCCGGCCACAGGCTGTCGAATCGCGCCTCCTCAGTTCCGGGCCACGGGCGTCCGATTAGGCTGCCGAGAAAGACCAGGGCCGGGCGAAAGCGCTTGCCCCCGTCGAGGCTGGCGTGCCGCAGGGCGCGGGCCAGTCGAGGCGGGGTGTCGACAAGTTGACGGTCGAGCGCGGCCGTCAGACGCACTTCCACCTGGTCGCGGAACGCGGTCAACCAGGTGTCGAAACCATCCGGTGCGGCCAGTGTGCTGTGCGGGGCATGGGGCGTGGCGTCGGTCACGGGCGTCAGGACGAGCGCTCGTCGCGTCCGGACTCGTCGTTGGTCGGGTCATTGATCGCCGTCACCCGCCGTTCGGCCTCGTCGAGGGCCCGCTGGCACTGGCGTTCGAGTTCAACGCCGCGCTCGTAGTCCTTGAGTGACTGCTCTAGGCTCTGCTCGCCGGTCTCCAGGCGCGCCACGATCTGCTCGAGCTCGGTCAGGGCCTGCTCGTAGCGCGTGATCGCGGAGGGATCGCCGTTTTCGACGGTTTGCGAACGGATGGTCTTGGATGCGGGGGAAGAATCCATGGGAAGCCTCTCGGATAGCCGGCGAGGATTATATCGTCCTATGGAACATCTGCACGAATCGAGCATGTTCCAGCGGGAGCAAGTGGAGGCGACCAAGGCGGTCGATCGGATCGGTGCGGATTCAGAAAGTGTCGACCGCCTCGATGGCTTGGTCGAGATGCGCCACGGCGATGACCTCCAACCCTTCGATCCGCTTGGGCGGCTTGTTGCCGCGCGGCACGATCGCGCGGGTAAAGCCGTGCTTGGCCGCCTCGGTCAGCCGTTCCGGGCCCCCGGGGACCGGGCGAATCTCACCGGCGAGCCCGACCTCGCCGAAGATTACCAGTCCTTGCGGTAGCGGACGGTCTCGGAAGCTCGACAGCATGGCGATCAGGCTGGCGAGATCGGCGGCGGTCTCGTTGACGCGCACGCCGCCGACCACGTTGAGAAACACGTCCTGGTCGAACAGCGCCACTTGGCCGTGACGATGCAGCACCGCTAGCAGCATCGCCAGTCGGTTCTGGTCCAGCCCCACCGTCAGCCGGCGTGAGCCGCCGCCGGGGTGGTCGGCTACGAGCGCCTGGACCTCGACCAGCATCGGCCGGGTGCCCTCGCGGGTGACCATCACCACGCTGCCCGGCACGGGCTTCTCATGGCGGGAGAGGAAGATCGCCGAGGGATTGGATACTGGCTTCAAGCCATGATCGGTCATGCCGAAAACGCCGACCTCGTTGGCCGCACCGAAGCGGTTCTTGACGGCGCGAATAACGCGAAAGCGCGCGCCGGGATCGCCCTCGAAGTAGAGCACCGTGTCGACCATGTGCTCGAGCACGCGTGGGCCGGCGAGCGCGCCCTCCTTGGTGACGTGGCCGACGATCAGCACGATCACGTCGTGGCGTTTGGCGAAGCGCACCAGCTGGGCGGTGGCCTCGCGCAGTTGCGAGACCGAGCCCGGTGCCGCGGACAGCTCCTCGGTGTAGAGCGTCTGGATGGAGTCGACCACCATCAGTCCGGGCAGCGATTTCGAGCAGGCCGCGAGAATAGATTCAATGCGGGTCTCGGAGAGCAGGGTCAGCTCGCCGGCCCGTCCGGCGAGGTCGTTACCCAGTCGACGGCCACGCAGGGCCACCTGCTGCAGGGATTCCTCGCCGGTGACGTACAGGCACTCGATGCGATCTTGCAGGCCCAGTACCGTTTGCAGCAGCAGGGTAGACTTGCCGATGCCCGGGTCGCCGCCGAGCAGCACTACCGAGCCGGGTACCAGTCCGCCGCCTAGCACGCGGTCGAGTTCGCCCAGCCCGCTGGATTCCCGCGGGGTCTCGGAGACCTCGACCTCGCCGATGGCCGTGATGCGAGCGGCCTCGCCGGCGTAGCCGGCGATCTCGCGAGCCGGCGACTTGCCGCCCGGCAGGCGCATCTCGGCGAGGCTGTTCCATGCGCCGCATTCGGTGCAGCGACCAGCCCACTTGGGGTGGTCGGCGCCGCACTCTCGGCAAACGAAGGCGGTCTGGCTCTTCTTCGCCATGTGCCTCAGATCCCGCTTTCGTCGCGTTTGAAAGTGGTGATCAGGGCGGTATCGACCGCGCGCTTTCTGACCGTGCGCACCTCGATATGGGCGTCGGGCAGCTCGACGGCGGCACCCACGGTCGGTAGGGATTCGAGTTGCTCGATCACCAGGCCGTTGAGCGTGCTGGCCTCGTCGGTGGGCAGCTCGACCTCGAGCTCGCGGTTGATCTCGCGGATCGGCAGATTGCCGCGCACGATATAGCGGCCGTCATCCTGCAGGGTGATGCCCTCGTGATCCGATTCGGGCGAGGTGGTGAACTCGCCGACGATCTCCTCGAGTATATCCTCGAGCGTTACCAGGCCCTGGATGTCGCCGTATTCGTCGACCACCAACGCCGAGCGGCGTTCCTGGCGCTGGAAGTTCAGCAGCTGTGTGGTCAGCGGCGTGCCCTCGGGAACGTAGTAGGGCTCGGCCAATCGGCGCTTGAGACGCGAGAGGGTCAGGCTCTGGTCGATCAGCGGCCCGATCAGTCGCCGAACGTTGATGATGCCGATGGTGTGCTCGACCGATCCCTCGAACACCGGCAGTCGGGAGTACTGGGCGTGGATCAACTGGTCCAGGATATGGTCCCAGTCCTGGGTGATGTCGATGCCGACGATCTCGGCCCGCGGGATCATGATGTCCTCGACGCTGGCCTGGCCAAGCTCGAGCACGGACAGGAGCATGGTCTGGTCCAGATCCGGCAGGCGCTGCCCCGACTCGCGCACGATGGTGTGCAACTCGGCGCGGGTGAGGGCGTTCGATCCGGCGCCGCTTGGGTGGAGGCCGAAGATCGACAGCAGGCCGTTGGCCATCCAGTTGATCATCCAGATCACCGGGCGCAGCGGGCGGATCAGGATTGAGTAGACGAACGAGGCGGGGAAGGCGAATCGCTCGGGGAAGACCGCGGCGGCGGTCTTGGGCGCCACCTCGCCGAAAATCAGCAACAGGAAGGTCATCGCGCCGGTAGCGATGGCGATCCCCGAGTCACCGAACAGGCGCAGGCCGATCACGGTGGCGATCGACGAGGCGAGGATGTTGATGAAGTTGTTGCCCAACAGGATCAGCCCGATCAGCCGGTCGGGCTGATCGAGAAGCTTCGAAGCCCTCAGGGCGCCCCGGTGGCCCTGCTTGGCCAAATGGCGCAACCGGTAGCGGTTGAGAGCCATCAGGGCGGTCTCCGAACTGGAGAAAAAAGCGGACAAGACGATGAGCACGGCTAGGGCCGAGAACAGATAACCTAAGGGGATTTCGTTCAAGAGTGGTGACGCTTGTGATTGAACCAGCGGGAAGTGTACGGCGAAGCCCCCGGCTTTTCGAGCCGGCTTGGCTAGGTCGGGTTATCAAGCGCAGCTGCGCTTGATCCGGGGGCTGCTCGATCGCGTGTCGGCGGGGCGTTTCGAGTCATCCAGCGACAGGAAGGCTCACCCGAGATTGAGGATCCACTCGAGCACGATCTTCGTGCCGAAATAGGCCAGGCCCATCAGAACAAAGCCGGCCAGAGTCCACTGCACCGCGGTGCGGCCGCGCCAGCCGGCGATGTGTCGACCGGCCAGCAGCACGGCGAAGACCACCCAGGCGATCACCGAGAGCACGGTCTTGTGCACCAGATGTTGGGCAAGGATGTTCTCGAGGAACAGAAAACCGGTGACCAACGCCAGGGTGAGCAGCAAAAAGCCGATCACGATGAAGCGGAACATCAACTGCTCGACCGATTCCATCGGTGGCAGTCGGCGGACCCAGCCGGCCGGGTTATGGCCGTGCAGCGCCTGATGCTGGATCAGCAGCATCACCCCCTGTAGGGCGGCGAGAGTCAGCAGAGCGTAGGCCGCCAGCGAAATCAGGATGTGCGCATCCATGGCGATCTCGCCGGTACGAATCGGCACGTTTGATTCCGGCACGAACACGGTGAGAAAGACCGTCAGGGCCGTGACCGGCAGCAGCACCACCGCGATCCCCTCGAGACGTTCGCGAAAGGCGCTGATCACTGTGATGGCGCTCGCCAGGCCGAACACGGTGGCCAGGGCATTGAGTACGCTCAGGTTGAGTGCGGTCGGCGCGGACTGGAACACCAACTGGTAGAGCAGGGCGCCCTGGCCGACGAGTGCTGCCACCGCGATCAGCAGGCCGGGCAGACGAAAGGAGATCCGCTCGAGCCGTTGCCACTGGTCCACCAGCAGCAAGACGGTGGCAAGGACAAAGCCGGTGATGGTCGCGATGGCGAGAAAGGTCACGCTGTGGTCCACGTGGGACGCTCCTCCTGGAATCGGGTCCCCGGATCAGCCGGGTCAGTGTTCGTGTCGATGAACGGCACAGTCTGCCACAGAGTCAGTGCGGCAACGCCTCGTCGGGTCGGTCGGGCAGTTTCTTGTGCGGATTGAGGATCCCGACCGGGTCGAAGACGGCCTTGATGCCCCGCATCAGCTCGAGCGAATCCGGCGGAATCTCGCGGCCGACGAACCCACGCTTGACCAGCCCGATGCCGTGCTCGCCCGAGAGCGTGCCGTCGAGGCGCAGTACCGCGTCGAAAACCTCGTCCAGGGCCTCCTCGGCGCCGGCCATCTGGGCCGGATCGTCCGGGTCGACCAGAAGGTTCACATGGATGTTGCCGTTACCGGCATGGCCAAAACTGACGATGGTGATCGCGTGCCGGGTGGCGATGTCATCCAGGGTCTCGATCAGTCGCGGGATGCGCGAGACCGGCACGACCACGTCCTCGTTGATCTTCTTCGGCGCGACCTGGCGCAGGGTGGGCGAGAGCGCCTTGCGGGCGGCCCACAGCCGCGCCTGTTCCTCGGCTGTCTGTGCCACGGCGATATCGGCATCGGCCGTGTTTGCCGCCGAGACCACCCGCTCGACCGTCGCGTCGATGCCGCTCTCTTCGCCGTCGACCTCGATCATCAGCATGGCCCCGGCGGTCACCGGGATCTCCACCGCCGAGTTCTTGCGCAGCAGGTCGAGAGCATTGCCGTCGATGAACTCGATCGCCGCCGGGGTGGCCGGTTGGGCCATCACGCGTGAAACTGCCGCCGAAGCCGTGTGCATGTCGGGATAGAAGGCGCGCAGCAGGCGTCGGGTTTCCGGCAGCGGCGTGAGCTTGAGGGTTGCCTCTGTGATCACGCCCAGCGTGCCCTCGCAGCCGATCAGCAGCCGGGTCAGGTCATGCCCGACGACCCCTTTGGTGGTCTGCGAGCCGGCCTTGATCGTCCGCCCGCGACCGTCGACCGCCCGCAGACCCAGCACGTTGTCGCGCGTCGTGCCGTACTTGACCGCATGCGGGCCGGCGGCATTGCAGCCGAGGTTGCCGCCGATGGTGCACAGGGCGTTGCTGGTGGGGTCGGGTGGCCAGAAAAAGCCCTTCTCGCCGACGATCCGCTGCAGGTCGGCATTGATCATCCCGGTCTGGACCACGACCAGTCGATCCTCGGGGCGAAAGTCCAGCACACGGGTCATGTGGTCGGTGACCAGCACCACTCCGCCGAGCACCGGTACCGACCCGCCGGCCGTGCCCGTGCCGCGTCCGCGCGTGGTCACCGGCATGCGATGAGTATAGGCCAGGCGCATTACCTCCGTTACCTCGTCGTGGGTCTCGGGGAAGACCACCGCCGCCGGGGCGTGATGGACCCGACTGTTGTCCATGCCATAGGCCCAGGTCGAGCCGGCATCCGCCAGGATGCGCTCGGCGGGCAGGGTGGTGGCGAGCTGGTCGAGAAAGGCGTCGAGTCCAGTCATGGGGATCAGTCGGTCAGGCCGAGTAGCTGGCGGTCGACCAGGTCGACCAGCGCGTGGATGCACATGATCTGCGTCTCGTAGGCGATGCCTGGGCGCTCGGTGTGGATGCAGATCAGACGATCTTGGCTGTGCAGGTGCGGCGCGATCACTTCCTCGGAGCCGGCCGAGAGCAGCACTACCTGCATGTCGCGTTCGTGGGCCGCCCGCACGGCTGGCAGGATGCCGTCGACCGCGTTGCAGCTGATCGCGAACAGGACGTCGCTCTGGGCCCCCAGTGCGCGGACGGAGCGGGCGAACGGCTCCTTGCCACCGGGATACTCGGACAAGGCCATGATGGGTAGGCCCGGTCGTGGGTGCTCCAGTTGACCGGTCATCAGGCGGGCGAAATAGTGAGCCATGTCGTTGCGTTCGCGCGAGCCACAAGCGTAGACGCGCTGGCCGTTGAGCACGGCGGTCAGGATGACGCCGGCGGCCTCCAGTGCCTGCGGGGCACCGGCCTCCAGCATCTGGCCGATCTCGGCCAGATCATGGTCGATGCGTCGTTTCAGGCCGTCGAGGATGTCGCTCATGGGACTTTGGTCCGTAGGGGTGAGAGCTTGCTGTTGGTTGTCGTCAGGCCGATGGCTCCGGGAGATCCCTGCGAGGAATCAGAAGGCATCGGACAGCCAGTAGTCGATGTGATTGTGCGCGCCTCGCGCCGTAATCGCCACCACGTCGAAGCGGCAGTCGAGATCTTGCCACGCCGGTTGGCCGACAACCAGGCGCTCGGCAGTCTCGCGGACCTTGGCGCACTTGCGTGCCGGCAGGCTTTCGGTGGTGATCAGCAGCGCTCCGCTTGCGCGGGCTAGGGCCTCGACGAAGACCAGGGTGTCGCCCTCGCACAGGATCAGGTCGATCTCGCCGCGCCCGGGCCCGGCGTTGCGGCACAGCAGTTCGAGGCCGGCCCGTTCCAGATAGTGTAAGCCCAACGTTTCGGCCTGTTGAACGATCCGTCGCCGTTGCCCACGTGCCGGGCTGGTCGTCGTTGCGCCACCAGCGCCGAAGGGCATCCATGCCGCGGCCTTTCATGGGCTCAGGGAGTCGACGTCGGCAGGCTCGAACCGTCGGTTTTCTGACCGGCCGGTGGCGTGCTCCCCGGCAGTCGAGCCGGGCTGGTCAGCGAACCCGGCAACGCCGCGTCATCTGTCGGATCGACCGGCTGGATAAGCCCCTGTCGGAACTGGCCCCAGCGCGGCTGGCGCTCCACCATTCCGGTGGGCGTGACTGAGAGTTCACCGGTCAAACCGTCCAGCGTGCCACCTTTCAGGAGCCTGTCCATGCGTCCGGCCAGGGCCACCGCGTCGGCACCGAAGGCGAACAGACGGGGCAGCGGGCCGGCCAGCTGAGCTTGTTCGTAGGTGATGCGCAGCGGGTTTTCGGGGCCGGCCGTGCCGGCGAGCAACAGAGGGGCGATCGGGATGATCACACCATTCTTGTCGGCATCCCCGCGGGGATCCCGATTGCCGTTGTAGGCCAGGCCCAGGCCGTAACGCGGCAGATCGTCAGCACCGAAGTAGTCAAGTTGCGGGACCACCAGGGACAGTTCATCGCCGCTGGCGGCAAGGAAGATGGCGTCCAGATCGCCCCGGATGATGGGTTGGAACGGCCCGTCGTCAGATTTCGTGCGGACTCGCAGCAAACTGCGCAGTTCGCTTGTGAAATCCGTCTGGTTGGAAGCGAAGTGAGCGCGATCGACCACCTCGCCACCGAGCAATTCGAACTCGCTGGCGAAGGCCTCGCGGGTGCGCTCTCCCAAGTCATGGTCAGCCGAGAAGATGGCCGCGCGCCGATGGCCGTCGGTCCACATGCGTCGCGCGACGGCGACGGCGTCCTGCTCGGGTGCCAACGAGAAACTGACCACGCCGTCCGGCAGGGGTTCGCCGGACGGGGGCGAATTGAGGGCGATCGCCAGCGGTCCGCCGGTCGGCAGGGCAGTCAGGGCACCTAGTTGTTCCTTGAGCAACGGGCCGATGATCAGTGACACGCCAGCCCGCTGCGCCTGTTCGATCGCGGCACGTGCGCCGATTCGATCGCTGCCCGAGTCAAAGAAGAGCACCTCCCGGCCGCCGAGCGCACCGTTCCCCCGAGCGTACTCGATGCCGGCGCGGATCTCGCGGGTGATGCCGGCATAGCGTTCGCCTTCCGGCAGAAGGACGGCCACCGGGCCTGTACCGGCCGGTGCCGTCAGTTGACCCATGGGCTCGGTGGCGCCGAGCATTTCCAGCAGGCCGCTCTCGATGGCCGGATGCCCGCGGTGACTGGCCGCCCAGCGATCGATCTCGCCAGGTTGCTGGCGGTAGGTCAACGCCAAGTCCAGCCAGCCGGCAAACTGGCGGCTGCCGGTCTGTTCGGCCTCACGGCGTAGCCGGTCGGCCGGCACTTCGGTCAGCAGGTTCCATAGACGGGCGTGGTTGGTTTCGCGCGCGTTTTTGTCGAGGCGGTCGTCGACGGCATCGTAGTAGCGGGCGGCGGCCAAAGGATTGCCGAGCTCGGCCTCGAGCGCGCCCAGCAGGAGTAGTCGACGGCGTTCGCTGTCGTTGTCTAGTGGCAGCGGGATGCGGTGGATGGTGCGTCGGGCTTGTTCGGGATTGCCACCGCTCCATTCGCCCAGTCCGCGCGCGATGCTAGCCCGGCGGGAGTTGATGTCATCCCAGAGCGCTTCGGTATCGGTCTGCTGATAGAGTTTGCGGGCAAGTTTCAGTTCATGGGCATCGATCGCCGTCTCCAGCGCGCTGAGCTGCTGCTCGGCGCGGGAGGCCCCGGACAGGGACTGGGACAGCGTCATCCGAGCCCGGGCAATCGCCGCCGGATCGTCGGCGCTGATGGCCTGGTCGACCGCGACCTGGGCGGTTTGACGCTGGTCGTCCTGCGGCGAGGTGGCCTTCTGGGCACAGCCGCCCAAGGTCAGCAGTGAGGCCAACAAGGCCAGCCGCGTGACGGTAGGGGCGAGCGGGCTTGAGCGTGTCGGCATGCGGTCCGTCTCCGGTAACGTGACCCGGGGCAACTCCGGGGTGTTCGGTTCTGACTTCCGGTCGAGTAGAACCACCGAGGCAGCGGTTCGTCCAGTCGAGCCGGGTCGGGGCAAACGCAAAAATCGTGAGTGAGTATAACCAAATGTCCAGTCCGAATGCGGGGTCGCGGCCAGCGAGCGAAACAGGTGGTCGTTGGGTCGAGCCTGGTCATCTCTACGTAGTCGCCACGCCGATCGGCAATCTAGCCGATATCAGTGAACGGGCGGTGTCGGTGCTCAAAGGGGTGGATTTCATTGCCTGCGAGGACACACGGCATGCGCGTGTCTTGCTGGATCACCTCGGGGTGCGCAAGGAATTGGTTGCCCTGCACGAGCACAACGAACGCGGTGCGAGCGAGGGCATCAGTCGGCGGCTGTGGGAGGGCCAATCCGCGGCCCTGATCAGTGATGCGGGCACCCCGGCGATCAGCGATCCGGGCGAGGTGCTGGTCGGTGTGCTAGCCGAGGCAGGCGTGCCGGTGGTGCCGGTACCCGGGGCCTCAGCGGTGATCGCGGCTCTGTCGGCCGCCGGTCTGCCGGCTCGTCCCTTCTGGTTCGAGGGCTTTCTGCCGGCCCAGGACAAGGCGCGACGGGATCGGCTCGACCGTCTGGTCGGTATCGAGGCCACCCTGGTGTTCTACGAGGCCCCCCATCGGATCGTCAAGAGCGTGGCCACGGCCGCCAGTCGCCTGGGTGGGACGCGTTCGGCCGTGCTCGCCCGCGAGTTAACCAAGCGCTTCGAACAGTTCGCCCACGGCTCGCTCGACGGACTCGCCGACCGGCTGACCCGCGGCGATATCCCCGCGCGAGGTGAATTCGTGTTGCTTGTGGGCCCGGCCGCCGCGCAGGCGGATTCGCCGGCGGCGGAGGCCGAGGCGTTGATATCGGCTCTGATAGAGGAAGGCGTCGCACCCAAGACCATTGCCCGGGTGGTTTCGAGGACGACCTCGCTGGCCCGGAATGCGATCTACGCCGAGGTGCTGGCCCGGCGCAAGAAGTCCTGAATCGATAGGACGAGCGATGTGATCGATTCGATCGAGGAAAAAATCGGTTGGCACGTGTTATGCATAGCCCGGAGGTCATAGACGCGGCGGGCGGATAGTCGCCGCCGCGACGGTCCAAACCGATGGCCATGTTGATGGCCATAAACGGGGGTTTAACCGCATGGCCTACTACCTCACCAGCGACGAATCACTTTGTGGTCAGCCGCCGTCCGGCCTGACCGCTCCTCTCTCCCATCGGATCGCGCGCCATGCCGCAGTCGAGTCACCCTATACGCGGCGACAGGCACTGCTCGAGTCGTTGTTGCGCTGCGTGAATGTCGGCGTGGCGCTCGACACGATCCGCACACATGTCGAAGAGCTACTGGCGGTGACGTCAATTTCCTGGCAGGTAGACGACGAGCGTTACTGTGGCACGGTGTGTGATCCGTCCGAGCACACTATCCCGGTTGCGTTGTCGCTAGACGATCGCCCCTTCGGTCGGCTGCGGCTGCACAGCCGTCGACCCGTAGCTGAGGCAGAACTGACGCAGTTGCGCGAGATGCTGTCCGTGGTCGCCTATCCGCTGCGCAACCTGCGCATGCTCGAACATGCCCTAATCGCCGCCGAACACGACGCGCTTACCGGCCTCAAGAATCGGCGCGCCTTCGATCTGGAGCTCAAGAC
>JAWLFB010000103.1:0-5027 GCA_041685825.1 Guyparkeria sp. | reverse complement strand
CGACCTCGAGCTCACCGTTCGTTCGGCGAACTGCCTCAAGGCGGAGAACATCTATTACATCGGCGACCTGATCCAACGGTCGGAAATGGAATTGCTCAAAACCCCGAACCTTGGCAAGAAGTCCTTGACCGAGATCAAGGACGTGCTTGCCAAGCAGGGGCTGTCCCTCGGGCAGAAACTGGAGAATTGGCCGCCGGCCGAGCTCCAGAATCTGAGCGAATCCAAGATTTGAACGAAATTTTTTGGAGTATTTGACATGCGTCACCGTCAATCCGGTCGGCAGTTGGGTCGTAACGCCTCACAGCGCAAGGCGCTGATGCGTTCGCTGACCAACGCCCTGATCGAGCACGAGGTCATCAAGACCACGGTTCCCAAGGCCAAGGAGCTGCGTCGCGTCGCCGAGCCGCTGATCACCCTGGCTAAAGAAGACAGCGTTCACGCTCGTCGTCAGGCCTTCGCGAAGGTCGGCAACAAGGGCACCGTCGGCAAGCTGTTTTCCGACGTCGGCCCGCGCTTCAAGGAGCGCAAGGGCGGTTACCTGCGTATCCTCAAGTGCGGCTATCGCGCGGGCGACTCAGCGCCGATGGCCTACGTCGAGCTGGTCGAGCGTAACGCCGAGCCGGCCCCGGCCGCAGAGGAAGCCGCTGCCGAGTAAATCGGTATCCGACAGGTATTGCGCCCGTCAGAATGCAGAAAGCCCGCCATCTCGGCGGGCTTTTTCTTTTTCGGGCCGTCGGCACTGCCGGCGGTGATGGTCAGTCGCTGACTGTCTCCTCGATAATGCGGTTCATTGTCTGCTCGACGTCTGCCGCGACCTGAGCCAGCGCGGCATCCTCGTTGAGCATCGAGAGCATGGCGGTTGGGCGGATCATCGAGACGACAACCTTCCCGTCGCGTTCGTAGATGGCGATGCGGCAGGGCAGGGCGTTGGCGAGGTCCATCCGGACCGCAAGCACCTCGGCGGCACGCTTGGGATTGCAGACTTCGAATACCCGGCATTGCGGGGCGAAGTCGACGCCCTTGGCGTTGAGCGTGCCGTGGATGTCATGCGTGTGCAGGAGGCCGAACTCGTTTGCCGGTACGGCGTCCCCCAATCGTTGGCAGGTGGTCTCGAAATCGTGCGGACTATGGTGTTCGTCGATCATGGGTCGGTTGCTCCGATTGGTTTGTCGTTCCGCGCAAGCTTAGCAAACGACTCGGGCTCGCAGCCTGTCGGTTTCGGGGAGGCCGGTTGCGAAGGGCCAGCGGGTCTCCTACGATGCAAAGGGTTTTGCGACGGCCGATATCCCCGGTTTGCCATGAGTTGCCATGAGCATGGAACTTTCCGAACAACGCGGCTGTCGCATGTTTCTATCGGGGCTCGGCGCCCGGCACAAAGTTTGTGTAAAGCCGAATCATTTAAACGAGGAGTAATTGCATGTCCCTTTGGAACCAGAAGTTGCGCAAATCCATGATGGCTGCCGGCGTATCTGCTGCGCTCGCCGTCAGCGGCGCGGCCGTGGCCCAGCAGGGTGGTCAGGCTGCCCCGCACGGTGGCCAGGGCGGCGCCCCCGCCCAAGGTCAACAGGGTGCTCCGGCTCAGGGTCAGATGCCCGAGATGACCGATGAGCAGCGTCAGATGATGGAAGAGATGCGTTCGGTCCAGCAGGACCTCCAGCAGACGCAAGCCAAGCTGGGCGAGATGGAGCAGCAGGCCTACGAGAACAATCCCGAGCTAGGCGACAAGCGGGAAGCATTGCAGGCGAAGATCGCCGAGAAAATGTCCAGTGGTGGGTATGACGCCGAGAAGGAGTTCGAGGAGATGAAGGCCACCATGTCCAAGTACGAGGGTGGCGAGCAGCAGCCGTCCGAGGATGAGGTCGAGGCCTTCCGCGAGCAGCAGCAGGAATTCCAGCAGCGCCAGCAGCAGGCTTTCCAGGATGAGGAAGTGCAAGGCATGGCGCAGGACCTGCGCGGTGATGTCGAGCAGGTGATGAAGGAAAATAATCCGGAGGCTAAAGAGCTGTTCTCCAAGATGGAGAAGCAGTCCGAGGAAATGGAGCAACTGCGTGAGAAGGCCATGGAGACGCGTCAAGGCGGCTAATCGCTTAACGCAGCGGCAGGCAATGGCAAGGCCGGTCCCAGGTGGGGCCGGCCTTTTTCGTTGGATGCCGCGTCGATCGTTGCCTCAGTCGTCGCTGTAGCCGGGCTCGGTCGCACCGAAGAAGGCTTCCTTGAGCTTGTGCAGCTCGTCGCGCGACTGGGCGGCGGCCTCGAATTCGAGGTCGCGGGCGTGGCGGTGCATCTCGGCCTCGAGGGCTTTGATGCGCTTGGCGGCCTGATCCGGTGACAGAGTGGCGTAGTCGGCCGGTGTCTCGGCTGCCTTGTCCGCCCCGCGACGCTTGCGCCCCGGCCTGGCGCCCGGGATACGGGATTCGCCGGCCTCGAGTATGTCCTCGACGCTTTTCTGTATGCCGCGCGGCGTAATGCCCATAGCCTCGTTGTGCACCAGCTGCTTCTCGCGGCGGCGGTCGGTCTCGCCGATCGCCTTGCGCATGGCGTCCGTTATGGTATCGCCGTAGAGGATCGCCTTGCCCTCGAGGTTGCGCGCGGCCCGGCCGATGGTCTGGATCAGGGAGCGTTCCGAGCGAAGGAAGCCCTGCTTGTCGGCGTCCAGGATCCCGACCAGTGAGACCTCGGGGATGTCCAGCCCCTCACGCAGCAGGTTGATGCCGACCAGCACGTCGAACTCGCCCAGCCGCAGGTCCTGTATGATCTCGACGCGCTCGACGGTATCAATGTCCGAGTGCAGGTAGCGCACCCGCACGTCGTGCTCCATCAGGTAATCGGTCAGGTCTTCCGCCATGCGCTTGGTCAGCACGGTGACCAGCACCCGCTGATTCTTTTCGGCGCGCAGGCGAATCTCGGAGAGCAGGTCGTCGACCTGGCTGGCGACCGGGCGGACCTCGATCTGCGGGTCGACCAGCCCGGTCGGGCGGACCACTTGTTCGGCGATCTGATCGGCATGCGTCTCCTCGTAAGGACCGGGCGTGGCCGAGACGTAGACCGTCTGCGGCATCAGGCGCTCGAACTCCTCGAATTTCAGGGGGCGGTTGTCCATCGCCGAGGGCAGGCGAAAGCCGAAATTGACGAGCGTTTCCTTGCGCGAGCGGTCGCCCTTGTACATGCCGCCCAGCTGCGGGACGGTCACGTGCGACTCGTCGATGATGAGCAGGGCCTCGGCGGGTAGGTAATCGTAGAGACACGGCGGCGGCTCGCCCGTCTGGCGGCCGGACAGGTAGCGCGAGTAGTTCTCGATGCCATTGCAGTAGCCGAGCTCCTGGATCATCTCGATATCGAAGCGGGTGCGCTGGGCCAGACGCTGCGCCTCGACCAGCTTGTCCTGCGACTCGAGATCCTTGAGCCGCTCGTCGAGCTCGACCTTGATCTGCTCGATCGCGTGCAGCAGGCGCTCGCGCGGGGTGACGTAGTGCGAGGACGGGTAGACCGTGTAGCGCGGCACTCGGCGGCGCACCTGGCCAGTGAGCGGGTCAAAGAGGGTGATCTGTTCGATCTCGTCGTCGAACAACTCAACGCGCACCCCCTCGTCGTCGGCTTCGGCCGGGTGGATGTCGATCACGTCGCCGCGTACCCGGTAGGTGCCGCGGCGGAATTCCATGTCGTTGCGGGTGTACTGCATCTCGGCCAGCCGCCGGATGATCTGGCGCTGGCTGACCTCATCGCCGCGCACCAGGTGCAGGATCATCTTGAGGTAGGCCTCGGGGTCGCCTAGACCGTAGATCGACGAGACGGTGGCGACGATGATGACATCCCGGCGTTCAAACAGGGCTTTTGTGGCGGACAGGCGCATCTGCTCGATGTGCTCGTTCACCGAGGCGTCCTTCTCGATGAAGGTGTCCGAGGCGGGCACGTAGGCCTCGGGCTGGTAGTAGTCGTAGTAGGAGACGAAGTACTCCACCGCGTTGTGCGGGAAGAACCCCTTGAGCTCGCCGTATAGCTGGGCGGCCAGCGTCTTGTTGGGCGCGAGCACAAGTGCCGGGCGCTGCACGTCGTGGATGACGTTGGCCATCGTGAAGGTCTTGCCCGAGCCGGTCACCCCGAGGAGGGTCTGGTGCATCAGCCCGTCGTTGAGACCCTCGACGAGGGTCTCGATGGCGCGGGGCTGGTCGCCAGCCGGCTGGTAGTCTGTTGCGATCTGGAAACGGTGTTCTGACATGAGGTGGGAGTATATAGGCTTGGCCCTCGGCTTTCCGACGGCTTTTGCTTTATCATGCCTCGCCATATCCCTCGCGATGGCCGCCGATTTCCTGTTGATTTACGGTCGAGTTTTGCGAGTGACTTTCCAGACGCACTTTTCAGGTATCCATGACCGATTCAAACCTCGAAGACCCGAACGCCCCGCGCGAGGCCGAGAAATACGACAACCCCGTTGCCAGCCGCGAGTTCCTGCTCGACCTGTTGGGCAAGCAGGACGGCCCGATCACGCTCAACCGGCTGATCAGCGAGCTTGGCTACGACGGTGACGAGGAGCGCATCGAGGGGCTGCGGCGACGGCTGCGGGCGATGGAGCGCGATGGCCAGGCCATTCGCAATCGCCGTGGCGGTTACGTGCCGGTAACCAAGGCGGAGCTGGTGCGTGGCCGGGTGATCGGTCACCGCGACGGCTTCGGTTTCCTGGTGCCTGACGAGGGCGGCAACGACGTCTTCCTCTCGCCGCGCGTCATGCGCGCCCTGCTGCACGGCGACCGCGCCGTGGTACAGGTGGTCGGCGAGGACCGCCGCGGTCGTCCCGAGGGTGCGCTGGTCGAGGTGATCGAACGGGCCAATGCCGAGATCGTCGGGCGCCTGGTGATCGAGGCAGGTGTGGCGTTCGTCATCCCCGACAACACCCGCATGACCCAGGACGTGCTGATCCCGATGGAGGCACTCGGTGGGGCGAGCGACAGTCAGATCGTCCGGGTCGCGTTGGTCGAGCAGCCGACCCAGCGGCACAAGCCGGTCGGCAAGATCATCGAGGTGCTGGGCGA
>JAWLFB010000102.1:0-5049 GCA_041685825.1 Guyparkeria sp. | reverse complement strand
AGCACGAGCCAGAGGCAGGTTTCTGGGACAGAGTTCAGGCTGCAATTTCCCGGCTGCTCCCGATCGAACGCCAGTTGTAGGCGGGAGGAGGTTGCCCCCGAAGTAGAGCCCGAGTCTTAGCCAAGACGGGAAAGGCACATCCTGTACAATGCCGCGACCTCAGTACCGGCGGGGCTTTTCAAGCCTTTGCCCCATACAAGACAGTTATGTACATATTTGTGTACATGATACGCGGGAAATCGAATGTCAGACGACAAGAAACCCAATAGACTCAAGCACTTGAGAAATTTCTCAATTATCGCGCACATTGACCACGGCAAATCGACGCTGGCTGATCGCATCATCCAGCGTTGTGAAGGTCTGGTAGAGCGCGAGATGAGCGCACAGGTACTCGATTCGATGGATATCGAGCGTGAGCGCGGTATCACCATCAAGGCTCAGAGCGTCTCGTTGGACTATCACTCTCGGAATGGCGAGACCTATCGCCTGAATTTCATCGACACGCCCGGGCATGTGGATTTTTCCTACGAGGTGTCGCGCTCGCTCGCCGCCTGCGAAGGGGCGTTGCTGGTAGTGGATGCCTCGCAGGGCGTCGAAGCCCAGTCGGTCGCCAATTGCTACACCGCGATCGACCTCGGTCTGGAGGTCGTGCCGGTACTAAACAAGATCGACTTACCGGCCGCCGAGCCCGATCGGGTGAAGGCCGAGATTGAGGATATCATCGGGATCGAGGCGCAGAGTGCCGTGAATTGCTCGGCCAAGACTGGCGATGGCGTCGACGAAGTGGTTGAGCGCCTGATCGAGCAGATACCGCCGCCGGAAGGCAACGAGGACGGTCCGCTCAAGGCATTGATTGTCGATTCGTGGTTCGACAACTACGTCGGCGTGGTCGCACTGGTGCGCGTGATCGACGGGGCTATCCGGCCAAAGGCCAAGATCAAGGCTATGGGCACGGGCGACGTATTCACCGTCGACAAGACGGGCGTGTTCACCCCCAAAACGCTGGCCCGAGATGGGCTGTTCGCCGGTGAGGTGGGCTTCGTCATCGCCGGTATTAAGGACATCGACTCGGCCAAGGTGGGGGACACTCTGACTGACGCCGCGAATCCGGCCGACAGCCCACTGCCGGGTTTCAAGGAGATGCAGCCGCGGGTGTTCTCGGGGCTGTACCCGGTTGAGGCCGATCACTACGACGACCTGCGTGAGGCACTGCGCAAGCTGCGTTTGAACGATGCGGCGCTACATTTCGAGCCGGAAGTCTCGACCGCGCTCGGCTTCGGTTTCCGCTGCGGCTTTCTGGGCCTGTTGCACATGGAGATCATCCAGGAGCGGCTCGAGCGCGAATACGACATCGACCTGATCACCACGGCACCGACGGTCATCTTCGAGATCGAGGAAAAGGACGGTAAGACCTATCAAATCCACAACCCGTCGCAGTTGCCGGAACCGACGCTGATCAACGAGATCCGCGAGCCTATCATCGAGGCCCACATCCTTTGCCCGCAGGACTATGTCGGCCCGGTGCTCAGCTTGTGCATGGAGAAGCGGGGCGTGCAGAAGAACATGTTGTACTCCGGCAACCAGGTCACCCTGATCTTCGATCTGCCGATGGCCGAGGTGGTACTCGATTTCTTCGATCGCCTGAAGTCGGTTTCTCGCGGCTACGCCTCCTTCGATTATCACCTGGACCGCTTCGAGGCGGCCCGTCTGGTCAAGATGGACATCCTGATCAACGGCGAGGCGGTGGATTCGCTCTCGCTGATCGTCCACCGCGACAAGGCCGAGCAGCGGGGTCGCGAACTTGTCGAGAAGCTCAAGGAGCTTATTCCTCAACAGATGTTTGAAGTGGCCCTGCAGGCGGCCATTGGCGGCAAGATCATCGCGCGGACGAACGTCAAGGCGCTGCGGAAAAACGTGTTGGCAAAGTGTTATGGCGGTGATGTCTCGCGCAAGAAAAAGCTGATCGAGAAGCAGAAGGCCGGTAAGAAGCGGATGAAGAACATCGGCAAGGTCGAGGTGCCTCAGGAAGCTTTCCTCGCCGTCCTGCAGATGGACAACAAGAATTGATAGTCGCCGTGAGCGACCCGATTGACCCAACGCGGAGCACGTCGTGGATTTTGAACTTCTCTTGGTGCTTGCCACCTTCGCCAGTGGCCTGATCTGGTTGATCGATCGATTGGCCTTCCGGCCCCGACGTCGTGCCCGATTGGCCGCCGAGGCGCACCAGCTAGGTGCCGAGGCGGGTATCGACCGCGGGGGTGTCAAGGACCACGAGCCGATCCTGGTCGATTACGCCAAGTCGTTTTTTCCCATCCTGCTGGCCGTGCTGGTGATCCGCTCGTTCCTGTTCGAGCCGTTTCGCATCCCGTCTGGTTCAATGATGCCTACCTTGCTTGTCGGTGATTTCATTCTGGTCAACAAGTTCACCTACGGCCTGCGCCTGCCGGTGGTCAATACCAAGGTGGCTCCAATCGGCGAACCCGAGCGGGGCGATGTGGCGGTATTTCGTTACCCCCAACAGCCTGAAGTGGACTACATCAAGCGCATCATCGGTCTGCCCGGGGACACGGTGCGCATCGACGATCAGCGGGTCTGGGTCAACGGCGAGGAAGCGTCACTGGAGATAACCGGTCGATATGATGGTGACTCCAATCTCAAGCATGCTGGACTGACCACGGCAATAGAGACCCTCCCGGACGCCGGTGCGCACCGAATCTTGATGGACTCCGACCGTCGCCTGGGCGCCGCAGAGTGGACTGTGCCGGAGGGGCAATATTTCGTCATGGGTGACAATCGCAATCACAGCAACGACAGCCGCTTCTGGGGCACCGTGCCCGAATCGAATCTCGTGGGCAAAGCGGTTATGATCTGGCTCCACTGGAACTGGCAGGACGGTGGTGTCGATACCGGCCGCATTGGTCGCTCGATTGATGCCGTTGATGCCGATTGACTTTTAAAGAAGGAATGTCCCGTTCGTACCGGCGGGCAAGACGAGGATAAAGGACATGGACAACAGCGTTTCAAAGGGACCACTCCGTGGGTTGGTGGGTCGCCGAGCCATTGGTTTCACTCGTCAGGCGGGCATGTCGCTGGTGGGGTTGATTATCGCTGCGATCGTGCTGGGTTTCGCCGCCCTTGTCGTGATGCAGGTCGTGCCGCTATACATCGCCGACCAGAAGCTGACCACCATCTTCAAGAGCCTCGAGGAAGAGTCCGCCGGAAGCCCAGCGGAGATCCGACGCAAGGTCGACAAGCAGTTGGACATCAACGAAGTTGATGACCGCTTTGATTCTAAGGAGTTCGAGATTCGACCGGTCACGGGCGGTTTTAACGTCACCTACAACTACGATGGGCGCGCCACACTGTTCGGCAATCTCTCGCTCGTCGCCGAGTTTAAACATCAGACCCGTGTCCGTAACTAAAAGCGCCAATCCGCTCATCCGCGATCCGGATACTCTCGCCAAGTCGCTGGGGGTGTCCTTCGATAATGCCGAGCTGCTCGGTCAGGCGTTGCGTCATCGCTCGTCCGGTAAACTCAACAACGAGCGTCTGGAGTTCCTGGGCGACTCGATTCTCAACCTCGCCATTTCTGACTACCTCTACCGTCACAAGCCGGAAGCGACCGAGGGGGCGCTTTCCCGTCTGCGCGCCTCGGTGGTGCGTGAAGAGACCCTGGCCCGGGTTGCCCGTCGCATTGGGCTGGGGGACTACCTGGTCATGGGATCGGGCGAGTTGAAGAGTGGCGGTCATCGGCGCGATTCGATCCTTGCCGACGCGCTTGAAGCGATCATCGGGGCTTTGTATCTCGATCAGGGGTTCGCGCCGGCCCACGAGTGGGTTCAATCATTATTCCGGGACGAATTGACCTCGCTGCCGGACGCCCAGCAGCTCAAGGATGCCAAGACGCAATTGCAGGAATACCTGCAACGTGACCGTCAGCCTCTGCCCGAATACGAGGTGATCGAGCAGACCGGTCAGGCCCACAAACAGACTTTTGAAGTCGCCTGTAGGGTCTATTTCCGCGACGATCCGTTTGCGACCCGCGCTAGTGGATCGTCGCGCCGTCGTGCCGAGCAGACGGCCGCACGCCGGATGCTTAAAACTCTCCAAGATCGTCACGACAACAATTCCCCATCGGAGAACCAGACATGACGACATCGCCCCGGTTCGGTCACGTGGCGATCGTCGGTCGTCCCAATGTCGGCAAGTCCACTCTGGTCAACCGGCTGGTGGGACAGAAGGTCACCATCACGGCCCCCAAACCGCAGACCACCCGCCATCGGATCACCGGCATCATCACCGAGCCGCGCGGGCAGATCGTGCTGATCGATACGCCGGGGCTCCACGAAGGCGGCCGGGACGCACTCAATCGCCAGCTCAATCGCACGGCGCGCAGCGCGCTTGAGGGTGTCGACCTGATTCTCTTCATGATCCAGGCGGGGCAGTTCGGTGCCGAGGACGAAGCCGTACTCCGTCTGCTCTCGCATGTCCAGGCACCGGTGGTGCTGGTGGTCAACAAGGTCGACCTGGTCAACGACAAAACCGAACTGTTGCCGTTTCTAGCCAAGATCAGCGATAAGGGCGATTTTGCCGAGGTCTACCCGATGAGTGCGCGTCGTCAGCGTGGCCTCGACGGCCTACTGGACCTGGTGTTCTCGTACCTGCCGGAAGGGGTGATCGGATACGACGAGGACCAGGTGACGACTGCGCCGGTGCGCTTCATGACTGCGGAGATAATCCGCGAGAAACTGGCTCGCTCCCTGCATGACGAGTTGCCCTACCAGACTACCGTGATGATCGAAAGTTTCGAGGAGACCGATCGCCTAGTCACCATCGGCGCGGTCATTTATGTCGCGCGCGCCGGGCAGAAGGGTATTGTGATCGGTAACCGCGGGTCACGTCTGAAGATCGTGGGGCAACAGGCTCGCGAGGCGATCGAACACCTGCTCGATAAGCGCGTCATGCTCGATCTCTGGGTCAAGGTGGCCGACGACTGGGCGGACGATGAACGCTCCGTTGCTGCTCTCGGGTACCAGTTGCCCGAATGAG
>JAWLFB010000101.1:0-5076 GCA_041685825.1 Guyparkeria sp. | reverse complement strand
GTATCGAACGGCACGCCCTTGTGCTTGAGGGTGATCACCGAGCGCTGGACAAAGGGACAGAGCTTGAAGCTGATCAGTTCGAGTTGCATGATGCCTCCAAATGGAAAAACCGCGGACGATCGATGTGCGTCGTCCGAATCAAACGCGAATCGTAGCCTACCGGCCGCCGCTATTGCCGCTGTTAACGTGAAAAAAACCGACAAGAAACGTCAAATCACCTCCTCGTCGACTGCCCAGAGCAGCCAACGGCTCGATACCTGGCTTTGGGCCGCCCGTTTCTTCAAGACCCGTCAACTCGCCTCGACGGCCATCGACGGCGGCAAAATCGAGCTTAACGGCCAAACCGTGACCAAGCGCGGCAAGTCGGTGCGTCCCGGCGACCGATTGACCATCGGCAAGGCCGGCCTGCGCTTCGTCGTCGATGTCGGGGCGCTCAATCCCAAGCGCGGACCGGCCAGCGAGGCGGCGCTGCTCTACCGGGAGACACCCGAAAGCATCGAGAAGCGTCGACTGGTCGCCGAGCAACAGCGTGCCGAGCGGGAACTCAACCCCCATCACAAGCCGGCCAAGCAGGCCCGCGCCCTGTTGCGAGCCTTGCGCGGCAAGTCATTCTGATCCGACCTCTCCTTGCCAGGCCCATCCGGCGAACGACCGACTCGGTTCCTATACTTTCCTGTCAAATCCAATACACGAGGAGAACGCATGCGAGTCAGTGAGGCAATCGAAACCCGACGCGCCATCAAGCAATTCGACCCGGAACACCACCTGTCCGAGGCCGACCAGGACCGGCTGATCGAACTGGCGATGCAGTCGCCAACCGCCTTCAACCTGCAGCACTGGCGTTTTGTGGTGGTGCGGGATCCCGCACGCCGTCAGGCTATCCGGGACGTGGCCTGGGATCAGGCCCAAGTGACAGACGCCTCGATGCTGGTCATCCTCACTGGCCGTCGCAACGTCTGGCAAGACGAGGCCGAACGCGTCTGGCGCGATGCCCCGCCGGAGGTGCAGGAACTGATGACCGGCGCGATCGATGCCTATTACCGTGACAAGCCGCAGGTCGAACGGGACGAGGTGATGCGCAGTTGCGGTATCGCCGGGCAGAGCCTGATGCTCTCGGCTCGGGAAATGGGGCTTGATTCCTGCCCCATGGACGGCTTTGATTTCGAAGCCGTCGGCCGGCTGATCAACCTCCCCGACGACCACTTGATCTCGTTCATGGTCGCGATCGGCAAGAAAGCGAGTGACGTCTGGCCACGCCCGGGGCAACTCTCGCTCGATGAAGTGCGCCACGTCGACGGATTCTGAACTTGTCGGCCGCGGACGCCTCAAAGGGCTGGCAATGAAACTGCCGATTCAACTTCCAAGTCCAACATTCATTTAGCCGGGATATCCCGGCACGACATGGAGAGCAAACGATGAACGCACGTAATGCCTTGATTGCCCTGATGATGGCCATGGGGCTTGCCGTGGCCGGTTGCGCCGAAGAGCAAGGTCCGGCAGAAGAGGCCGGCGAGCAGGTCGACCAGACGATGGAACAAACGGGTGACGAGATCGAGGAGGCCACCGACGAGATGGGCGGCCAGGCCGAAGAGGCCGGCGACAAGATGGAAGAAGAGACCGACTACTGATTCCCACCGTCACCCGAGCCACACGAGCCCCGGCACTGCCGGGGCTTTTTCGTGTCGTCCCGTGCCACAGCGCCTCTCACCGACTTGTCCTTTTGGCCGCTGTTAGACCGTCGATCGACTCGATACACTGCCAGACGCTGGGTTTATTAGCCGACTAACGAACAAACCGCCACCCACCTAACAGGACATCGGCTCGTCATGGCCATCACGATTGCGACTTTCATTTACGTGCTCTCGATCCCGCTCTGGCTACTGGTCTGGTACAGCGCCACTGGCTTCAAGCTGATGCGTCACAACCCGTTGTTGATGATCCCGTTCTTCCTCAGCCTGGCGTACTTGGCCGGCAACGCCATCCTGCTCGAGGTGTTTACCGAGACCAGCGGGGCGACCTACGAGGAAGCACGCATCAAGGCGATCACTGACCGGGCGATGATCGCTGCGCAGGCCATGGCGAGCGTGCTGATCGTTGCCACCATCGTCTACGGTCTGTCGATCAAGCGGGTGCCGCTGCACTTCATCCGCTTCATGGTCTACTCGTTCATCGCCTTGCTCGGCGTCATGGCGCCGATCCTGTGGATCCCGGCCGAACAGGCCGGTTTGTTCTTCATCCTTCGGCACTTCCAGGCCACGGCGCTTAACTTCGGGCTGTTCCTCTGCGTCGCCGGGATCATCATGCTGTTGCGCGACCTGATAACGCATGGCGATGCGCAGATCAGTCTGACGCCCGCCGATCCCATGATGCGATGCCACGAAGAAGCACAACCGGCACACGACCGGGCCGCTTCAGACAAACCGGAACGCAACGCACAAGACTGAACATCAATCGGAAAGCGCCTGGTCGATCACGTCGCGATAATTGCGAATGCGACGGACGTAATGCACCGATTCGTATCCGCGGGCATACCCGTACTTGGTCTTGGGGTAATAGCGCTTGTCCGCCTTCAGCGGCAGCACCTCACGCATCTCGGCCCAGGAATCCCGGTTACGACCAAGTTCACGGGCCAGCCGGCGCGCATCCAGCACGTGTGCCCGCCCCAGGTTGTAACTCGCCAGGGCAAGGTAGGTGCGGTCGGGCTCGGGGATATCCTCCGGCAGGCGGGCACGAAGATCGGCGAGGTAGCGCGCGCCGCCGAGAATGGACTCGCTCGGGTCGAGCCGGTCCTCCACCCCCAGCGATTCGGCGGTGGACCGGGTCAGCATCATGATGCCGCGCACCCCGGTCGGCGAGGTCGCCTGCGGGTCCCAATGCGACTCCTGGTACGCCATGGCCGCGAGCAGGTCCACCGACAAACCGGTTTCCTTCGCGGCTTGCCGGAACTCGTCCAGGTAGCGTGGCAAACGCTCGTCGAGCCGGCGATGGAGAGCCCGCAGGTCGACGAAATCGAATTCCCCGATGTGCGCGTAATAACGCTCGCGCATCGCGGTCACGGCCCCCTCGCCGAGATCACTCTCCCTCCAGTCCCGCGTGGCTTCGGCCAGATCCTGACGCGAGGCGGCGGCATACCAGCCCACCAACTCGGTCTGATCGAGGTTCATCGCCACCTCGAGATGCGGCCAGTACCGCCGCACCATGCGCACGATTGACGAATCGGCGACGGTACAGCCCACCTCGCCAGTCGCCACCTGGGTCAGCAGCACCTCGCTGCTGCGCGCCGGATCGGCGATGAAGGTCAGGTCCGGCACGGTGCGCGCCAGTTCATCAAGACGCTCGACATAACTGGACTCGCCCGTCACCTGCAGATCCACCCCGGCCAGACCATCGATCGTGTCCGGCAAGGGTCGGTCGTCGCGATGGCAGACCACCTGCTGGACCACCTCGCCGTGAACCAGTCCCTGTTCAAATCGGTCGTTGCGCACCGGCAAGTGCGTCAGCGCGGCCGCGGCGAGATGGGCTCGGCCGGTCTCCAGTGCCTCGACGACCTCCGCGGTCGACTCATGGACCTGCCAGTCCACCGTCCAGCCGCGGCTGTCGGCAAAGGCAGTCACCAGGTCGTGCTCGGGACCGGTCGCCAACTGGTCGCGCCCCTGGTAGTGGGTCGTGGGGCCGTTACGCGTCGCCACGACCAGACGTTGCGTGTCAAAAGGCGAGGACAGCGCAGTCTGTGGCGAGCGGTCGCTGCATCCCGAAAGCAAAAGCAACGCACCGATGGGCATCATCCAGAAGAAAAGCGGCATCCAATAGGCTCCACGGCGTGGGCGTGTGTCTCGATCACCCGGTTGGGGACTAGGGTAGCTCACCCTGCCTGGAGGTTCGGCACCGGCCGGTCACGGCGCTACACTCCCGCACATGACGCGCGATCCCGACGGCCGGCACGACATTCCTCCACCTCAGGGCCTCCCGGCCCCACGGCAGGCCGTGCTTCGGCGCGAGCTTGGGCCGGTGCTGCTGACACTCTATGGCGTGGGCACCATCCTGGGCGCGGGCATCTACGTGGTGATCGGCGAGGTCGCCGGTGCAGCCGGGCTGCTCACGCCTTTTGCCTTCGTCCTCGCCGCGCTGGTCGCCTCGCTCACGGCGCTGTCATTCAGCGAACTCACCGCCCGCATCCCGGAGGCCGGCGGACCGATCGACTACGCCCGACACGCCTTCGGCCGGCGAGGCCTGTGCATCGCCATCGGCTGGGGACTGGTGGCCACCGGCACCGTCTCGGGGGCCACCATCCTCACCGGGTTTGAGCGCTATGCCTCGCTGTTCATCGAACTGCCCCGCGGGTGGACGTTGATCGTCGTCACCCTGGCGCTGGGTGGCATCGCAATCGCCGGCATGCGCGAGAGCGCCTGGTTCATGGCCACCACGACGCTACTGGGCATGGCCGGGCTGGGGTACGTGGTCTGGGTGGCCGCCCCGGCGATGGGGGATGCGCCGGTACGGCTGGCCGAATCGCTAAGCGGGCTCGAGTTCGGAATGGTCACCGGGCTGTTCCTGGGCGCCTTCCTCGCGTTCTACTCGTTCATCGGCTTCGAGGACATGTCGAATCTTGCCGAGGAGGTCCACGACGTCAAGCGCAACATGCCGCGGGCGATCGTCGCTGCGGTTATCCTCTCGTTGACGGTATACGCGCTGGTAGCCATCGCCGCGACTAGCGTACTTTCCCCGGAGGACCTGGCCGGCGCCCATGCCCCGCTGGTAGCCGTGGTCGAGGCCATGGGCCATCCGGGCGTACCGCTGGGGCTGATCAGTCTGTTCATCATCGTCAACGGCGCGCTGGGCCAGATCATCATGGCCACGCGTCTTCTGATGGACATGGGACGCGACCGGGCCGGGGCGCCATCGGTGCTGGGACGCGTGCATCCCCGCACTCATACCCCGATCATCGCGACCTTGGCGGTGACCACCACCATCCTGCTACTGGCACTCTTCCTGCCACTGGCGACCCTGGCGAACCTCACCAGCGCGATCATGCTGGCCGTCTTCGTCACGGTGAACGCCTCGCTGATCGTCCTCAAG
>JAWLFB010000100.1:0-5105 GCA_041685825.1 Guyparkeria sp. | reverse complement strand
TTGCATGATTCTGTTCTGGCGGCGGAGCCGCTCGGCACGGAGTTGATCCACGGCCTTGGCATGCTCTGGGAACAGTCGCCGGTACAGGCGATCAGCAAGCCTGTTCAATCTTTTCATGGCGATCCTCTGGGTCATGGGTGATGAACTCCACGCACCGGGCCAGAGCGGCCTTCAGGCGTGGTGCGTCCAAGGAGCCCTCGCGATAGGCGTCGAACGCCCACCGCGTGAAATACAGGCGTTCGCCGTGTTCAGTGATCCCGGTGACTACGTCCTGCATTTCGGGCTCCTCGGTCAGTGAAGTCTCAGGTTGTGGGAATCGGTCAGCGTCAGGGACGCGATGTACTCACGGGCCTCGGCCTCGGTGGTAAAGCCACCCTGGCTCAGGCCGGCTGTTCGGCGATTGCGCTCGCCGTCCACGGTCAGCACGGTCACGCCGTACATGTACTTGGCACCGGTGCCGGGGAAGTCTTCGCCACGGCTCAGTTCCCAGATCAGCTTGCCCTTCTTCCCGAAGTCGATTCGGTCAGGCGTCAGGATGTTGGGCTGGTGGTTGAAGGTTTCGTTGAACACGCGCTGAATGTCTGATTTGGTCATGATGTCATCCCAAGTTGGTCTTCGGCCCAGACGACGAACTGGTGCATCTCGTCGCCGTACTCAATTCCTCTGTCGGCAGCAGACTGCTTCAGCGCTGACCGTGGTTCCATGTCAAGCATGGCCATCATCTCAGTGGCTTCGTCCAGTGCTGCTTGGTAGGTCGGGTTGCTCATGCTGCCACCTCCAGATCTGCCATACGATCGGCCCAGTCAACGTCGGTGTGGCCGGCGACGTAGGCGTAGGACCCCTTGGTGCCGCTCTTGACCTCGTCACGGGAGGGGATGTAATTGCCCCAGTAGTCCCTGTGTCCGTCGGTCCCGAGCATGCAGAGTCCGGAGTCGATCAGTTGCATTGCCGCGCGACCAGCTGAACCTTCCATCTGCCAGATCGTGCCGTCGTTAATCCGACGTTGCATGGCCTCGCAGTACTCTTCGTGCGTCTCGGCGTCGTAGTAGTCACTCATCGTCTTGCTCCTGCTGGTTGGTTGAGAGCGGCCAGAATGGCCACAGTCGGACGGCCCCATCGGAGCCGCCCTGCTGTGGGCACTCAGGCATTGGCGGTGAACAGCTTCAGCGCCTCAGCCGTCGGCATCGTGTTCAGGACCTTGGCCTTCGGGTACTTCTGTTCGACATGCGCGATGGCCGCAGGACGCTGTTTCGCCGTGGCCTTGATCTGGTAGACTGCGCCGTCGTTCAGGAACAGCACGTTGCGGCTCATGGCACTCTTCATCTGCTTGGCGGCAAGGTGCTGCTCCAGCAGGTTGCCCACGACCAGTTCCAGACTGTTGCTGCACTCGCCCCAGCCTTCGCCCAGAGACACCTTCTCCGTGGCGAGTTCGGCTTCGATTGCGTCTATCCGCTTGCGCGCCTCAGCATCGAACGGACGGTAGAGGTCGCAACCGCCGTGGCCGTCGTTCGATGCGTCAGCAGTGCGCTTGCCATCGATGTACAGGGTGGCGGTGTAGCAGATCGTTTCCTCGCTGCCGGGCAGGAAGGTCTTGATGTTCTTCAGTTCGACTCGGTTGTTCATGGCTCAGTCCTCAGTTGGTTGGTTGGCACCGGCCTTTCGACCAGTTGAGGAAAGTATAAACGATTTATACCTCCCGTACAAGAGGTCGAACGAGAAAATGCGCAATACGCGAAAGGAGCGGATATGAAAAGGTTCTGGATCGGGCTGGGAATCACCGCGGTGCTGCTGCTGCTGTGCCTGTGGGCCTGGCCGATGTGGACGGTGTTCGGCTATGCGGTGCTGTCGATTGTGACCGCCGGGTGGCTCTACGAGGACGGCGATCAGGGCGCGGCTTTGTTGTCCGGCGTGCAGTGGCCTAAGATGGTGGTCCTGCTTGCGCTGCGGCTAATCTACGAGGACTAGCCCAGCGTTCGCGGGTTGTTCGCCGAGCAAATGACTGACTCCGACACGAGGACTCGAGGATGATCACCAAGCTTCTGGCCGGCCTGACCGCCGCACTGGCGCTCGCCGTGCTTGTTCAATCGTGCCGACTGTCATCGACCGGCGACCAGCTGGACACGGCGAACGCCAATCTGGCGGTATGCCGGTCCGTGAACGCTCAGAACGACCTGGACATCGAGGCCGCGAACAAGGCCTCCAGCCAATGCCGAGAGGACCTGGCTGAACAACGAAGGCGTGGTGTGGCATTAGCCGCACTGGCCGAGGTCGAACGCGAGGAGAGAGAGAATGCGCTACGTGACCGAATCCGCCGCATGCGCGCGGCCCTTGACGATGCTCGCGAGGGGGGCGACCTTTGTCTTGATGTCCCTATTCCTGACGATGCTGATCGGATGCTGCGGGAAGGAGCCCCTGGTCCGGACCGAGCGGGTGACGGTCGTGGAGACTCGGACGGTGGGAGTGCCGGAGGAGTTGACTGAAAAGCGGGCGTGGCCTGAGTACCCGCCGCACCCGCTGACCTGCGCAGACACGATCCTGTTGGCAGAAGAGTTCAAAGACCGGTGGGTTGGCTGCCGGGGAGATAAAGACAAGATCTTCGACCTGAAATTCGAAGACGAAGGGGCAAATTTTGACTGACGAGAACATCAAGCAATTTGGATCCGGCGAGATTCGTGCTGACAGCCGCGCCGGATTCGAACGCCACTTTCAGTCCGCTCTCCTGGGCTTGATCTCGGTACTGCTTGCCGGGACGCTCTGGGTGCTGACCGAGGTGCTGGACTCGATTGATTCCGTAGAGAGCCGGCAGTCGATGCAGGGCCAAACGATCAGCGCGCTGGTCGAGAACCAGGGCAATGCCCGGGAGCGCCTGGACCTGCTGGCCTCTGACCGGTACACGGCGACCCAGGCGGCACAGGACAAGCTCGAGATCCGGCAGAACCTGTCGACGATCTCATCAAGGCTGGCTGACTACGGTGAGCGCATTCGCCGGCTGGAGAACGAGTGGGCGCGTTTCGAGGGGGAGCGGGAGGGTTCTGCCCAGTAACAGGCCGGCGCCGGCCCGTGGTGTACAATCGGTGGCACGGGCTCAGGCCCGCATTCCTAACCAACGGCACCCGCGCGGTGCCCACCGAGAAACCTGATATGAAAATCGATATGCAACGCGCTGCCCGGAGCGGCAAGGACGACGACAAGGCCGTCAACGCGCTGATGGATCACTACAGCGAGGTCCTGGAGGGCGTCGGCAAGAGCCTGGACAAGGTTCACGACCGCCAGCTGGCGAGCCTGCTGTCGCAGCTGACGCTGACGCTCGGCAATTGCATGCGCCGGTCGAAGGAAACGACGCACCGGGACGTGATCGTCAAGGCCGCGCGCCGGCTGATCACCCAGTTGCAGTCGGACATCATGAACAGCGACCCCGGCGACCTGGGCCACCTGCTCGGGATCCTCGGCCAGTGCGAGATGGATGCGTCGATCGACATCGCGCTCAATCGCCTGCGCAGCCACAAGGCGAAGTTGCTCGAGGAAGAGCGCGAGAAGGAGCGCCAGGAGGCGGTCAAGGCTCGCGAGGAAGTGGCGGCGAAGAAGGCTGCCGAAGGTCCGCTGGACGGCCCCGAGCAGGACCTGGCCGGCAAGGACGAGGGCTTCAGTGAGGAGGATCTGGGAGCCGGCGATGAGCAGTGAGTGGACGGACCGCAGGGTTCACAATCTGGAAGTGCTGGTTCACGCGGTGTTCGGGACCCTTTCCAGCAGAGTTCCGGAGGCCGAGTGGCGCGAATTGAACGAGATCATGGAAGCGCACTGGGACGCCGTGAACATGTCGGACCGGGTCAAGTTCAACGGCGCTGAGAACGTCGTTGACCTTGCGCTCGACCCGAAGGGCAAGCACGACCCGCGCATGCCGGCAGAGGGCGAGGTGGATGCCAAGAGCCCCTGGCGCACGACCGATGGTGGAGGTGTCTTCACCCAGTTCGACAAGGTCATGGAGGCTATTGATCACCTTGAGGAGTTGCACCAGCAACGCGCCTCGGTAGGTACTGAGCCCGATTTCGATCCCAATCCCGACGAGGGCGTCAAGTTTCGGTTTCCCCGGTTTTCGTTCGTCGGGATGGACCTGGCCCATGATCACCTTGCGTCCTTCGACCTCGAGGACCTGCGTGGCGGCCGGGAGCGGGAGTTTTCGGTTCTTGAGACAAACCAGTCAGGCTTTTACTTCGGGCGTGATGACGCGGAGTATTGGGCCGCACCTTTCCCGCCTGAGCTTGAAGAACTGTGCTTCGTCGGCAACAGGGATAGCTTCAGGGTCGTCCGCGGAAGTAAAGATGTGCGCGTTCCAGGGTATTTGAACGACGGGAGAAGGTGGCGATATCTCCCGAACATTAACGGAAAAGGACTCCGGTGCCTTGCATACGCCTTCGACACCAGCAAGGTCCCGGTGGTCACCTGCGCAGAAGCGCTTGCTCAGGGCCTGGAAACCTTCGTTCTGGTTGATGATTCGACATGACCGACGACTTCGTTGACCAGCTGGACATGCTTCCGGATCTGGACGAAGAGGATGGGCCGGTTCCCCGGTCCGTTCTCATGGTCCAGGTGATGAAGGGCCAGGGCCTCGTCCTCCACACCGAGGACGACTGCATCGAGGTGGTGACCATGTTCCATGCCCGCGCCGAGCTGGCGCGCGAGCGCAATGACCGTGCAGCCTGGGCCAAGGCAATGTTCATGGCCCAGTCGCTGCCGATTCAGTTCCATGCCCTGAAGTCAGGGCGGATGACCCCAGGCCAGACCTTTTCAATGCACTGAGCAGGAGATAGACCGATGACCCGATTGACAGACTTCCGCCTGGCGCACCGTGTTGCTGAAATCTGCGGCACGTTCAGCACCTACGGCACGATCAAACCGCCGGTGGCGCACCGCGCCGGCCAGGACTTCAGAACCGAACTCAACCGGATCGAGCGCGAACTGACGGTGATCGAGGATGCGGGTGACGCCGATGACGGCATCACCTACACGGCTCCGACTGACCGCGGCTACCGGATCGACCGCAACAATGTCCAGAGTGTCGATCAGTTCCTGGTCAAGCTCGAGGCGCGGGTCAATGCACTGAGGGC
>JAWLFB010000003.1:0-63107 GCA_041685825.1 Guyparkeria sp. | reverse complement strand
CAGGATGTTCGACTTCGACAACTCGACGCCATCGTCCTCGACCTCGCGACGACGCTCGCCGAACAGGTTCAGGCGCTTGTAGTGGTTGTAGACCGCCACAGCCAGCGCGCGCTTAGCGGTCATCTGGCCGATGACGTATTCGTCGAGTGCGTCGACCAACTCGTGTGGGGTTGGCAAACGCTCCGGGCCATTCTCTCCCTCGGACTCCACTTCCTCACGCAGAATGTCGTTGCACAACTCGACGCATTCGTCGCAGATGTAAATGTTCGGACCAGCGATCAGTTTCTTAACCTCGTCCTGGCTCTTGCCGCAGAACGAGCAGATCAGATCCTGCGTATCTTTCGTCTTCTCAGCCATGGCTGTTCTCGTCGAACCTCGTGGGTCGATGCAGCCGAACGCTACCCGGCTCGGCCGATCGACTGGATGGGGTCGCCGCCGGTAAACGGTCGCAGACGGCCTTGATTAATCTAGGTTAATCCGCCTTGCCGGCCTTCCGGCGGCTGGTCAGCACCTTATCGACCAAATTGTAGTCGCAAGCCTGGTCGGCCGTCATGAAGTTGTCCCGATCGGTATCGCGCTCGAGCTGCTCGAGACTCTGACCAGTGTGATGGGACAAGATACCGTTCAGGCGCTCACGCAGCTTGATGATCTCCTCGGCGTGGATCTTAATGTCCGAGGCCTGCCCCTGAAAGCCGCCCAACGGCTGGTGAATCATGATGCGCGAGTTGGGCAGCGCGTAGCGCTTGCCTTCCGCCCCGCCGGCGAGCAGGAACGAGCCCATGCTCGCCGCCTGGCCGATGCACAGGGTAGAAACGTCCGGCTTGATGAACTGCATGGTGTCGTAGATCGCCATTCCGGCGGTGACCACGCCACCGGGCGAGTTGATGTAGAGGTGGATATCCTTGTCCGGGTTCTCCGACTCTAGGAACAGCAACTGGGCAACGATCAGGTTGGCCATCTGGTCCTCGATCGGACCCACGACGAAGATCACCCGCTCCTTGAGCAAGCGCGAGTAGATGTCGTAGGCGCGCTCGCCCCGGGAGCTTTGCTCGACGACCATCGGCACCAGGGCATTCATTTCCGGCTGGCCGCCATTGTGGCTTTCAAACGCCTCTTTCATTCATCACCTCGGTATAAACGGTTCGGCCGCCTCGAGGGCGGCCAGATTCCAGTCAGCTTGAGCGCGACTCGGCCGGAACTCAGCCTTGAGGGTTCATCAGTTCCTTGAAAGGAACCGCCTTCTCGCTGACCTTGGCCTTGCCAAGGATATGCTCGACCGCCTGTTCTTCAAGGACCACGGTGCGGGCATTACTCATCATCTGATGATCGCCCTTGTAGTGGGCCACCACCTGCTCCGGCTCGTCGTATGCCGCGGCGATCTCGTTGATGAAGTCGTCGACGCGCTCGTCTTCCGGCTTGAGGTCGGCTTCCTTGACAATTTCCATGATCACAAGGCCCATCCGGACGCGCTTTTCGGCCTGATCGCGGAACAGCGTCGGGTCGAGCTGGGAGGCATCCGCCTGCGGCATCTGGTTGCGGACGAACTGGTCCCGCATCGAGACAGACTCGTCGTCAATCAGCGTCGAGGGCACGTCGAAATCGAGCGACTCGGTCAGTGCTTCGATGGTGCGATCCTTGTTGCGACGACGGATGGTCTGCTTGAGTTCGCGCTCCATGTTAGCGCGCACATCCTCACGGAGCTTGTCAGCCGAGTCGGCGCCGAACTTCTTGGCGAACTCGTCGTCGACCTCGGGCAACACCTGCTCCTCGACCTGCGTGGCCTCGATCTCGAACTCGGCCGTCTTGCCGGCCAGATGCTCGGCCTGGTATTCCTCGGGGAAGTTCACCTCGATGGTGACCGGCTCGCCCGGCTTGATGCCCTTCAGACCCTTCTCGAAGTCCGGCAGCATCTGCCCTTCGCCCAGGATCACCTCGACGCCTTCGGCCGAGCCACCCTCGAACGCCTCGCCGTCGATCTTGCCGACGAAGTCGATGGTGACCTTTTCGCCCTTGCGGGCCTTGTGGCGGACCTTCTTCCAGTCCGCGTTCTGCTTGCGCAGGGTGTCGATCATCTCGTCGACATCCTCGTCGGCCACTTCACTGGTCAGGCTCTCGACCTCGAGCTTGGACAGGTCACCCAGCTCGATCTCCGGGTAAACCTCGACCGCCGCAGTGAACTTCAGCGGCTCGCCGGCCTTGTTATTCTCGACCGACTCGATGCTCGGCTGTCCGGCAACACGCAGGTCGTTTTCTTGGACGGCCTTCTGGAAGCTCTGGCCCATGACGTCGCCAATGACGTCGTCGCGAACCCGGCCGGCGTACTGCATCCGGATGACCGACAGCGGTGCCTTGCCCGGACGGAAGCCGTCGATGCGGGCACGACCACGCATATCCTTAAGACGCTTCTCGACCTGCTCGTCGATCTCGTTGGCGGGGACCTCGATCGCCAAGCGACGGGTCAGGCCTTCGGCCGGCTGCAATTCAACCTGCATGGATGCGATACCTCAAAAAAGAAAACAAATGTCTGGATGCTGGTCATCCCGCCACGGGTGGCAGGACGCCTATCGGGTTTGGTGCGAGAGGAGAGACTCGAACTCTCACGCCGTCAGGCGCTGGTACCTAAAACCAGTGCGTCTACCAATTCCGCCACTCTCGCAGGCTGGGAAATCCTGGCACTAGTGCCGATTTCCCGGACGGTCGAAACGAATCAGTATACCGGAGCAGAACCCACGCCCAAAGCACACTCCTGTCTTCAGAACGGCAAGCCGGGCATACGCCCCTTCATGGAGCGCATCATCTTCTTCATGCCGCCGCCGGAAAGCTTCTTCATCATGTCGCGCATGTCGCGGTACTGCTTGAGCAGCCGATTGACATCCTGGACCTGCATGCCCGAACCGTTCGCGATCCGCCGCTTGCGCGAACCCTTGATGATGTCGGGCCGCTGACGCTCGCCCGGCGTCATGGAGTCAATGATCGCGATCATGCGCTTGATATCCTTGTCGTCGACGTGCTTTTGCGCATCGGCACCGAGCTTGCCCATGCCGGGCAGCTTGTCCATCAGACCGCCCATGCCGCCCATCTTGAGCATCTGGCTGAACTGGTCGCGCATGTCCTCAAGCGTGAACCCCTTGCCCGATCGCACCTTTTCCGCCAGCGCCTTGGCCTGATCTGCATCGACCGTCTCCTGCGCCTGCTCGACCAGCGAGACTACGTCACCCATGCCGAGAATGCGCGAGGCAATCCGGTCGGGGTGGAACGGCTCGAGGGCGTCGAGCTTCTCGCCCACGCCGAGGAACTTGATCGGTTTGCCGGTAACGTGGCGCACCGACAACGCTGCCCCGCCCCGCGCATCACCGTCGGCCTTGGTCAGGATCACGCCCGTCAACGGAAGTTGCTCGTGGAACGCCCGCGCGGTGTTGGCCGCGTCCTGGCCGGTCATCGAGTCGACGACGAACAGGGTTTCGATCGGGTCGACCGCGCCGTGGATACGGGCGACCTCGCTCATCATCTCCTCATCGACGTGCAGGCGACCGGCGGTATCGATGATCAACACGTCGTAGAACTTGAGCTCGGCCTCCTTGCGGGCGCCCTTCGCGATCTCGACCGGATTTTGGTCACTCGAGGACGGGAAGAAATCGACGCCGACCTGCTTGGCCACCGTCTCGAGCTGGTCGATTGCCGCCGGGCGATACACGTCCGCCGAGGCAACCATCACCTTTTTCTTCTGGTTGTTCTTCAACCAGCGGCCGAGCTTGCCCGCCGTGGTGGTCTTGCCCGCACCCTGCAGGCCGGCCATCAGGATCACTGCCGGCGGACGCGCGGCCAGGTCAAGCTCGGCATTCTCCGAGCCCATAAGGCGAGTCAGCTCGTCGTTGACGATCTTTACGAACACCTGCCCCGGCTGGAGGCTCTTGGCCACCTCGGCCCCGACGGCCCTTTCGCGCACGTCCTTGATGAACTCGCGCACCACCGGGAGGGCGACATCGGCCTCCAGCAGCGCCATGCGCACCTCGCGCAGGGCATCCTTGATGTTGTCCTCGGTCAGGCGCCCCTGGCCCTTCAGACCATCGAGCAGCCCACCGAGTCTCTTGGAAAGGTTGTCAAACATCGCTTGCCTCTCTCACTGCGGTGCACGCCGGCTAAATGCGACGCACCGTGGAGCCGGTCGCCCCCGCGACCCAATCGCGATCAGGAGCCCCGGCCGGCGCGCTTGCGCTCGTTCTCGGTCAGGTACTTCTTGCGGATCCGGATCGATTCCGGCGTGACCTCGACCAGTTCATCATCGTCGATGAATTCCAGCGCCTGCTCAAGCGTGTACCGGATCGGCGGGGTCAGGGTGAGCGCCTCGTCGGTACCGGCGGCACGGACGTTGGTCAGCTTCTTGCCCTTGAGGACGTTGACGGTCAGATCGTTATCGCGGGCGTGGATTCCCACGACCTGGCCTTCGTAGACCTCGTCACTGTGACCGATCATCAGGCGACCGCGATCCTGCAGGTTGAAAAGCGCGTAGGCGAGTGCCTTGCCAGTATCGGAAGCAATCAGCACGCCGTTGTTGCGCTGACCGACCATGCCCGACTGGTACGGACCATAGTGATCGAAGACCGAGAACAGCAGGCCGCTACCCTGCGTGGCCGTGAGGAACTCGGTACGGAAGCCGATCAGACCGCGTGACGGGATGATGAACTCCAGCCGCACGCGCCCCTGACCATCCGGCTCCATGTTGCGCATCTCGCCGCGGCGTTCGCCGATCTTCTCCATCACCCCGCCTTGGTGCTGCTCCTCGATGTCGACGACCAGCTGCTCGTAGGGCTCCTGTTTTTCGCCGTCGACCTCGCGGACGATGACCTCCGGGCGCGAGACGCCCAGCTCGTAGCCCTCGCGGCGCATATTCTCGATCAGCACCGACAGGTGCAGCTCGCCGCGGCCGGATACGCGGAACTTGTCCGGATCGTCACCCTGCTCAACGCGCAGTGCCACGTTGTGCACGAGCTCGCGCTCGAGGCGCTCGCGGATCTGGCGACTGGTAAGGTACTTGCCCTCGCGCCCGGCGAACGGCGAAGTGTTGACCTGGAAGGTCATGGAGACGGTCGGCTCGTCTACGGTGAGCGCCGGCAGCGCTTCGACGTTTTCCGGGTCGCAGAGGGTGTCGGAGATGTAGAGCGGGTCGACGCCGGAAAAGGCGATGATGTCGCCAGCCTGGGCGGTCTCGACCTCAACGCGGTCGAGACCGTGGAAGCCCATGATCTGCAGGATACGGCCACTACGGACCTCGCCATCGCGACCGACGATCTTGACCTGGGTGTTGGTCTTGACCCGGCCGCGCTTGATCCGGCCGACGCCGATCACGCCGACGTAGGAGTTGTAGTCGAGACTGGAGACCTGCATCTGAAACGGACCGTCCGGATCGACGTCCGGGGCTGGTACGCGCTTAGTGATCGTCTCGAACAACGGGGTCATGTCGCCCTCACGGACGTCATCGTTCAGACCAGCATAGCCGTTGAGTGCCGAGGCATAGACGATCGGGAAATCGAGTTGATCATCGCTGGCACCTAGGCGATCGAACAGATCGAAGACCTCGTTGATGACCCAGTCTGGACGCGCGCCCGGGCGATCAATTTTGTTGATCACCACGATGGGCTTGAGGCCATGCTCGAAGGCCTTCTGGGTAACAAAGCGCGTCTGCGGCATCGGGCCGTCGACCGCGTCGACCAGCAGCAGCACGGAGTCGACCATCGACATGACCCGCTCGACCTCGCCGCCGAAATCGGCGTGGCCCGGCGTGTCGACGATATTGATGCGCCAGTCCTCGCCCTCGGGAGACTGCCACTTGATCGCGGTGTTCTTGGCCAGGATCGTGATGCCCCTCTCCTTCTCGATCTGGTTGGAGTCCATGACCCGCTCACCGTGGTCGGTGCGGGCATCGAGGGTGCCGGATTGCTGCAGGAGGCGGTCGACCAGAGTGGTCTTGCCGTGGTCAACGTGGGCGATAATTGCGATGTTCCTCAAGTTTTTGACATCGCTAGAGGTATTCTGGTCTGACATTCGATTTCCGGTTTGTTATGTACACCAATGTGTACACAAAAGTTTTCACGAGCAATCGCCGGGTAACGCACGTTTGTGTCACGCTATGTCCGGTTGATAGGGGGCGCATTGTACAGAGATTGGCCAGAACTTAGTCATGAATTGAATCGCCCCCGGTTTTCTAGACACTCGCGAGCCGGTTGAAATAGCGCTTCTCGAACTCTACCGGAGATAGCCCGCCGATGTAGCCATGACGGCGGCGGGCGTTGTAGAAGAGCTCGATGTAATCGAACACGTCTCGACGGGCTTCTTCCCGGTCCGGATAGATCCGGCGTCGGATTCGCTCACGCTTGAGCAACTGGAAGAAGCTCTCTGCCACGGCGTTGTCATGGCAGTTCCCCCGTCGGCTCATGCTGCCCACGAGACCGTGGGCCTTGAGAAAGTCCTGCCAGTCGTGACTGCTGAATTGGCTTCCCTGGTCGGAATGGACGACAACCGGGCCATCAGGCTGGCGTCGCCACACGGCCATCATTAACGCATTCATGGCCAGCTCCCGGTCCATGCGTGGGCGCATGGACCAGCCGATGACTTGCCGGGAGAACAGGTCCAGGACCACCGCCAGGTAAAGCCACCCCTCGTGGGTGCGGATGTAGGTGATGTCCGTCACCCAGGCCTGGTTGGGGGCGGAAACGTCGAACTGCTGCTGCAAGTGATTCGGCGCCACGACGGCAGGGCGTCCACCACGAAAACCGGGGCGGCGCCGGTAGCCGGTCTGTGACTTCAATCCTTCTCCACGCATCAGCCGGGCCACACGGTGCTTACCGCAACGCTCGCCCAGGTCCCGCAGGTCGTGGTGGATCTTGCGATAGCCGTAGACGCCACCGCTCTCCAGCCAGGATTGCTTGATCACGCCCAGCAGCCGTCGGTCTTCCCGCTGTCGCCGGGAATCCGGCTGCCGCTTCCAGGCGTAGTAACCACTCGGATGGACATCCATCAAACGGCAAAGGCGGCGCACCGGATGGGCGCGTTCATGGTCCTTGATGAACGCGTACCTCACCCGGACTGCTTGGCGAAGTACGCGGCCGCTTTTTTTAATATGTCGCGCTCCTCGGTGACTTCCCGGAGTTGCGCATTCAGGCGGCGGATCTCGTCGGCTTGGGCCTGCTGCTTCTGCCTTTCTTCATCCGGCTGCTGATAACGCCGGATCCATGCATAAAGACTGTGCTGGGAGACGCCGAGATGCTCGGCCACCTCCTTCACCCGGCGGCCTCGTTCGGTCACCTGCTTGACCGCCTCGACCTTGAATTCGTCTGGATAACGTCGACTGCTCATGGCACCTCCTCGGAACCCTCAGTGTGAGGCTCTTGAGGTGTCTAGGAAAGTCGGGGCAATTCAAAGACGTGGGCGGTAATGGCGATATTACGGAGATTGGCGATCACAAAAAACGGTCCAAGAGATTAAAATAATACGCGCTGTGTAAACACAAAAGCCAAATCAACCGAGGCGGAGAACCAAAAGTGGGCACCAGCCCCGTCAACACAACCCCAACAAACGAGTCGTGGCGCCGAAGATCAGCAAAAATGCGATACGGGTGATGTACCTAACGGGTTCCGGTCACTGAGCCTCCCCAACCCGCCAGTCGGCGACACCAAGCATAAGAATGAACGAGAGCGCAAGGAGCCCTACATGAGCACCACCCCCACCGCCGGCAAACGCACGACGCTGCTGATGCCGGTCTTTCTGCCCGCGGTGATCGTCATCGCACTGCTGGTCATCGGCACCGTGATCAATCCTGAACGCGCCGGGGACGTCTTCGCCCAAGTCCTAGAATGGATCACCAACGGTTTCGGCTGGTTTTATATGCTGGCCGTCGCGATTTTCCTGCTCTTCTTCATCGCCGTTGCGATCTCGCCCTGGGGCAATATCAAGCTTGGCCCGGACCACTCCGAACCGGAATACAGCTTCCCGGCCTGGTTTGCCATGCTGTTCTCGGCCGGCTACGGCATCTCGTTGCTGTTCTTCGGGGTGGCCGAACCAGTACTCCACTTTGCCAGCCCACCCAACGGCTCTGCCGAGACCATCGATGCGGCTAAGCAGGCGTTGCAGATCTCTTTCTTCCACTGGGGCTTTCACGTCTGGGCGATCTTCGGCCTGGTCGGCCTGGTGCTGGCCTACTTCGCCTTCCGCCATGGTCTGCCGCTGTCGATGCGCTCAGCGCTCTACCCGCTGATCGGTGAACGCATCCATGGGCCGATCGGCCACACGGTGGACGTTTTTGCGATCCTCGGCACCATGTTCGGCATCGCCACCACGCTGGGCCTGTCGGTCGCACAGATCAACGCCGGCCTGAACTACCTCTGGCCGAACATCCCCGTGAACACCAGTGTGCAAATCATCGCGATCGCCGTGATCACGGCCGCGGCCACCGTCTCGGTGGTTGCCGGCATGGACAAGGGGATCAAGCGCCTGTCGCAGCTGAACATGATCATGGCCATCGCCCTGGTGCTGTTCGTGTTCCTGATGGGGCCGACCGTCTTCCTGCTCGAGGCCTTCGTCGAGAACACCGGTTTCTACCTGTCGAACATCGTCGAGCGAACCTTCAGCCTGCAGGCCTACGAGTCGAGCGACTGGATCGGCAACTGGACGCTGTTCATCTTCGGCTGGACCATCGCCTGGGCGCCGTTCGTCGGTTTGTTCATCGCCAAGATCAGCCGCGGGCGGACCATCCGCCAATTCGTGCTGGGCGTGATGTTCGTGCCGACGATCTTCACCTTCTTCTGGTTCACCGTTTTCGGTGACACCGCACTCAACGCGATCATGCACGAGGGGGCCGACACCCTGATCGGCCAGGTGCAGACGGACAAGGCCATCGCCCTGTTCAAGCTATTCGAGATGCTGCCACTCACGTCGATCATCTCGTTCTTGACGATCGTGCTGATCATCACCTTCTTCGTGACCTCCTCCGACTCCGGCTCGCTGGTGATCGACTCGCTCGCCTCCGGCGGCGCAATTCAGACCCCGGCACTCCAGCGCGTCTTCTGGGCCGTGCTCGAGGGCGTGGTCGCCTCGGTACTGCTACTTGCCGGCGGCCTAGGCGCCCTGCAGACGGCCTCGATCACCGCCGCCCTGCCGTTCGCGATCATCATGCTTATCGCCGCGGTGGGGATGTGGCGCGCGTTGCAGATCGAAGGGCATCACGAGGTGAGCCTGCAGCACCACATGAATGCCGGTCGCCACGGCAGCCTCGGCGGGGTCGACAACTGGCGCAAGCGGGTGACCAACATCGTCAGCTTCCCGAAGCGCGAGCCGGTCGCCGCGTTCATCAAGAACGATGTCTTCGAGGCGATGCAGGAGGTGAGCAAGGAACTGAAGATCCGGGGCTGGCCAGTCGGGTCCGACTTCGACGAGGAACGCTGCCGCGCCCACCTGAACGTCACCAAGCCGGACACGATGGAGTTCATCTACGAGGTGCGCCTGCGCGGCTACGCCACGCCGGGCTTCGCCTTCCCGGAGCAGGACCGCTCTCTCGACGGTGACAGCCACTACTACCGCGCCGAGGTCTACCTGCGCCGCGGTGGTCGTTCCTACAACATCTTCGGCTACGCCCGCGAGACGATTATCAGCGACATCCTCGACCAGTTCGAGAAATACATGCACTTCCTCCACACCTCCCCGGCCATCCTGCCGTGGAAGATGGAAGAGCACGACGATGACCTCCACATCCAGCGGATTCGTCAACTGGGCAACGGCAAGGCCGGGCCGGCCCCCGACAACTGATCGCCCCACGCGGGCGACGGTCGGACCGAACCATCAACCCGTCACTTCATCACGCGGGTGGCGGGTTTTTTCGTGCCCGCCGCTCGGCAGGACAAACCGAGGTCATCCGGTTACTCCTACGCTCGGTGGTACCGAATGATAGAATGCGAGTAGGCTCCACCCCTGATCACGATGAGGCATTCCATGGCCGAACGGCTGGCATTCACCAAGATGCACGGACTGGGCAACGACTTCATGGTGGTCGATGCCGTCAGTCAGAGCTTGCCGGTCGCCGAGTGGCTGACCCCCACACGCATTCAAGGCTGGGCCGATCGCCACTTCGGAATCGGCTTCGACCAGTTGCTGCTGATAGAGCCGCCGAGCGGCACCACGGCCGATTTTCGCTACCGGATCTTCAATGCCGATGGTGGCGAGGTGGAACAGTGCGGCAATGGCGCGCGCTGCTTCGCCCGCTTCGTGGCCGAACGCGGGCTGACCGATCGGCGCGAGATTCGCGTAGAGACTGCCGGCGGGCCGATCGTGTTGCACCTGACCGACGACAACCACGTGCGAGTCGACGTGGGCAGGCCCCGATTCGCCACCGAGTCAATTCCCTTCAAGCCGCCGATCACGGCAAGCGAACCGCCCTACACCCTGATGCTTAGCGGACAACCCGGCGGTCTCGACCGAGTCGAGTTAGAGGCCGTCTCGATGGGCAACCCGCATGCGGTCGTCCAGATCGAGGATATCGAGCGCTTCCCGGTCGAAGCCGTGGGCGAGGCCCTAGAGTCGCACTCAGCCTTCCCGCGACGGGTGAATGCCGGCTTTGTCCAGCAACATCGCCCCGATCACATCAGCCTAAGGGTGTTCGAGCGGGGGGCCGGAGAAACTCTGGCCTGTGGCACCGGAGCTTGCGCAGCCGTCGCTGCCGGTATTCGCGCCGGGCGACTGCATTCGCCCTGCCGCGTCGATCTGCGCGGAGGGGTGTTGTCAATCGAGTGGTCCGGCCGCGAAGACGACTCGTTATTCATGACCGGCCCGGCTACTTTCGTCTTCGATGGCGAGATCTCGATCGCCCCCAACGGATGACAACCGTCGCCGCCGCATTGTCGGGCTCGACATGCGGGGGTAAGGTGTGAAGTCAAAAGATCGGCGGGATTCCGCCCATCCTTTGGGGCATCGACCCGAGGGAATGAAAAATAAGCAGATCTTTCCGAGCGTCCTAAGAGGCGCCCGCTGCCATTAAAATCACTAAGGGATGACGCATGAGCGAGAACGTGGCCTTCGAACTTGCCGACACGGACGCCGAGGTCGACAACGAGCAGACACCGAGCGCCGAAGCGGTGCTTGCCTACCTTCGGGGCCATCCGGACCTGTTCCTAGATCACCCGGAAATTCTCGATCACATCGAACTGCCCGGCCCACCGCAACCTGTGGTCTCCCTGCACCATTGGCAACTGCGACGCTGGCGCGGTCAGGCCCTACGTCATCGCCATGCACTGAATCAACTCCACCAGGTGGCCGCCGAAAACGCTGAGGCCGACCGTCTCTTGCATCGCTTCTGCGAAGGGCTGCTGAACGCCACGGATCGCTCCCCGGCCACGCTGGAAAAACAGATGCAGGCCGACTTTGAGATCGACACTAGTCGCGTCGTGCGTCTCGCCGATCTCGACGGCGAGACGCGCAAACTGCTGGCCGGCTGGCTGGACAACCCCACCCCCTTCTGCGGCCGCCCGCATGACACCGTGCGGGAGAGTCTTTTCAGTGATGCCTTGCCGCAAACTGGTTCGGTGGCGCTGATCGCCGTGCCGCCCCGGGAATCAGGCCCCACCCGGCACATCGTGGCGATGGGCCGCCGCCTGCCGGATGGTTTCAACCCGGCCCAAGGCACGCACTTTCTCGAACAGATCGGTGAGCTTGCCGGCGCGTTTCTCGAGCAGGGCCCGAGCGACCGCGAACGCCACTGACCGCTCGTGCCAGCCGCCCCGCTGACAACGGCATTCGACCGGGCGACCGAGGAACTGGCGGCCGATCATCGACTCAATCCGCTCACCCGCAAGGCCTACCTGGCCTCGTGGTCGCGGCTGGCCCACCACCTCGACACCCTTGGCATCGATTCGAGTGCCGCGGTCGACGACCGGTTGTTACGTCGATTTCTCGCCGAGCTGGCCCGCTCCGGCCAATCACCCCGCTCGATCGCCCGCCACGTCAGTGCCATCAAACGCCTGATGCGCTTCTGGCAACGCCTCGGCATCGATTGCCGGGCCGACCCGCTGTTGCTCAAGGCGCCGAAAGCGCCCAAAAGGCTACCCGACGCCCCGGATGTCGAGACGCTGACCCGCCTGCTCGACGACCCGAGCGCCTCGGCTAGCGGCTCCACAGACGAGGCACCGAGGACCCCGGCGCAGCGCGGCGGCGCGAATATCCGCGCCTTGCGTGATCGCTGCCTGTTCGAATGGCTCTACGGCAGTGGCCTGCGGCTAGCCGAGTTGGTCGGTCTGGACCTGACCGATCTCGACCTAGCCGCCGGACAGGCCCGCGTGACCGGCAAACGCGACAAGACCCGCATCGTGCCGGTAGGTCGTCAGGCTCGTACCGCGATGCAGAACTGGCTGGCCGCGCGCCGCGAATGGGACCGGACCGGCACCGCGGCCGTGTTCATCAACGATCGTGGACAGCGGCTGTCGGCCCGCTCCGTGCAATTACGTCTCAACCGCGCCTCCCGCCGCGCCGAGCTTGACGTCCCACTACACCCCCACCAATTGCGTCACGCCTTTGCCACGCACGTGCTCGAATCCTCGGGTGACCTGCGCGCCGTTCAAGAGATGCTGGGGCACGAGAGCCTCTCGACCACCCAGATCTATACCCATCTCGATTTCCAGCACCTGATGGGCGTCTACGAACGAGCGCACCCTCGCGCCATGCGCCAGCCGAACCAAACCGAAGGCGATACCAATGGCGAGGGAGAACCGGGTTGAAAAGCCCATCGATCGCCTACACTGTTTTCCCTTCAGATCGCCCTATCGGCCCACCCATCAACCGGATCCGATCGCTTCCATGCCTCACCACGAAGACACCCTTTACGGCACCACCATCCTTTGCCTGCGCAAGAAGGGCCAGACCGTCATCGGCGGCGATGGCCAGGTCACGCTCGGCCATACCGTGGTCAAGGGCAACGCGCGCAAGGTGCGCACCCTCTACGACGGCAATGTAATTGCCGGATTTGCCGGCGCGACCGCCGATGCCTTCACGCTGTTCGAACGTTTTGAGGCCAAGCTGGAGAAATATAGCGGCAACCTGTTGCGTTCGGCTGTGGAACTGGCCAAGGACTGGCGCACCGACCGCATGATGCGAAAACTGGAGGCCATGCTTGTGGTCGCCGATCGCAACGCGATGCTCACCATCAGCGGCAACGGCGACGTGATCGAGCCGGAAGATGCGCTGATCGCAATCGGCTCGGGTGGTGCGTACGCCCAGTCGGCCGCCACCGCGCTAATGCGCCACTCGGATCTTTCCGCCCGTGAGACGGTGGAAACCGCCCTACACATCGCCGGCGATATCTGCATCTACACCAATCACAATCTCACCATCGAAGAACTCGACTGATGAACCTGACTCCCGCACAGATCGTCTCGGAACTCGACAAGCACATCGTCGGCCAGCATGCCGCCAAAAAGGCGGTGGCCATCGCCCTGCGCAATCGCTGGCGTCGCCAACAGGTTGACGAGCCCCTAAAGAGCGAAATCACCCCCAAGAACATCCTGATGATCGGTCCGACCGGCGTGGGCAAGACCGAGATCGCGCGCCGGCTTGCCAAACTGGCCAATGCTCCGTTCCTCAAGATCGAGGCAACCAAGTTCACCGAAGTGGGCTATGTCGGCCGCGACGTCGAATCGATGATCCGTGACCTAGCCGAGTACGCCCTGAAAATGGTTCGCCAAGAAGCCATAGTCGAGGTGCGCGATCGGGCAAAGGTCGCAGCCGAAGACCGCGTGCTCGACGCACTGTTGCCCGCCCCGCGCGACCCGTGGCATAACGACGACAGCCACGGTCAGGAGGCCTACCGCAACACCCGCGAAAAGTTTCGGGACAAAATCCGCCGTGGCGAGATGGACGACCGCGAGGTGGAGATCGAGTTGCGCCAAGCCCCGGCCGGCATCGACGTGATGACCCCGCCGGGCATGGAGGAAATGGCCAGTCAGCTGCGCTCCGTGTTCCAGAACATGGGGCAGGACAAGACCCAGACCCGACGCATGACAGTTGCCGAGGCATTGTCCGCGTTGACCGAGGAGGAAGCCGCGAACCTGGTCAACGAGGAAGAGATCCGCGCCGAGGCTGCTGACCGTGTCGAGCAGAACGGCATTGTCTTCATCGACGAGATCGACAAGGTCGCTAAGCGAGCCGAACAAGGCGGCGGCGAAGTCTCTCGCGAGGGCGTGCAGCGCGACATGCTGCCGCTGATCGAGGGGTCAACCGTCAACACCAAAGTGGGGATGGTGCGCACCGATCACATCCTGTTCATCGCCTCGGGGGCATTCCATGTCTCGAGTCCGTCAGACCTGATACCCGAGCTACAGGGCCGCCTGCCGATCCGGGTCGAACTTGACGCACTCTCCAGCGATGACTTCGTGCGCATCCTCACCGAGCCGGATGCTGCACTCACGCATCAGCACACCTCCCTGCTGGCCGCTGACGGATTGACCATCGAGTTCAGCGACGATGCCATCCGTCGGATTGCCGAGATCGCCTACGAGGTGAACCACCGCACCGAGAACATCGGGGCCCGCCGTCTTCACACTGTGATGGAACATCTGCTCGAGGAAATCAGCTTCGAGGCGAGCGGCCAGAACAAGACACTTCCGCTCGATGCCGAATTCGTCGAGGAACGCTTGGGAGAACTGGCCCGCGACGAAGATCTTAGCCGCTACATCCTGTAAGAGAAAAGCGAGGTATCGCATGGCAAGCAACCCTCCCGCGCCACGACAGATTCGCCTGACCAAGGACCGCAGCGCCCTGAGCCTCGTCTTCGCGGACGGAGCGGCATTCGATCTGTCAGCCGAGTACCTGCGCGTGTTCAGCCCCTCGGCCGAGGTGCGCGGCCACGGCGGAGGCGAGATGATGCTGGTGCTGGGCAAGGAACGGGTGAAAATCCTCGACGTGCAACCGGTGGGTCGTTACGCGGTTAAACTCGTGTTCGACGACGGGCACGACAGCGGCCTCTACGACTGGGGGCTGCTGCGCGAACTGGGTGACCGGCGCGACAAACACTGGAACTACTACCTCGAGCGCCTGTCATCCGCGGGCATCGACCGTGATCCCGAGCGTGCCGAATCTGCCGCAGCTTACGATGTATTATCACCAACCAGCTCCGCTGTCGGCACGACAACGCAGGCCACTGATCCATCGGGGTCATCGACGCGCGACTGAGCGGTCGACCCCGTATCCCTGACGAGAGAACCGACCATGACCGAGAAGACGCACTTTGGCTACCGGGAAGTCCCGCGCGAGGAGAAGTCCCGGCTGGTGGGTTCGGTCTTCGACTCGGTGGCCGGTCGCTACGACCTAATGAACGATGCGATGTCGCTGGGCATCCATCGGCTGTGGAAGCGCGTAGCGCTGGAATACACCGGCCTCAAGCGCGGCGGGCAGGCACTCGACCTGGCATCCGGCACCGGCGATCTCGCCGCGCGGATGGCGCGCATCGTAGGTGACACTGGCGTGGTCGTGCTCTCCGACATCAACGCCAGCATGCTCTCGATCGGCCGCGAAAAGCTCGACGACCAAGGCATGTTCAACAACGTCGAATACAGCCTGGCCAACGCCGAGGACCTGCCGTTTGAAAGCAACCGTTTCGATTGCGTGACCATCGGCTTCGGCCTGCGCAACGTCACCGACAAGGCACGTGCACTCAGCGAGATGGCTCGCGTGGTCAAGCCTGGCGGTCGCGTGGTGATCCTCGAGTTCTCCAAACCGACCAGCTCGCTGGTCGAGCGGGTCTACGACGCCTACTCCTTCTCCGCCCTGCCGGTCATGGGCAAGCTCCTGGCCAATGACGCCGACAGCTATCGCTACCTCGCCGAGTCGATTCGCATGCACCCGGACCAAGAGACGCTCGAACGAATGATGCTCGACAACGGTTTTGATCACGTCGACGTGCACAACCTCACCTTTGGCGTGGTCGCCATTCACGTGGGCTTCATGTTTTGACGGAGCCACGGGCACGAGGCGGGATCGGCCGTTGGCTGATCCCGCTAATTGGTGTGGGTGCCCTGTTTGTCGCCCCATTGGCTTGGTGGATCCAGACCTGGACGCCCGCCGATCGCCCCACGCAACTGGCCGCCATCGATGTCGCCGAGAGCTTCAAGCGCAACCCGCAGTTGGAACAGGTGCGTGATCGCGGCGTTCTCCGCGTCGCCACCTTGGTCGAACCGACTCTCTACATCCCCGACAGCTACCGGCCACAGGGGCTCGAGTACGACCTGACCGGCCGATTTGCCGAGCGCCTTGGAGTCGACGTTGAATACGTGGTGGTACCGACCATCGAAGCCGCCTACGAGGCCGTAGCCAATAATCGGGTTGACCTCGCCGCGGCGGGGTTGGCTATCGACCCGGCACGCATGCAGCGCTTTCGGTTCGGACCGCCCTACCTGACAGTCAGTCGCAAGTTCATTCATGCCACTGACCAGCCCGTACCCACCGGCCTTGATGACATGGAGAGCGCAACCATCGCTTTGCCGACCGGCTCGGCCAGTCGCTTCTGGCTCGAGCGGATGATCGCCCAGGATAAAACCATTCGCCTGGACGTGGCAGAGGCGCAGGACAAGCTCGCGATACTCGAAGGCATTCGCCAGGGCGACATAGACCATGCGTTGACCCTGTCGCATATCGCCCTGTTGGCACACAAGCTCTCCGACGAGGTGGCGATCGGCCCGGTCGTGGGCCCGCCGGTAGCCTTGGCCTGGGTGTTCTCGCGCCAAGCGGACGAGTCACTTCACCAAGTAGCGCGCCGTTTCTTCGCCGGAGCCCGCAGCGACCAACAGCTCAAGATGTTGGTCGATCGCCATTACGCCCAGTTCGAACGGCTCGACGAGTCGCTCTCGCGACGATTCCTGCAGGATCTGGAAACGCACGCCCGCCCCTACCTGCCCACCTTTCGCCGGGCCGGCGAGCGTTACGAAATCGATTGGCGCCTGCTGGCGTCAGTGGGCTATCAGGAATCGAAATGGCAACCGGATGCCGTTTCACACCAAGGCGCTTATGGGCTCATGCAGATCGTATTGCCGACGGCTCGTGACCTAGGCCTGAGCAACCCCGCCGACCCCACGGCGAACATCATGGCCGGCGCAAAATACATCGCCCAACTTCGTGAACTCGTCCCTGACGATGCAATTGAACCAGATAGCACCTATCTGGCCCTTGCCGCTTACAACGTTGGCATCGGCCATCTCAGCGATGCACTCGAACTGACACGCCGACAAGGCGGCGACCCCACCCAATGGGCGGACGTACGCGAGCGACTGCCACAACTATCGGATCCAGCGATCTACCGAGATATGCGATATGGCTACGCGAACGGCGACGAAACCGTCAATTACGTCGAAAACATTCGCGCTTTCCACGATCTGATGATCTGGGTGGCCAGCCGCAGGGATCTTCTGACCCAACGGCAGTAACACCCAACTTCGCCCTCGCTCGACACGACCGGTCGCCCACATGAAAAACGCCCGCCTCAAGCGAAACGGGCGTCTTCCGTTTTACACCAACGGCACAACAACTCCCTGCATCAAAGCGTGGCGACAATCGCCTCAAGCGCCTTTCCTGGCTCGGCCACTGCCGTGACCGGACGACCGATCACGAGGCTGGTCGCCCCGTTTGCCAACGCATCAGTTGGGGTGACGACCCGCCGTTGATCATCCCGGGCACTGCCCGCCGGACGGACCCCGGGGGTGACCACCAAACCCGCCTCGCCCGGAAACAGCACGCGCATCGAGGCTGCTTCCCGCGCCGAGCACACCACACCATCGAGCCCAACATCGGCGGTCAACCAAGCCAGCCGCCCAACCTGAGCCTCGGCACCGTCGGTCACGCCGACCTCGGCCAGATCGACATCCTCCATCGAGGTCAGCACCGTGACAGCGATCAGCGCCGGCGAATCCCCGGAGCCTCCGATTGCCTTACGGGCAGCCTCCAGCATCCGACGGCCACCGCTAGCATGGACGTTCACCAAGGCGACGTCCAGATCGGCCGCGGCGCGACAAGCCCGCGCCACCGTGTTCGGGATGTCGTGAAACTTCAGGTCGAGGAAAACCGGAAAATCCCGTTGACGGGCCCATTCCACCACCCGCGGCCCATGGGCCGTGAAGGCTTCCTTGCCGATCTTGATCCCGCAAAGAGACGGATCTAGCGCACTAAGCAACGCCTTTACCCGCCGTTCTTCCGCGGCATCCAGCGCGACGTAAATACGCGGTTGGTCGCGATGGCGAGCCACGCTCAGTCCTCCTGTTTCACGGCCGCATTAACACGCTCTCGCAATTCTTTGCCTGGCTTGAAGTGCGGCACGTATTTGGCCCCAAGCGACACGGTTTCGCCGGTCTTGGGATTACGACCCAGGCGCGGGCGACGGTAGTTGAGAGAGAAGCTGCCAAAACCACGGATCTCGATTCGGTCACCCGCACTTAACGCATCCATCATCTCGTCGAGCATCAGGCGTACCGAGGTCTCGATATCGCGCATGGGCAGATACTGCTGGCGGTCAGCCAAGCGTTCGATCAGCTCCGACTTGGTCATCGGTCTATCTCCGTTGCCGCCCCGGGGGCGCACAGCAAATGTGGGGAGGAATTCCCGGTGACCGGGGATTCCATACGAATTCGTAGCTCCCCGCAATCCGATGTGGCCGGGATCGGCCTCCTAGACGGACGGGCGGGGGTCGCCATAAAAAACGCCATCACAAAGGATGGCGTTCTTCAGACACGGCGGTTCCGTCTTACTCGGAGCGACCGAGCTGTTCCTTGAGTAGGTCACCCAAGGTGGGCGACGAGGTGCTCGGCGCCTTGCTGAGCTCGTCCATCGCCTCGGCTTCCTCGGCGTGATCCTTGGCGCGGATCGACAGGCTGATCATGCGGTTCTTGCGATCGATACCCATGAACTTGGCCTCGGCTTCCTCACCTTCCTTCAAGACGGTGCGGGCATCGTCGATACGCTCACGAGCGATGTCGGAGGAACGGATGTAGCCCTCGATGCCTTCAGCCAGTTCCACCACGGCGCCACGAGCGTCGACTTCACGCAGCGTGCCCTTGACGATGCTGCCTTTCGGGTTGTCGGCCGCCCAGTTGGACAGCGGATCGTCCTCAAGCTGCTTGAGGCCCAGCGAGATGCGCTCGCGCTCCGGGTCGATCGCGATGACGACCGCTTCGAGATCCTCGCCCTTCTTGAACTGCCGCACGGCATCTTCGCCCGGCTCGCTCCAGGACAGGTCCGACAGGTGAACCAGGCCATCGATACCACCGTCCAGGCCGATGAAGATACCGAAGTCGGTGATCGACTTGATCTGGCCAGAAACCTTGTCGCCCTTGGTGTGAGATGCGGCAAAGGCGTCCCACGGGTTCGGCTGACACTGCTTCATGCCCAACGAGATCCGGCGGCGGTCCTCGTCGATGTCGAGGATCATCACCTCGACCTCGTCGCCGACGTTGACCAGCTTGCCCGGATTGACGTTCTTGTTGGTCCAGTCCATCTCCGAGACGTGTACCAAGCCCTCGACGCCATCCTCGATCTCGACGAAGCAGCCGTAATCGGTGATATTCGTGACCTTGCCGAAAAGACGGGTGGACGTCGGGTAGCGACGGGAGATGTCGCTCCACGGATCTTCGCCCAGCTGCTTGAGGCCCAGCGAGACACGGTTGCGCTCGCGGTCGAACTTGAGCACCTTAACGTCGATCTCGTCACCGATGTTGACCATCTCGGACGGGTGCTTGACACGCTTCCATGCCATGTCGGTGATGTGCAGCAAGCCGTCGATGCCGCCAAGGTCCAAGAACGCACCGTAATCGGTGAGGTTCTTGACGATGCCGCGTAGGACCATGCCTTCCTGCAGCTGTTCAAGCAGAGCCTCGCGCTCAGCGCTGTACTCTTCTTCGACCACGGCGCGACGGGAAACGACCACGTTATTGCGGCGCTGATCGAGCTTGATGATCTTGAACTCGATGTCCTTGCCTTCGAGATAGGTGGTGTCTCGGATCGGGCGTACGTCGACCAGCGAACCCGGCAGGAACGCACGCACGTCGCCAAGTTCGACGGTGAAACCACCCTTGACTTTCCCAGAAATGCGGCCAGTGACGATTTCGTCGTCGTCGAAAGCCTTCTCCAGCTTCTTCCACGCACGGGCACGCAAAGCCTTTTCACGCGAGAGGCGAGTCTCGCCGAAACCGTCTTCGACGGCATCGAGGGCAACTTCGACCTCTTCACCGACATTGATGTTCAGTTCCCCGTTCTCATCACGGAACTGGTCGGTGGGGATGATACCTTCCGACTTCAGGCCGGCGTCGACGGTGACGTAGTCATCGTTGATGTCCACGACCTTGCCGAAGACGATCGAGCCCGCCTGCATGACGGAATTCTGGAGGCTTTCTTCAAAAAGCTGGGCAAAACTTTCAGACATTAATCCGCATTTCCAAAGGGTTGACGACTGGACGTTCCAATTGCTGTCCGTCGTGGTAAAAAAACACTGGCGTATCCGGTCCCTGGGTTTGCCAGACTAACGGGTTGATGCGCGGGCCGTATTGCCCGTACATAAACACGAGTCAACGGCCCCGCCGTGTCGCTACGCGTCTCGATCGGAGAGCCGATCCTGGATGTAGCGCCACAGCGTGGCCTCCACCTCGTCGATGGAAAGAACGCTGGAATCAACGACTAACGCATCTTCCGCCGGTTTGAGCGGCGCGACCGACCGATTGCGATCCCGCTCGTCCCGTTGACGAATCTCCTCGACGAGGGCGGTAAAACTAGCATCGAATCCATTCTCGATCAACTGCTTATATCGTCGGTCGGCGCGGACCTCGGCGCTGGCATCGAGAAAGATCTTCGCCGGGGCGTCGGGGAAGACCACCGTACCCATGTCACGACCGTCGGCGACCAGCCCCGGGGACTGGGCGAAATCACGTTGACGCTGCAACAGCGCTTCGCGCACTGCGGATCGGGCGGCAATTTGCGAGGCGATCGCGCCGGTGGTCTCGGTGCGCAGTTCCCGGCTGACATTCTCGTCGTTGAGAAACACATTCCCCTCTTGGTCGAAATGGCAGGCAAGGTAGCGCGCGATATCGACGATTTCGGGCGCCTGTGGCGCAAGACCCGCGTTCTGGCTCGCCAGCGCGGTCAGTCGATAAAGCGCGCCTGAATCGAGCATACCGAAACCCAACCGCGCGGCCAGACGCCGGGCGATCGTTCCCTTGCCCGAGCCACTGGGGCCGTCGATGGTAATGACCGGAACCATGCGTTCTCCTGTTAGTGCTATCTACTGTGTTTCGATCTCGGCATGAGACGTAACCGAACACCGACATAAAGCCGGCGAAAGGCACCGCGCCCGCGGCTACAACATGACGAAACATGCCTTTATCCACACGCAAACCCGCATTCACCGTCGTTGTTTCCCGTCGACGCCAGACTTGCGAGGTGTGTTTTTTCGCTCCCACTCACCCGACTACTGCATGGGAGGGGGAAGAGCGCACCTCACACCATGCCTTCGCTCTTCGGATCAGTGCCGCGAGAGCTCTAGGCACCCACCAAGTCGATTGAAAAGCTCGGCGAACCCCGGAAACGAGGTCTCGACGAACTGGCAATCGTGGATGGTGACTTCGCCACGAGCCTTGAGCCCGGCGACGGCGAATGCCATCGCGATCCGGTGATCGCCCTGCGCGTAGATGGTCGCTGCCCCGAACGGTGTCGGCTCGCCACGTCCCTCGATGATCATGCCATCGGCTGTTGGGGTCGCATCGATACCGAGCTTGGCCAGTCCATCAGCCATTACCGCGATGCGATCGGATTCCTTGACCCGCAACTCCTCGGCCCGAGTCAGCACCGTCCGGCCCTTGGCACAGGCGGCCGCGACGAAGATCACTGGGAACTCGTCGATCGCAAGCGGCACCAGCGCCTCGTCGATCTCGATGCCGTGAAGCTCGGCGCTTGTCACGCGCATATCACCGACCGGCTCACCACCGACATCGCGGCGGTTCTCGATACGGATATCCGCGCCCATTGCCTGGAGGATATCGATCACCCCGGTGCGGGTCGGGTTCAGGCCCACGTGGGTGAGCAGGATTTCCGAGTCAGGAACGATGCTTCCAGCCACCAGAAAGAATGCCGCCGAGGAGATGTCGGCCGGAACCTCGAGCGTTCGCCCGACCAGCCGCCGATCACCGGCATCGGCCTGCTCGATGCAGACCCGCGCGCCGTCACGCTGCGTTCCCACGCCCAGACCAGAGAGCATACGCTCGGTGTGATCGCGGGTCGGTGCCGGTTCGGTCACGCAGGTACGGCCCTCGGCGTACAAGCCGGCGAGCAAAACGCAGGACTTCACCTGAGCGCTGGCTATCGGCATCGGGTAGTCGATCGCCTTGAGCGACTGAACACCATGGATCTTAAGTGGCGAACGGCCCTCGGGGCCGGATTCGATCTGTGCGCCCATGGCGGTGAGCGGGTCAACCACCCTTTTCATCGGCCGGCGCGACAGCGAGGCATCGCCCTCGAGCACCGAATCGAAGGCCTGCCCGGCCAGGATGCCCGCCATCAGACGCATCGATGTACCCGAATTACCGACGTAGAGAGGCTTTTCCGCCTGCTTCAATCCGTGCAGACCCACACCCTCGATCGTCACGCGCCCCTCCTCGGGGTCGGTGATGGAAACACCCATGGCCCGGAAACAGCGCAACGTATTGAGGCTATCCTCGCCCTCGAGAAAACCGCTGATCTCAGTGATGCCTTCGGCCAGCGAGCCGAACATGACCGAGCGGTGGGAGATCGACTTGTCTCCCGGCACCCGCGCCTCGCCCTGGAGCGCCCGAGCGGCGGTGCTGCGGTAGATCAGGGAAACAGAATCATGAACTGCGGTCATTGCAAGGTCATCCGGGGGTGGGCTGAAAGAAGACAGATTCGGACAAGCCGACGACTCAGCGGCCGGACGTGTCCGTCGGGCTAACGTCATTGCCCCCATTGGCCTGAGCAACGGGGTAAAGGGCATCACGCACGGCCTTCGCGTCCTGGAAATACTCCTCGATCTGCTTGGCATCGGCGGTTTTGAGCATGTCTCGCAGGGAGTCGAGCTCGACACGATAATGGTCGAGCATAATCAGGATCTCGTCGCGGTTATCGAGGCAGATATCCCGCCACATGACCGGATCTGAACTGGCAATGCGCGTGAAGTCACGAAAGCCGCCCGCGGCATAGCGGAAGACCTCGTAGCGCTCGGCGAGCCGGGCCAATGCCGAGACCATCGCGTAGGCAGCCGCATGCGGCAGGTGGGACGTGGCGGCCAGCACATGATCGTGGTGCGACACCTCTAATCTTTCGAGCCGAGCCCCGGTCGCCTGCCACATCGCCTCGATGCGCGCGACGTCCTCGGCGCGATTTTCCTCGATCGGCGTAAGGATCACGCGATGGCCACTGTATAGTTCCGCCGTCGCCGCTTCCGGCCCGCTGCGCTCGCGCCCGGCAATCGGGTGCCCTGGGACGAATCGGGCCAGCTGCCCGGCCGCGAGATGCGCACGGGCCCGCTCGACCACCGCACCCTTGACGCTGCCCCCATCCGTCACCAGCGCGTCATCCGGCAGGCAAGCGGCCAACTCGCCGAGCACAGCGTCCATCGCCTTTACCGGCGTGGCCAGGAACACCAGGTCCGCCCCCTCGACCGCCTCGGCGATCGAATCCGCCGGTCGGTCAATCAGGCCCAGCCGCACGGCAGCTAGACGGGTGTCGAGTCGACGCGAGTAGCCGATCACCTCGCCCACCTCACCGCGTTCGCGCAGAGCCAGAGCCAGTGAGCCGCCGATCAGCCCGGTGCCGATCAGTGCCAGCCGGCGAAACATCATGCCGAAGGAGTCTCGTCGGCCAAGCTCGCCAGCACGATCTCCAAGGCCTCGATGGCACGGGCGTTTTGCTCGGGCGCCCCGATGGTGATCCGAAGCGCTTGCGACAACCCGCCAGCGCCCTCCATCCCGCCGAGCGGTCGGACGATCACGCCCTCGCGCAACAACGCCTCGAAAACGCGTCCGGCCACAAATGGCGTGATAACGGTAATGAAGTTCGCCCGGCTGGGCACGGTCCGCCAACCGTTTGTCTCAACGGCAGCTGACCACTGAGCAAGACCGGCCCGGTTAACTTCGCGGCTTCGGGCGATGAAATCCTTGTCCTCAAGCGCAGCTTCCGCGGCCCGCAGGGCGAGCGCATTGACGTTGAAGGGATGACGCACGCGATCAAGCAGGCTGGCGATGGCAGGTTCACTCACGGCAAATCCAACCCGCAACGCGGCTAAGCCGAAGACCTTAGAGAAGGTGCGCGTCACCACCAGGTTCGGGTAGTGCAAGAGCAGTTCGATCCCGTTCGGGAAAGCCGGATCGTCGACGTATTCCGTATACGCCTCGTCAAGCACCACGACCACGTGTGACGGCACTCCATCCAGCAGCGCACGCAGTTCGTCCGCCTCCACCCAAGTTCCGGTCGGGTTATTGGGATTGGCGAGAAATAGAACGCGGGTGTGCTCGTCGACCGCTGCGGCCATCGCCTCGAGATCCGCGCCAAACGGCATCTCCGGGTCGTCGGCCGGGCGCGCCGGCACCACTTTCGCCGTGGCTCCGGCGGCCTGGGTGGCCAGGGCGTAGACCGCGAAGGCGTGCTCGGAGAACACGGCGTTCACGCCCGGCTCGAGGTAGGCACGCGCGACCAGTTCGAGCACGTCATTCGAACCGTTGCCCAACGTGACCTGCTCTGGATGCACACCGAAGTGGGTGCCGATCGCTCGCTTGAGGTGAAAACCGCTGCCGTCCGGGTAGACGTGCAGATCGGCCAGCCCCTCTTGAATCGCCTCGACGGAGCGCGGCGAGGGACCGAGCGGGTTCTCGTTGGAGGCGAGCTTGATTACCTCCTCGATGCCGTACTCGCGCGCGACCTCCTCGGCGGGCTTGCCCGGCACATAGGGCCGGATGGCGGCGACACAGTCACGCACCCGTCCGAACGAAAGCCCAGTCTCGTTTCCGCCCATCATTCGCCTCCCGGTTGGCTGATCACCGGCACCGGGTAGGACCCCAGCACCCGCAGTTGACCGCAATGGGGGCGCAACTGCTCAAGCGCCGCCGCGACCGCCGGCTCGTCGCGATGACCGGCGAGATCGATGAAGAATACGTAATCCCAGACACGATCGCGCGCCGGGCGTGATTCGATGCGCAGCACATCGATACCGGCCTCGGACAAGGGCAGCAAAAGCCGCGTCAATGCACCAGGCTCGTTAGTCACCGACAGCAGCAAGGCGGTCTTGTCGTTGCCCGAGGGCGCGACCGGCTCGCGTCCGAGAACCGCAAAGCGGGTGGTGTTCTGGACGTTGTCCTGGATGTTCGAAGCGCGCACCACCAGCCCATGACGCTCGGCTGCAAACGTCGGTCCGATAGCGAGAACACCCGGGTCGGACGCCGCCTGCTGGGCCGCCGCGCTGTTGCTGGAAACGGCCATGCGCTCGGTGCCGGGGAAATGGGCATCGAGCCATTCACGGCACTGGGCCAGCGATTGGGCATGCGAGACGATCACGCGCGGCATCCTGCCGGCGTCGGGATGCGCCATCAACTGCTGGTCGATACGCAGGGCCACCTCACCGCAGAGCAGCAGGTCGCTACCGGCCAGCGAATCGAGCGTGACCGAGACACTGCCCTCGGTTGAGTTCTCGAGCGGCACCACGCCGTAATCAACGCTGCGGGCGGAGACCGCACGGAACACCTCGGGGATGCCTGGCTCGAACTGCAGACGCCCCCCGTGACCAAATGCCGCCACTGCTGCCAACTCGGAGAACGTGCCCGACGGGCCGAGGGTCGCGATCTCCAGCGGCCGCTCGTGGGCCAGGCAGGCCGACATGATCTCGCGAAACAGCCATGCGACGGTGTCATCGTCCAGCGGACCAGGGTTGAGATCGCGAATGCGGGAAAGCACCTGCGCCTCGCGTTCCGGCCGATAGAACGATTGCCCGGAATGATGCGCGGGATCGCGCTCCTTGATGAACGCGACCTGCTCGGCCAAGCGCGCACGCTGGCTGAGCAGGTCGAGAATCTGCCGATCGACCGAGTCGATCAGCACCCGCACCTCGTCCAGGCTCTCGGGCAGTGCCGCGTCAGCCGCGGACTTGGCATTTGTGCCGCCCATGTACCCGAACGACGATCAGAGCAGGCGCAGGCGCAAAACGCCGTCGATCGCCGCCAGCTCGTCACGTGTCGCGGCCGGCACCTCGCGGTCGACGTCCAGCAGGGTGTAGGCCACCTTGTCACGCGACTCGTTGACCAGGTGCTCGATGTTCACGCCGGCCTTACCGAGGATGTGCGAAATCTGACCGACCATGTCCGGACGGTTGAGGTTGGCGATCGCGATGCGCTGGGCACCGGAACGGGCCATCTGCACGTGCGGCATATTGACCGCGTTCTTGATATTGCCATTCTCGATGTAATCGCGGACCTGGTCAGCAACCATGATCGCGCAATTGTCCTCGGCCTCGTCGGTGGACGCGCCCAAGTGCGGCAGGGCCAGACACTTCGGGTGGTTCTTGGTCAGGTTGGTCGGGAAATCGCAGACGTATGACAGGGCCTTGCCATTGTCCAATGCTTCGACCATGGCCTGCTCATTGACGATACCGGCACGAGCGAAGTTCAAAACCACGACGTTGTCCTTCATGAACGCCAGGCGCTCGGAGTTGATCAGGTCGCGGGTGGCGTCGATCAGGGGCACGTGCATGGAAACGAAGTCAGCTTTGGCCAGGACCTCGTCGACACTGCCAGCCTGATGTACGTCCGGAGACAACTCCCAGGCGCGCTCGACGCTAATACCTGGGTCGAAGCCGATCACCCGCATACCCAGCGCCTTGGCCGAGTTGGCCACGCGCACGCCGATCGCACCCAGACCGATGATGCCAAGCGTACGGCCCGGCAACTCAAAGCCCTTGAAGTTCTTCTTGCCGGCCTCGGTTGCCTTGTTGATTTCCTCGTCCGAGCCCTCAAGCTTGCGCGCGAAGTCCCAGGCCGGACCGATGTTACGGATCGACATCAGCATGCCCGCGATGACCAGTTCCTTGACCGCGTTGGCATTCGCGCCCGGGGCGTTGAAGACCACCACGCCCTTGTCTGTCATGCGGTCGACCGGGACGTTGTTGACTCCGGCGCCGGCGCGGCCGATCGCCAGCAGCGATTCCGGCAGGTCCATGTCGTGCATCTTGGCCGAGCGGACCAGGATACCGTCCGCGTCGTTGAGCTCGGCACCGATGTCATAATTTTCGGTCGGCAGACGCTCGAGCCCCTTGTTGGAGATGGCGTTGAGGGTGTGGATCTTGTACATGACGGATTCCTTGAAAACAGTTGCTGGCAGCGCGGCGAGCGGGACTCAGCCGTGGCGCTTGGCGAAGTCGTTCATGAAGTGGATCAGAGCATCGACGCCCGCCTCCGGCATAGCGTTATAGATGCTTGCGCGCATGCCGCCGACCGAACGATGGCCGTTGAGCGTGACCAGACCTTGGCGACCGGCCTCTTCGAGGAAGGTCTTGTCGAGCGAATCGTCGGCCAACATGAACGGCACGTTCATCCAGGAGCGATACTCGGGCTGAACCGGGTTGCTGTAGAACGGGTTGCCGTCAATGGCCGCGTAGAGTTTCTCGGCCTTGCGCTGGTTGATCTTGCCCATCTCCTCGAGACCGCCCTTGGCGAGCAGGTGCTCGAACACCAAGCCTGCCATGTACCAGGCGTAGGTCGGCGGGGTATTGAACATGGAGTCGGCTTCCGCCTGAGTGGCCCAGTCGAGCATGGCCGGGGTGTTCTCGCGCGACTTGCCCAGCAGATCGTCGCGCACGATGACGATGGTCAGGCCGGCCGGGCCGATGTTCTTCTGCGCGCCAGCGTAAATGACACCGAATTTCGACACGTCGATCGGGCGCGACAGGATGGTCGAGGACAAATCGGCTACCAGCGGCACATCACCGGTGTCGGGGATGTAGGGGAACTCGACGCCGGCGATGGTCTCGTTCGGGGTGTAATGGACGTAGTCAGCATCCGGAGAGAACTTGGTTTCACCCTCGGCCGGCAGCGTGGTGAAGTTTTCCGGCTTCGTGTCAGCGACGACGTTGACGTCAACGAAGCGCTTGGCTTCCTTGATCGCCTTGACCGACCAGTGGCCGGTGTTGAGGTAGTCGGCCTTGCCCGAGCCGTTACCGAGGTTGAGAGGAATCGCGCCGAACTGAGTCGATGCTCCACCCTGCAGGAACAGTACTTTGTAGTTGTCCGGAATTTTCATCAGCTTGCGCAGGTCCGCTTCCGCCTGCTCAGCGATACCGACGAAATGCTTGCCGCGATGGCTCATCTCCATGACCGACATGCCGGTCCCGTGGAAATCGACCATCTCGTCCCTTGCGCGGGTGAGGACCTCGGTGGGCAACATCGCCGGACCGGCGCTGAAGTTGTAAACGCGAGCCATGACTACTCCTGAAAAGAAACGAAAAACAAGCGACCGGGCGATATCTCGCCCGGTCTTAAATTCAATCGGAAGCAGCCCGAACAAGCGGGCTGATTAGGGTGACGTCTTTGGTCCCCGCGCGGATCACTCCTCCGCGCCCTGGTCCTCGACTTCCTCGTTGTCTTCATCTTCCATGGCCGCGACCGGCTCGACCTGAACCAGGCGCTCTTCCTTGCCCAAGCGGATGAGGGTCACACCCTGAGTATTGCGAGACAGGGAGGAAATCTGGGACACCTCGGTTCGCACGAGTGTACCGCGGTTCGAAATCAGAATCACCTCGTCGGACTCGCGCACCAGCACCGCGCCGACCAACTCGCCGTTGCGCTCACTGGTATTGATCGCGATCACACCCTGCCCGCCCCGGTTGTAGACGGGGAACTCGTCGGTGGGTGTGCGCTTGCCGTAGCCGTTCTCGGTAGCGGTGAGCACTTCGCCCTCGTCGACCACGATCAGCGAGACGACGAACTGCTTATCCTGCAGGCGGATGCCGCGCACGCCGGCCGCCGTGCGGCCCATAGACCGCACGTCTTCCTCGACGAAACGTGTCGCCTTGCCGGCGTTGGAGAACAGCATGATCTCGCGGGCACCATCGGTGAGCGCCGCACCAATCAGCCGATCGCCGTCACGCAAGTCGATGGCGATGATCCCGGCCTGGCGCGGTCTCGAGAAGTCCACCAGCGGGGTTTTCTTCACCTGGCCATTGCGTGTGGCGAAGAAGATGTAGTGATCGTCGACGAACTCGCGGATCGGCAACATGGTGTTGATGTGCTCGCCATCCTGCAGCGGCAACACGTTGACCACCGGCCGACCGCGCGCGCCGCGGGCACCCTGCGGCAGCTGGTAGACCTTGCGCCAGTAGACGCGCCCGAAGTTGGTGAACATCAGCACCCAGGCGTGGGTGCTGGCCACCAGCAACTGTTCGATGACGTCCTCGTCCTTCATCCGTGTCGAGGCCTTGCCCCGGCCTCCGCGCCGCTGGCTGCGGTAATCGGTCAACGATTGGGTCTTAATGTAGCCCTCGCGGGAGAGCGTCACCACGCGATCTTCCTCGGCGATCAGGTCCTCCATCGAGAGGTCCTCGTAATCGACGATGATCTCGGTGCGACGCGGATCGGCGTACTCATCCCGAACCCGCATCAGCTCGTCGCGGATGACCTGCATGAGGCGATCTTCCGAGCGCAGGATGTCGAGCAAATCGATGATGCGCTCGAGAAGATTGGCGTATTCCTCGACGATCTTGTCCTGCTCGAGACCGGTCAGGCGGTTCAGGCGCATCTCGAGGATGGCCTGGGCCTGCTCGACCGACAGACGGTAACTGCCGTCATCCTGCAGGCCGAATGCTTCGCCCAGCCCTTCGGGCCGCGAGGCGGCAGCATCAGCCTTCTCAAGCATGGTGCTGACCACGCCAGACTCCCAGGTGCCTTCCAGTAGCTTGGCCTTGGCCTCGGCCGGGGTCGGCGCGGCCTTGATCACGGCGATCATCGGATCGATGTTCGCCAGGGCCACGGCCAGACCTTCTAGGATATGGGCGCGATCGCGCGCCTTGCGGAGATCGAAGATCGTCCGTCGGGTGACGACTTCGCGGCGATGACGCAGGAAGACATTGAGGATCTCGCGCAGCCCGACGGTGCGTGGCTGGCCATCGATTAGGGCGACCATGTTGATGCCGAACACGCTCTGCAACTGGGTCTGCTGGTAGAGGTTGTTCAGGAGCACATCGGGCATCTCGCCACGCTTGCACTCGACGACGACGCGCATGCCGTCCTTGTCCGACTCGTCACGCAGCTCGGCGATGCCCTCGATCTTCTTCTCACGCACCAACTCGGCGATGCGCTCGATCAAGCGAGCCTTGTTGACTTGGTAGGGAAGCTCGGTGATCACGATCGAGGTGCGATCGGTCTTTTCGCTGTCCTCGAACTCGGCACGGGCGCGCATCACGCAGCGACCACGCCCGGTCAGATAGGCATCTCGCAGACCAGCCGCACCATTGATGATGCCGGCGGTCGGGAAATCCGGGGCCGGCACGAAGGCGAGGAGGTCTTCATCCGTGATGGCGGGGTCGTCGATCAGGGCGACGGTGGCGGCGAGCACCTCGCCGAGGTTATGCGGCGGAATGTTGGTCGCCATGCCCACGGCAATCCCCGACGAGCCGTTGACCAGCAGGTTGGGGAATTGCGCGGGCAGCACCTGCGGCTCGGATTCCGAGCCGTCGTAGTTGTCGATGAAGTCAACCGTTTCCTTGTCGATGTCGGCAAGCAGCTCGTGAGCGATTTTCGCCATGCGCACTTCGGTGTAACGCATCGCCGCCGGGGCGTCCCCGTCGACCGAGCCAAAGTTGCCCTGACCGTCGATCAGCATGTTGCGCATGGAGAAATCCTGCGCCATCCGCACCAGCGCGTCGTAGACCGCCGAATCCCCGTGCGGGTGATACTTACCAATGACGTCGCCCACGACACGCGCAGACTTCTTGTAGGGCTTGTTCCACTCGTTGCCCAACTCGCGCATGGCGTATAGGACCCGACGGTGCACCGGCTTGAGGCCGTCACGGGCATCCGGCAGCGCACGCCCCACGATCACGCTCATGGCGTAATCGAGATAGGACTGCCGCATCTCGTCTTCGAGATTGACCGGAAAGATTTCTTGAGCGAACTGAGTCATTCGAGTGTCCTGGTACCCACGAGTGTCCTGATTCAACGGCACGGCCCATAAGACCGCTGCGGCGAGTCGCGAAGGCAACCACCTCCGAGCGTCACCCCTGCCGGGCCACCGCGCCCTCGCGAAACTGCCACAGATCGCTTATGGCCGCGGCCGGACGGGCGCGTCGCCGAACCGAGGTATACTATCACAGAGCGCCCCTTGACGCGGCGCCCGGGCGTCCCGTCAATCGAATAAGCGCGCAATCCCAGCTCGATTCGGGTGACTCACCACGCCGGCCTCGGTAACCAGGGCATCGATCAGCCCGGCCGGCGTGACATCGAAAGCCGGGTTGTAAACCTCAGCTCCATCGGGGGCCACCGGGTGCCCGGCGATTTCACTGACTTCGGAGGTCGACCGCTGCTCGATCTCGATTGCTCCACCCTCGGCGCAGTCGCGGTCGATCGTCGAACGCGGCGCGACCACCATGAATTTCACGCAATGATGCCGTGCTAGAACCGCCAATGCGTAAGTGCCGATCTTGTTCGCAACATCGCCATTTGCCGCGACTCGATCGGCGCCCACGATCACCCAGCTCACCCTGCCGGTGGCCAGTACACTCGCCGCCGCGCTGTCACAGATAAGCCGGTAGGGAATCGATTCCTGCTGCAATTCCCAGGCCGTGAGCCGCGAGCCCTGCAGCCAGGGGCGCGTTTCATCCACGTATACGCCTTCCAGTCGCCCGGCGGCCCAGGCATCGCGGACCACGCCCAGTGCCGTGCCGTGGCCTGCGGTGGCCAGTGCGCCCGTGTTGCAGTGAGTGAGCACCCAGCAGCGCTCTGAGTCCGACTCGATTAGGCCCGCTCCCAGCTGACTCATCGCGAGGTTCGCCTGCACATCGCGAGCCTCGATGGACTGCGCCTCATCGACCAGACAGCGTAGCCGCTCACCACCCTCCACTCCTTCAGCAGACCGCAGACAGGCGGCCATGCGGTCTAACCCCCAGACGAGGTTAACGGCCGTCGGTCGCGCCGCGGCTAATTCACGATACGACGGCTCAAGGTTCTTGACGCTGAGCTCATCACCCTGCGCGGCTGCTGATTGGGCGGCAAGCAGGTAACCGTAAGCAGCCGCCACTCCGATAGCAGGTGCCCCGCGCACCGCCATCTCACGTATCACTTTCGCTACGCACGTTGCATCTTTACAACACAACCACTCGGCGCGGTATGGCAAGAGCCTCTGATCGAGGACAAACAGATGGTTATCCTTGTATTTCAGTGCTTTAAGCAAACTCGCCCCCCGTAGCATTATGCGACAAACCCATGACACGACACCCCCTTCACCCAAGGGGTTTGACACCCTTGCCCGGTTTTGATGCCTAGTTACGCAATCGATCGGCGCTATTTTTGCACTCTGATGGAGTGGACGGCTACTATTCTGTTGAGATTCAACCAATGCCGGATCTGAATCGCGCTATCCCTAGCGATACCAAAGTCATCTCTTACCTCATAAGAAACAAGGAGATTTCACAGATGAAGAAAATGACCGTGATCGCTGCTTCAATCGCAGCCACGTTTGCCTTCTCTGGCCAGACATTCGCCGGGGGCAACTCCCCGTACGTGTTTGACAGCGCCGGAGACCCGGTAATGACCGGCCATGGCACTTGCCTTCTGAACAATCACGGCACGCTCAACAGCGACACAGCTATCAAGGAATGCCATCCGGACCTGGTCAAGAAGGAAGAGGCCAAGCCCGCACCCAAGCCGATCGTCGAGCCGCCTCCGGCACCGGAAGCCAAGACCATCACGCTTGAGGCCGACACCTACTTCGATTTCGACAAGTCGAATCTGAAGCCGGAAGGCAAAGACACCCTCAACGCGCTGGCCCGCGACATGGGTGACCTGAATTCGGTCGCGAACATCGAAGCCGTCGGCCACACCGACAGCATCGGTACCGACGAGTACAACCAAGGCCTCTCCGAGCGTCGCGCCGCGACCGTCAAGGACTACCTGGTTGACCAGGGCGTTCCGGGCGACAAGATCGAGACCCAAGGCATGGGCGAATCCAACCCGATCGCCACCAACCAGACCCGTGAAGGTCGCTCCCAGAACCGTCGCGTTGAAATCACGGTACAGGGCACCGCCCAGTAAAGCGCTTGCAACGCCCGACGTTACGAAACACCGCCTCCGGGCGGTGTTTTTTTTGCGGCTTATTAACAGTCCCACTCGAAGAGAACGAGATGGCACCTATACTGTTGGCGTAAGCCGTTTCACTCATAACGCACAACGAATCGCTTTCAAGAGGAACCATCATGGAAGGAGCAGGCTTTTTCTCCCTGTATGTTTTACCTTGGATCCTCAAGATCCTTATTGCCGTCGCAATCGCCTTTGGCGGCTATTTCATCGCAAAAGTCGGCAGCCCCTGGCTGGCCAAACTGCTGGAACACACCGGCCTCGACCGGATGCTAGTGGGCTTTACTGTCGCCCTTGCGCGTGCTGCGTTCCTACTGTTCGTGGCAATCGCGGCACTATCACAGCTGGGCCTGGATACAACATCACTGGTCGCCTTGGTTGCCGGCGCCGGTATCGCCGTCGGTCTGGCACTGAAGGACTCGCTGGGCAACTTTGCCGCGGGCGTGATGGTGTTGCTTTTCCGCCCGTTCAAGGCCGGCGACTTCATCATCGCCGAGGGCGTAATGGGCACAGTCAACGAGATTGGCATCTTCCACACCCGTATGAACACGCCTGACAACGTGGAACTGATCGTCCCCAACGGCCAGCTCTACGCGTCGGCGATCACCAACTACAGCGTGCGCGACACCCGTCGCCTGGACGTGGCTATCGGCATCGACTACGCCGACGACATCGCCAAGGCCAAGGAGTTGATCATGCAGGTATTCGAGAAAGAAGAACGCGTCCTCAAGGACCCGGCCCCGGCCGTTTTGGTCGACCAGTTCGGCGCATCGAGCGTCGACCTGCTGGTGCGCCCATGGATTCGCGCAGCCGACATGCCGACGATCAAGTCCGACCTGCAACAGCAAATCAAGGAAGCCTTCGATGCCAACGGCATCACCATCCCGTTCCCGCAGATGGTGATCAGCTCCGCCGACGAAGGCGACGCGGCACAGGAAAAGCACACCAAGAGCTGACCGAATAGACTCGTACGCCAAGACCACCGGGGATTAACCTACCGGTGGCCCTTTTTTCGAGCAGAGAAAGCGACACCGGGCCAGTCCCAAAGAAAAATGCCCGCCGATTACCGGCGGGCATTCTCAAGGAATCAGCAAGCTGTTCGATTGGATCGGGACCACACTCCCAGACTCTTTCACGCCCGGTCCTACCGGGACTTGTATGGCGGAGAGGGAGGGATTCGAACCCTCGGACCCCGCGAGGGGGTCAACGGTTTTCGAGACCGCCCCGTTCGACCGCTCCGGCACCTCTCCAAACGGGAAAGGACGCGACCGCGGCCGCGCCCGCGCCCGGCCATCCAGCCGGGCTACACAAAAACTGGCGGAGAGAGAGGGATTCGAACCCTCGGTACGGGGTTACCGTACACACGCTTTCCAGGCGTGCTCCTTCGACCGCTCGGACACCTCTCCGTTCTTCCACGGCCCCATGAGTGCCCAACGACATCACGACCCGCGAAGGGCGCAAATTCTAACCAAACCGGTCTCCCCTGACAATGCCATTCGAACGAGACGATAAGATACCCACCCGCCATACCACCCCGGATGCGCTGAATATGCCGCGTGAACTCGACGCCACCCGTCTCGGCGACCATGCGTTGCAACGCACCCTGCTCGCGACCCGGCCGAGATTCCTACTGCTCGCTCTGGTGGCCGCCGGTATCGGTTTGGCGGCCGCGCATGCGTCGGGGTTGACGATCAACCCACCATGGGCGGTGCTTACGCTGGTCGGTGCCGTCGTCCTGCATGCCGCGGCGAACGTCCACAACGACCTTGCGGATGACCTAAACGGCAGTGATGCCGTCAACGAGGACCGCCAATTCCCGTTCACCGGCGGCAGCCGGATGATCCAGAGTGGCCTGATGACGCGACACGCGACTCAACGACTCGCCGGGTCGCTCTACACCCTAACCATCGGCATTGGACTGGTCCTGCTGGTTCCTGGCGGCTGGCCGCTTCTCGTCCTTGGCGTCGCTGGCCTGATGATGGCTTGGGCCTATTCGGCACCCATGGTCTCCCTCAATGCCAGGGGACTTGGCGAGGTTGCCGTTGGCATCGGATTCGGCATCGTCATTCCGCTGGGTGCGGACACCGTCCAACGAGGCGATCTACACACCTTGCCCATTGTCACGGGGGTCGGCTTCGCCCTGATGACCACCAGCCTGCTGCTGATCAATCAATTTCCTGACTTCAAGGCCGACCGCCTCGCCGGAAAACGCCACTTGGTTGTTCGCTTGGGCAGGCGTCGGGCCCGCTATGCCTTTTTGTCGACAACTGCCGCCGCCTATCTGGCGCCCGCGCTATTAGTCGCCTTGGGCCACTTGCCCGTTTCCATGCTGGCGGTTCTGCTCGCCCTGCCACTTTCCCTGATCGCCGGGCGGGACCTCTGGGTGAATCATGACACCCCGGAACGCCTGCGCCGGTCCCTGGCGGCGACCGTCGCCGCAACCTTGCTCTATGGCAGCCTGACAATTACCGGACTCACCTTCGCCTGATGACGCCGGGCTCCAAGACGGCCATGGACTCGACATGCGCCGTGTGGGGGAACATGTCCATCGCGCCCACGGCTAGCAGTCGCCAGCCATGGTCGTTTACCAACTGACCAACGTCCCGGGCAAGCGATCCAGGATGGCAGGAGACGTAAACCACCCGTGCCGGCTTCATGCGCGCGATCACCGGAATCATGGCCTCGGCACCCGCCCGCGGCGGGTCCAGCAGGACACGATCGAATGACTCGTTCATCCAGCCGTGGCCAACATCCGGCTCAAACAAGTTGCCGACGAAGTGGTGCGTGTTCTCAATGCCATTACTCGTCGCACAGGCCCTGCCGCGGTCGACCATTACCTGATCTGCCTCCACAGCGGTAACCGAGCCGGCCGGACCCGCCTGCCGGGCCAGTGGTAGGCTGAAATTTCCGAGCCCGGCGAACAGGTCTAACACCCGATCGCCCGGCTGCACCGCAAGCCACTCCAACGCCTGGCGCACCATGCGGCGGTTGATCTCGGCATTGACTTGGGCAAAGTCCAGCGGCGAGAAACGGATCTCGACATCAAAATCCTCGAGACGATAACTCGGGTAAACGTCGCGTGCTCCCTCCTCTAGCGGCTCGAGGCTGCCAGGGCCACCGGGTTGCAAGAAGATCGCGAAACCGTGCGCGTCGGCAAAGGCATCCAGACGTGCCCGATCGGCCGCCCCAAGCGGCACCATGTGGCGAAAGGCCAGGGCGCAGTATGCATCGCCACAGCCCACTTCGATCTGGGGAATGTCTTGCCGGGCATCCATCTCGCCAATCAGCTCGGCGATCGCCGACAATCGCTCGCCCACCCGCGCATCGAGCACCCGGCAGGTGTCGATGTCAGCCAGTAGCGGGGAAGCCAGTTCGCGAAATCCCACGATGGTGCGTTTCTTCTTGCGCACGAACCGGACACCCAGTCTCGCCATGCGGCGATAGCCCCAGATCGCCCCCGTCAACGGCTCGAGCACCTCCTCCGGCGTGACCCGCCCGATCCGCGACAGTTGATCCAGCAAGGCCTGTTGCTTGTGGCGCACCTGGGCCTCGGGGGCCAGGTGCTGCATGGCGCATCCACCGCAATGATGGAAATATGGGCAGCCCGGCTCGATCCGCTCCGAACTGGCCCGATCCGCCGCCACCGCATCGCCCAGGTCGAAATGCCGGCGCCGTTCGCGATAGACGAAGCGCACATCCTCACCCGGCAGTGCCCGACCGATGAAGGTCGCCTTGCCATCGACGTGAGCCACGCCGCGACCCTCGAGGGTCAACGATTCGATGTGTGCATCAAACTCGCCCGACGGCAACGGCCTGGCATGCTTGTGCTTATGGCGTTTCTTGCGATTGGAGTTGCGGGCCATCAATTTCTCGAACAGGGTAATGAAAAAAGCCCTGCCGCGCGGGTGACGTGGCAGGGCCGGCTAAGGGCGATCTATGCAAATCAGCCCGCCGGGAAAACCCCGGTGGACAGGTAACGGTCACCACGATCGCAGACGATGCTGACGATCACGGCGTTTTCCACCTCGGCGGACACCTTCAGGGCCGCGGCCATCGCGCCGCCCGCGGAGATCCCCGCCATGATCCCTTCCTCGCGCGCGAGTCGCCGGGTCATTTCCTCGGCCTCGCTCTGCTCAATATCCAGGGTGCGATCAACTCGAGCCGGCTCGAAGATCCGGGGCAGGTATTCTTGCGGCCAGCGCCGGATACCCGGAATCTGCGCGCCTTCGCCCGGCTGAACGCCGACGATCTGCACACCGGGGTCCTGCTCCTTGAGGTAGTGCGAAGTGCCCATGATCGTGCCGGTGGTGCCCATCGCGGAAACGAAGTGCGTCACCCGACCCTCCGTGGCCGCCCATATTTCCGGGCCGGTCGTCAGGTAATGCGCCCGCGGGTTGTCCGGGTTGGCGAACTGGTCCAGCACCGTCCCCTCGCCCCGCGCGGACATCGCGGCGGCAAGATCGCGCGCGCCTTCCATGCCATCGGTGCGTGAGACGAGCTTGAGCTCCGCGCCGTAGGCAGCCATCGACTGGCGACGCTCGACCGACATGTGCTCGGGCATGATAAGCGTCAGGCGAAGGCCCAAAGTAGCAGCCACCATCGCCAGGGCGATACCGGTATTGCCGGAGGTCGCCTCGATCAGCCGGTCGCCGGGCTTGATCTCGCCGCGCTCCATAGCACGTGCGATCATCGAATGGGCCGCGCGATCCTTTACCGAGCCGGCAGGGTTGTTGCCCTCGAGCTTGCCGAGAATCATGTTGCCGCGAGCCGCGCCCGTGGGGTCTAGGCGCTGGATACGCGCCAATGGCGTGTTGCCGATCAATTGATCAAGACGGTGACCTAACATACGCTTTGCCGGCTCGCTCCAGTTACAAAATTCTTTCGGGGAAGGCGGGTTTGCCTCGCGCCCCGAGTATGCCACAAAGGCCTTCGGTGAACGCTCCGATCCGCAGTCAACAGACCGCCAAAGCACATCACGCCTCTGGCCGTCTTGCCGCCCAGGGAGCCACCCTGCCCTGGGCTCTACTCGCGCTGGCAGCGCCCCCGCTGCTGCTCGTAATCGAGGCGCTCGTCTCCGGCCGTCCCCTTCCTGCTCCCGCGTTCTGGGCGGCAACCATCGGCTGGACCATCATCTGGTTGGTTATTGCCGGTCTGTGGATTGCCGTCATTCGCTTTCGGCGGCGCTCCCACCACTCGGTGGCGACGCCACCCAGCGAGCCCTCCCCACCTGTCCCGCGCACCGGACCGGAAAGCCAACTTTCTGCCGCCTCGGTACTCGAACTGGTCAACCAGCAATGGGTGACGCCACTGGGGCACATCCGCTCGGCGGTCGACAGTCTCGCCGCGATGGAGCGGCGCCTGAGTCGCTGCGCGCCACCGGCCAAGGACGGCGAACAGGAACCGGCCCGATCACTCCAGTTGATGCGCCATGCCAGCCACCGCCTGCGCCTTTCGATAGAGAACATCATCGACTATCACGAAATCACTGCCGGTCGAATGACGCGCACCGACGGGCGGGTCAACCTACGGACCACGGGCGAGGACCTGGTGACCGACTGGCAGACCACCGCCCAACGCGATGGTGAGGTGTTGCAGTTCATCGGATACCAGGATCTTCCTCGCGAGATCGTGTTCGATCCTCAGATGCTGCGTCGCTTGCTCGACCGCCTGCTTAACGAGATCTTGTGTATCACCCGTCTGCACGAGCCGGCCATCACGCTGGAACTCGAAGATGACGACGAGAACGAAGGTGGCGACCGATTGGGTCGGTTCCGCCTGACCGTCGATGGCCAGGCCCGTGACGGCTCGCTCGATCTCGAGCAGTTGGCCAAACGCCTTGCGCAACCGCTACCCGAACAACTCGAAGGCCTGCTGATCGACGATCTGATCGATCTCTGGATCCTCCGCTGCATCTCAAGCCACCTTGATTCGGCACTCGAGGTCATCGACACCGGGCCGGGGCGCTTCGGTTTGACCGCAACGTTCACCGCGCCCATCCTCGTTGGCGAACCCGACAGCAGCGACCAACTGGCCGGCCAACTGGCCGCCGTGGTCTGTGCCTCGCCCCAACATCGCCGAGCCTGGCAAGGTAACCTCGCCGCCCTGGGAGCCAGCATTCAAGTCGAGCCGGATTTCGGCCAGCCGGTCGACCTGCTGTTCCTCGACGAGCGTGTCGTCGAACGACACCACGACGACCCGGCATTCGGTCAGTGGATATCGCTGGCCGGGCGGGTCATCGGCCTATCAAGCCGCCTGACTATTCGGGGCCGACCAGCCGCGCCGCTGCACTGGGCGGACTTCACTCTGCCACTATTCATTCGTGCCCGGGCGCTGGCCGCCTCACTCGAACGGGTGCTGGGTGCACCGACACCGGGGTCGGATCGCAGTCCGGTCCGCCTTGCTCCGCCTCGCCAGACCAAAATCTCACCGGCCGGCAGCGGCAAACCACGGCAGGGAAAACCCGGCCAACACGCCCTGTATTCATTTTCGGGCCGGACCGCGCTGGTGATCGACGACGACCCCGTCTACCTCGCCCACCTGGGGCAAACGCTGCGTGAACTTGGATTCCACGTCCTCGAGGCCATCAACGGCAAGCAGGCGCTAGCCCTGGCCGATCACGAGGACATCGACGTGGTGTTCACCGACATGCACATGCCGGACATCACCGGTGCCGGTGTCGCACGAATCCTGAAAAAGCGTCCGCGCCACCTTGAAACCCCGATTATCGCCATCACGGCCAACCGGCAGGGCAGCGTGCACCAGGATCTGCTGCACAGCGGCATTGAACGGGTGCTGACCAAACCGGTCACAGCCGGTGACCTGCTGAGCGCGATCGGCGGATTCTTCCCGCTGGAAACCCACGGCCGCGTCGACGCAGAGGCTAATCCACGTCCCACCAATGAGCGGAAAAACGAACGCGACCCGTTTCTCACCCGGCTGCTCTGCGATGAACTACCCGGCTATCGGCGGCTACTGACCGAACAGGCCGACGATCAAGAGACGTTGCGCCACGCGGCGCACAAACTCCGAGGAGCGGCCGCCTGCTGCCGTGAAACCGAGTTGCAGACACTCGCCGGTGAACTTGAAGATGCAATCGCCGCGCACGATTCAACCGACCACCTCGCGCCACGCGTCGACGCCCTAATTCGTTGTATCGACAACATCAACGCCTCAGCGGCGTGCGACGTTCGGGCCACTTGAACGCTCGGCCTGACGCGGCATGCATATATAAGATCCTGCTGATTCTGATCGCGTCAATTCGCTGCTAGGATGCGTTTTCAAGTGCCGCCCACGGTCGGGTGGCAGGAACCTCAGGCTGGAAAGGATCAGGGACGATGCAACTCGACAACGCCACGGCGGAAGGAGGGACCAATTCGGGCATAGTGGTCTTTCTTTGCACTGCCGCCGGGCGCGTGCTCAGCGCCACCCCTCGAGCAGACGAGTTGTTCCCGGCTGATGGCGAGCAGACCACCCTTCGCGAACGTCTGGAAACTCGGCTGCGAATGAGTCCGGGCACGTCACTGGGCACCGCGTTGATCGATGGCGAGGAAACCTCGCTGACCGGGCTGATGGACAACCGGGAGATCACGCTGCGTATCACTCCGCTCGACGATCACCAGCGACTGGTCGTGCTGCTGGAAAATCTCTGCCCCCCCACCAGCATAGATTCACTCACTGGCCTGCCGGACCGAAGCGCGATGCTCGAGTGCATCCGAGATATCCAATCCGATGGCGGCGGCGGTCATCGCCTGATGCTGGTCGACATCGACCGGCTCAAGACCGTGAACGATTACCTCGGCTATCACATCGGCGACCGGGTCATCCGCGATTTGGCCGGCGCCATGCAGGAAGCCGTCCCCGAGGACGTAATGGCCGCGCGCTGGAGCGGTCACGAGTTCATGCTCCTGGTCCCGCCTCGGCAGGCCGAACACAGCCAGCAGATTGCCGAACGCATCCGCGCGTCTGCAGCAAACGTCCGCTTCAACGGTGGCGACGACGCTCCCCCGCTGGGTTCGGTGACCGTCAGCATCGGTCACGGGGCTCTCGGTCCGGGTGAGACGTCCCGCACCCAGCCTCGCGATCAACTCAGTGCACTCAATGCCGCGGTCTACGAGGCCAAGCGCACCGGCCGTGACCGCGTGGTCAACGCCGACCGACTGCAGCAGCCCTCCGTCTACACCACCGGTGGTGCACTCGATCGCGCCATTCACGAGGGACGCATCGTCGCCGCTAGCCAACCGATCGTCGACCTCAAGACCGGCCATATCGTTGCCGACGAGGCACTGGCCCGCATGATCACCCCCGAAGGCGACATCATCCCAGCGGGGCTTTTCATCGACGCCGCCTCTCGATTGCAGATGGCCCACCGAATCGACTTCGAGATCATCAACCAGACCATCAACAACTGCGTCGCCTCGATCGATCATCGACCCATGGCGCATTTCGTCAATATCTCAGGGGACTTCCTGCAGCATCCCGAACTGATGGAACAAGTCATCACTAACGCCCAAGCAGCATGCGACTGCATCGACGAAACGGGAAATCCCGGTGCCAAGCCGCTGGTACTGGAGATGACCGAGCGCGAGGTGCTCGAAGACACGTCAGATGCTTTTAGTGCCCTTAAGCCTTTGATCGATTTCGGCCTGCGACTCGCCCTGGACGACTTCGGCAGCGGCTACTCGTCTTACCGCTACCTGCTCGACATGCCGTTCACCTTCCTCAAGATCGAAGGTGCACTGGTCCAGAACATGAGTGACAGCGTTCGGGCGCAGAAAATCGTCAGGCACATCCAGTCCATGGCCAAGGACATGGGGCTGATTACCGTCGCCGAATTCATCGGCGATGAGCGCACCGCCGACATGCTGCGCGAGATGGGGCTCGACTGGGGCCAAGGCTTCCACTTTGGCCGGCCGGAGGTCGTCCGCCCGTTGAAAAGCGAAAACCGTGTCACCATCCACGATATCTAGTCCCGCTAGCCGCCACGGCCTTTCTCGGGGCGTCAAAGTGCGCTATGCTTCGCGCCCTGTTTCGGAGTGTAGCGCAGCCTGGTAGCGCACCTGCCTGGGGGGCAGGTGGTCGGGGGTTCGAATCCCTCCACTCCGACCATTTTTCAATGACTTGCGCCTGTTCTCGGCGCGGGTATCTTCTACAATGATCCGGCTGGTCAGGTGCACACCGGCACCTCGGCGATTAATTCGTTCGCTGCACGGATCCTACCCTGCTGCTCCTGCCCCCGACCCGAGAACCTGGCCGGCGCTACGCCCAAACCGAGTCGCGCCTCATCTTCTTCGGCCTGCTCAGCGACTCGACAGTCATCGGCATCGTCCCACAAATAAGAATTTCCTAGGTTCGCGCCCTATCTGTCAGGGGTCAACTCGTTCTGACCGCCGACCACACCGTGACACGGAATGCCTTGGCCATCATACATTGGCGAAATATAATGAAGTCTGCGCGACGCCAAATAATAAACCCGGCGACCACTCGCAAACGCACGAGATATCGCGGACCGCCCCTCCAAGAGCGCTTCGCTCTTGCTATCCCACCGGGAGCTGGCCAAGACGAAATACACCCACGCAGCCCGCCGGAGTGCGCGCATCAACCGCTCACCGACTGCACCTTGCCCCTAAACTTCGTGTCAGGCGATAGAGCCGCGGTGGATCTCGGCTTAACATAATAGGTTAACTAGTTGAACTCGGACCGCCGGTCCGCGATGGACGCCAGCCCGTGAAACGGATTTCCTTCCAGTCCCGTCGATATCCACGCACCTCGGTGGCTCGCCGCCTTGGGAGCATCGGACTACTGTTTGCAGTCATCGCCGCCATGCTGACGGCGTGCGACAGCCCCGAATCATCCAAACTCCGACTCGCGATCAATCCCTGGCCGGGCTACGGCTATTTTGCCGTCGCCCAGGAGCAGGGGTTTCTTGACGGGGAGAACGCGGTGGAACTCGACATCGTGGAAACGGCATCGCTCAAGGATTCATTGCGCGCCTTCGAACGGGGACAGGTCGACCTGATTGGCGGCACATTGGCCGAGCTGACCGACATCAATGCCCATGGCCGGCGCGATGCCAGGGCCCTCCTGGTCCTCAACCGTTCATTGGGCGGGGACATGATCGTCGCAACCGAGTCGATCGAGTCCGTCGGGGACTTGGCGGGAAAGCGCGTGGCCCTCGAAGCGGGATCGGCCAACATGGTGGTGCTCGCCGCCGCTGCCTCGGTATTCGGACTTGATTTGGATTCCGTCAACCTGATCGCCCTACCCCAGGGTGAAATGCCCTCGGCCCTGCGCAAGGGCAAGATCGACGCGGCCGTGACCTATCCGCCAACCTCCCAGGCGCTTCTGCGGATCGAGGGCACCCATCGCCTGTTCGACACGCGCGCCACCCCGAACGCGGTCGTGGACGTGCTGATCGCCGCTGATGACGTCATCCAGAATCATCCCAAGGCTCTGGCTCGGCTCATCGCCGGTCATGATCAGGCACTTACCTGGAGCCGCGACAACCCCAAGATGGCCCTCCGGCTGCTTGCCGAACACGCCGGCCAACCAATCGAAGAAGCGACCGAGATCCATGACGGTATCGAACTGCTCACGCTTCAGGAACAACACGATCACTGGGGGCCGACCGGGCCACTGCATCGGGCGATGTCGGGCACCGCCGACATCCTGTCTCGACTGCATGACCATGAGTCTCCCAATCCCGAGCGCATCGGCGACATGCTCGACGATCGTTTCGTTCAAAAGGCCAACGCCCGATGAACCAAGCCACTCGCCCCCACGTCTCCCTGATCAAGCGCTTCGTCGGCCTGATGCTCGTGATCACCGTCCTGGGGATTGCCCTGGTGGCCGCCCTCAGCCTGTACGAGCATGGGGTGGATGCACGCAAGGAGGCCCAGGCGATTGCCATGGACCGCGCCTTGACCGTCCTGGATGCCACCGAGACCGCGGCCACCGCGGAGTCGCTGTCCCGCTTTATCTACTCGACCGCCGCCCAGCCGTCGATCCGGGCGATCGCCATGTTGAATGCGAACGACGAGATCGTGCTGGCTTCCAAGCACGCCTGGCCCGGACAGCGACCGGACGAACTGTCCGGCACGCCGCTTGCCGATTGGCTGGCAACTCCGGCACGGAATCAGGCGAAGGCCTATTGGGACAACCCAAATCACGTCGCCGTCGTAATCGCTCCCCTCGACCCGATCAACCCGGCCTCATCCATGGTGCAACAGCTCGCCGACGGGCGCCTGGTGCTCGCACTGGACGCCACCAGTTTTATCGCCAAGAGCCGCACGGAAGCCTGGTTCGACGCGGCCTGGGCAGGCGGCATCTTTCTGCTGATCATCCTGGTCCTGGCGCGCGTGCTCCATCGGCGGGTGGCGCGCCCCCTACAAGCCCTGTATCTCCAGGCCACCCGGCCCGGCGAGTCGCTGGAAAAATCGACACAGGCGATGCGAAACGCTGCCCCGGAAATGAAAGTATTGGGGCGTGCGGTGGACGACCTGGTCGCGACCCGTCGGGCCCTCGACGCCGAGAAAGAACGCTTGTCGGATATTGCCGACACGATTCCCGGCGCGGTCTACGAATATCGTCACCATGATGGCGCCGATGACGAATTCACCTTCGTCAGTGCCGGGATCCTGCCCCTAATGGGTATCAAGAACACCGACGTGTCCATCGACAACCCCGTGGAAGTCAGCCGCTTGTTCTGGTCGCGCGTATTACCCGAGGATCACTCGGTGATCGAGGAGGCCACTTACGAGGCCAATCACCCCATCGCCCGGGAATGGGAAGTCGAGTTCCGCATCCGGACCGACAGCGGCATCCGGTGGATCTGGGGGCATGCCGTGCCCGTCAACGACGAGCTCGAGGGACAACTCTTCCGCGGGGTCTTGCTGGATACCACGGCCCGAAAGGAACTCGAGCAGCGGTTGCAGGATGCCGCCATCCACGACCCGCTCACCGGGGCGCTGAACCGCGCCGGAATGGAGCCGCAACTGGAGACCAGCCTCGCGGCCGCGCAGCGGCACGGCCACCCCTTGTCGGTCATGATCTTCGACATCGATCATTTCAAGTACATCAACGACACCTACGGCCACCCCATCGGCGATGCCATCCTGACCGAACTGGTCGCCTTGATCGGTGGCCGGTTACGCGGCTCGGACAGCTTTGCGCGTTGGGGTGGCGAGGAGTTCCTGATCCTGCTTCCGCACACGGACCACGATGGGGCCATCCGCGTGGCCGAAGACATCAGGCAGGCCGTGCAAGCCCACGCCTTCTCCCACGGCGAGACCATGACGATCAGTCTCGGTGTCGCCACGGCCCACACGAAAGACGACGACATCGAACTGGTCCGTCGGGCCGACAACCGCCTTTATCGCGCCAAGGCCCTGGGGCGCAATCGCGTCGAAGGGCGTTCCCATCCTGAAAGCGGAGTGGCCTCCTGAGCCTGACGACCTCGAGTTGGCAAACGGCCAACAGTGAGCCAATGGCGAATCGCCACCCAACAGCCCAACGCAAGCCCCGTCGTCGCATTCCTTATTTCGCATACAATGAGATGCTTGTATACGCTGCGAGCAGCGCCCCTGCTAGCGTCAACGCAAGCCAAGGACGCCACCCGCCAACCCGCTAGGACAGCCCGAAAACATGCAACACCCGGACATCAACGCACTCGACTCCATCGTCGAGTACGCCTTCGACGCGGTGATCATCACCGAGGCCCGGCGAGACGCCGGAGCTTACCTCATGGGCTATTACGATTCGGTCCGCCCTCACCAGTACCTGGAAGGCAAAACGCCGGCGGAAACCGAGAAATCACTCAACGAACTGTCCAAGATCGCTTGACCACTACAGACCGACCTTGGACTCGCTCAAATCACGATTGAAAGCGGGGAAAGCCTTTGAAGGGTCGGCGATCAACTATCGCAAGGACGGTGGCCCCTACCTGGTTCACTGGAAAACATGGCCAATCACCGACGAGGACGGTGCGGTGCGGTGTTATGTCGCCGTTCAGCATGACGAGCCCCGCAGCGCCGAGGCGCATACATTCACCCGGGCACTTGTCGAGGCCATGGACTCGGGCGTGTTGGGGATCGACGAGGAGGGCCGAATCACCTTCGCGAACGATCGGGCGGCCGACATGTGGGGAGCGCCGAACCACGACGCGTTGATTGGCCATGCTGCCTCCACTCTTTTTTCGGCAAAGACGCCCCCCCTTGGCCGACAGCGCCTCCACTATCGACCAAGCAATCAAAGGCACGGAATCGATCCGTTTCGCCGGCATCAAACTGGTCCGCCCCGACGAGACAACGCTCGACGTTGACGTGGCGATCAATTCGATCCCTGGCCCGCACGACGGCGATATCGGTCGGATCCTGGTGATCTCGGATGCCTCGCGCCGCCTACACCACGAAAAGGAACTCATCGAAGATCGACGACGCCTCGAGAGCATCCTCTCCGGAACCGATGCCGGGACCTGGGAATGGGACTTGAACAGCAATGCCCTGACCGTCAATGACCGCTGGCTCACGCTGATCGGTCATGCCGAGAGCGACACCCACCAGGTCACCATCGATGACTGGCGCGCCCTGGTGCATCCCGAGGACCTGGGTATCGCCAACGCAAGGCTGGCAGGCCACATCGCCGGTGACACGCCCTACTACGAAGTCGAGTTCCGGATGCGTCACAGCGAAGGCCACTGGGTCTGGATACTCTCCCGCGGGAAAATCATCGACCGCAATGAACAGGGCGCCCCAATACGCTTTGCCGGCACCCACCTCGACATCACGGCACTCAAACGGGCCCAGACCGACCGGCTCAACGAGAAGGCCAAGTTCGAAGCCTTGTTCGACGGGCTGAACGACGCCGTGTTCGTTCATCCCGTCGAGCCGTTCGGCTACGCGAACTTTCTGGAAGTCAACGAGATCGCCTGCCAGCGGTACGGTTTCACCCGGGCCGAGCTGCTTGACCGCAGCCCGGCCGACCTGCGTGACCCGGATGCACTCCAGTCGCTCGGGTCGTCCGATCTTCTCAAGCGGCTCTATCGTGATGGGCACCTGCTCTACGAGACACGTCACCATAATCGTGACGGCCACAGCTTTCCGGTGGAAATCTCCACCAAGCTGTTCGATTACAACGGCACCCGCGCCCTGATGTCCTTGGTCCGCGACATCGGTGCACGCAAACGCAACGAAGCGAAGATCCTCCAGTCCACAGCCGTCTTCGACCGATCAAACGAGGGCATTGCCGTCACCGACCGCGAACGACGAATCATTTCGGTTAACGCGGCCTTCGAGCGGCTCACCGGCTACCGGAAAGACGAAGTGCTCGGTCGCAACCCGCGCTTTCTCCAGTCGGGACGCCACGACAAGGCGTTCTACCAGAAGCTATGGCATGACCTGCAATCCCACGGCACTTGGCAGGGGGAGATCTGGAACCGCCGCAAGAGCGGCGAACTGATCCTCGAATGGCAGACCATAACGGCCGTCATGGATGAAGACGGCACCGTGACGAACTACATCAGCATCTTCTCCGACATCACCAAGGCCAAGAAGTCGGAGGAAGAAGTCCATTATCTCTCCTGGCACGATCCGCTGACCGGCCTGGCCAATCGCCGCCAATTCGAGTACGACCTGCGGGAAGCACTCGGCCTCCCCGGGCATGCAGCCGTCTTCTACATCGACATTGATCGCTTCAAGACCGTCAACGAGAGCTTCGGTCACGCCGTGGGCGACGACATGCTGCGCGAGCTCGCCAGACGCATGGACAAGGTCGTACCAGAACACGGCAAGCTCGCCCGTTTCAGCGGGGATGAGTTCGTCATGCTGAGCCGGGTCGATTCCGTCGAGAAAGCCGACGCTCAAGCCCGCTCACTTCTCGAACAGATCGACCAGTCGATCACCCTTGAAGGCGTGGATGTGTCGGTGACCGGCACGATCGGCATTGCCATCGCACCGGAAGATGGCGGCGATGGCCCTACCCTGCTGCGCCATGCCCACTCGGCCCTGCATGAGTCCAAGCGATCGGGTCGCAATACCCACACGGTCTACAGTCCCGGCACCCCCAACTACAGCCGGGAAAAGATCCTGATGGAGAGCAGCTTGCGTCTCGCCCTGGAGCGCGAGGAGTTCGTGGTCTGCTACCAGCCGCAGGTCGACATGCGTACCGGCGTCATCATCGGTTCCGAAGCCCTGGTTCGCTGGCGCCCGCCGAACGAACCCGAGATATCACCGGGCGAGTTCATCCCGATCGCCGAGGACTCCGGCCTGATCGTGGCACTGGGAGAATGGGTGCTTAGACGTGCCTGCGAGGAATCCATTGCCCACGCCAGGAATGACGGCAAGCCTCGCCGCGTAGCCGTGAACCTTTCTGGGCGGCAGCTGATCGAGAAAGACATCATCGATACCGTCGGCACCATCCTCAAAGAGACGGGCATGCCGCCCGATTCGCTTGAGCTCGAGGTCACCGAGACGTTCCTCGTCGAGCACGTGGGCGCGGCTAACACCCTGATGGCCCTGAAAAACCTCGGGGTGCGGCTATCCATCGACGACTTCGGCACCGGCCATTCGTCCCTGGCCCGCCTCAAGGAACTGCCCGTCGACAAGCTCAAGATCGACCAGATCTTCGTGAGGGGGATCTCGGGTGATACGAGCGACGCCGCGATCGCCCGCGCCATCATCGCCCTGGGCAACAGCCTCGGACTGGATGTGCTCGCCGAAGGGATTGAAACCCGCGAGCAATGCCGCTGGCTCATCCGGGAAGGCTGCTTTCACGGCCAGGGCTTCTTGTTCGGCAAAGCACAAGAAGCAGAAGACATCCTTAATGTCAATTACCTGGACTAATGCCAGAATTGACAACGCGCCCGACGTAGCGCTGCGTTCGCAGGCCTCGATTCGCCGAAGGGGAAGGCAAAGGAAGAACGGAGGATACCGTGGCGTCCCTGCCGTTCGAGGTGATTGGGCTTGTCCGGCCTGCCGTTCCAGTCATCGGCGTCGTCAGGCGGACCTTTCATCCGGGAAAGGGCCGGCCATTCACGGGAGAGTTCCCGGCTCAGATCGATGCGCCCCACCTGATCTTCGGGGATGTCGTTTTCGTCGAAGATCGCCTAGACGGGACGGATGGAGACGCAATCCGCGTGCTTAAACTTGAAGCAAGTCTCAGTGACCACATAGGCCACGGCTCAACTTCCAGCCGGCATTGGAAAGACGATGATCGTTCAATGGCCAACAGCCGTCGATTCAACGGCGGCCACGGTACGAGACAATACCCAAGCACAGCAGTAAACTATTTTCTTGCGCCACGACATGCCGGGTGACCTGAGCAAACCCAGATAGCGGAATGTCGTCCGGGCCGGACATCGGTAAAATCAGGTTCGTTAGCCTAAGGGCACGACGGATCGCTATACCCATACCTCAACCTTATGCAAGAATTTCTGCCTGAAGTCGCCACCGACCTACCGACCGGCCCTGGCGCGGAAATGACGTCGCCGTGATCACCATGAACCACCGGCAATCCCGTGTTCCGGCCGACCGGGCGGGCCTAAATTCTCCAGGCCAGTGGCTGTTCTTCGCCCTTCTGCTCGGCATCGCCCCACTGGGAAACGCCGCGGCACTCGAATTTTTCTACGGCGTCGAGTTCATCTTCGGATCGATCGCGGTGTTCCTGGCGGCCGCCCGGCTCGGACTGGTGCCCGCCGTACTGGTAGGCATCGCGGGAGGACTGCAGACTGTCGCCGCCTGGGGTCATCCGATCGGCTTGCTCACTTACACTCTCGAGGCTCTGGTGGTTGCCGCCCTTTATGCCAGAGGCCGGCACAATCTGGTGCTCAGCGACCTGCTGTTCTGGGTGGTGCTTGGCGCCCCTTTGATACTGGCCGCTTATCCATTGTTGGTCGGGGTGTCTCCCGAGGCGGCTGCCCTGTTGGCCCTCAAGCAGCCGCTAAACGGGCTATTCAACGCCCTGGTCGCCGGATTGTTCCTGCTTCTCTTTTCTCATGTCACGTTCCGGGTGGGTGGAAACTGGGCGGAGCATCCCGCCCGCCTCGCTGGACTGATCTTCCATGTCCTTTTGGGGATCATCCTGCTTGCCGGAGCGATACCGACCCTGCTCCAAGGATACGATCAACGCGAGACGCTAATCGCCAACCTCGACCAACAACTCCTTCGCGTCGCGCAGGGGGCCGCCCGGGGAGTCGCCCGTGATCTTGACCCGAATGAAGATCGAGATAATGACGCCGGCAGCGCCATCCTTGCATCAAACGAGCGGATGCAGCCAAAACTCGACCCGCCGGCCCGCCTCTCATCGCCCGGCGACGGCCACCTGGAGATGTTCCTGATAAAGAACGGGAGTGTCCTAGATGCCACCACGACGAGCGGTTCCCCGAACCCGCGGTGCCGGGGAAAATCGTCACTCCATCTGGCTGCGGCCGAGGACGCGAACAACCCGATTCTCAAGGCCCAGAGAGGAACCTATTGCCTGAGCCAGCCGGTGCCCGACGCCAGCAATCTCGAAGTAGTCGTGCAGACACAAGCGGCCCCCTACATCGAGGAACTCAAGCGACAAAGCACCCGTGGTTTCCTTATCCTTGTCGGCACCGCGTTGGTGGGGTTGCTGATCGCAGGGTGGCTAAGTCGAGTCGTATCCGTCTCGCTGACACGGCTTTCCCGGGTCGCAAGCGAGACAACCAACGGTGTGGTCGTGACCGACCCGGACATCCGGACCCTCTGGGCGAACCGAGCGTTCAGCGAGATCACCGGTTACGACCGCGACGAAGTGGTCGGACGTAACCCGGGCCACTTGCTGCAGGGTGAAGGGAGCTCGCCAGAGACGATCGCCCGGATGCGAAAAGCCATCCGCAACGAGGAACCATTCACGGCTGAAGTCCTCAACTATCACCGCTCGGGCTCACCCTACTGGGTGGAAATCGCCTGCAATCCGATTCGAGACCACAAGGGCCGGCTCGAGGGTTTCATCGCGGTGCAGACCGATGTGACGCGGCGCAAGCAGTCTCAACTTGATCTCGAGGACAGCGAGCAGAGACTGCGGTCGCTGATCGACCAGTTCCCGGGCGCGGTGCTGTTCGAGGGCACGGACCGGCGACTGATCATCACCAACGGAGCCTTCACGCAGACCTTCCGCACCGACATGACGCCGCAGGACCTCATCGGCATCGACTGTCAGGCCGCAGCAAGGCAGGCGGCCGGACAATTCATCAATCCAGCCGCTTTCCTGGCCCGGATTGAGGAGCTCATCGCCCGGAACAACGTCATCCACGCGGAAAAGGTCGAGATGTCCGACGGACATACTTACGAGCGGGACTTCATCCCGGTTCGCTCAGGCACTCGCACGGTCGGCTATCTCTGGCTCTACCGTGACGTCACGGAGCACACCCGGGTCGAAGAACAACTCCGGGAAGCAGCGGTCGTCTTCGACAATGCGGCTGAGGGCATCCTTATTACCGACCCCAAGGGAAACATCATCGAAGTCAACGGTGGTTTCGAGCGCATTACCGGCTACAAGCGTCAGGAAGTGATCGGAAGAAACCCACGTTTGCTCAAGTCAGGCATTCATGACTCTGCCTTCTACAAACGCTTGTTCCGGGGCCTTGAGACCGACGGTGAATGGTGCGACGAGGTCTGGAACCGCCGCAAAAACGGCGATCTTTTTGCCACGCGACAGACCATTACTGCAATTCGCGATCCGTGGGGGAAAATCGAACGGTATCTCTCCCTGTTCTCGGACATTACCGAACTCAAGCAATATCAGAACCGCCTCGAGCACATCGCCTACTATGACCCACTGACCGATCTGCCGAATCGCGCCCTGTTGGCCGATCGGCTCACGCAAGCCATGTCCCAGACGGAACGACGCCGAAATCTTGTTGGCGTGGGATTTATTGACTTGGACGGCTTCAAGCAGGTTAACGACACGCTAGGACACGATGCCGGGGACGAATTGCTGCGCACGATAGCCCGACGGCTCTCAGATGTCCTTAGGCAAGGCGATACGCTAGCGAGGGTCGGTGGCGACGAGTTTGTCGCTGTTCTCGTAGATCTGTCCGACAGAAAGGTTTTGGAAGAGGTTCTCAAGCGCATGGTCGAAGCGGCATCCCAACCGATCGAACTGCGTGACGAAATGGTGTCGGTCTCTGCAAGTATCGGGGCGGCGCTCTATCCCCAGGAGCACGCGAGCGATGCGGATCAACTCGTTCGTCAGGCGGACCAGGCGATGTACTCGGCCAAGCAGGGCGGGAAAAACCGGTACGCGCTCGCGGAACCACCGCAAGATCAACGTAGACCAGTGGATTTACACAACCACGAGTAAGCGCACAGGATGTGCTGGATGATGAGGGATTACCCCGACCCCAAGCGTCCGCGGAGCGGGCAGAAGCCCAGAGGCGAGCGACAACTCTCCTGGCTAGCCGACAGTGCACGTGGTGACTTGGCCTGCAGTTCAAAGAAAGATAACCAGGAGCCCGCTCGATGAGCCATGAGCCGCGCCCTGCTGGCCGTATCCAGGAAGTCTTTGTTGCCTTCCTGCTCTTGGGTCTTACATCCTTCGGTGGCCCCATCGCCCACCTCGGCTACTTCCGTACCGAGTTCGTCGAACGGCGCCGCTGGCTCTCCGAACAGGCTTATTCCCAGCTAGTTGCGTTGTGCCAGTTTCTACCCGGACCGGCCAGCAGTCAGGTTGGCTTTGCGATTGGCCTGATGCGCGCCGGCCCCTGGGGGGCAGCTGCGGGATGGCTCGCTTTTACCCTACCCTCGGCCATCGTGTTGGTGTTGTTCGCCTTGGGAGCCGCGGCGCTCGACGGCCCGATTGGCCAGGGAATCATCCACGGCCTCAAGGTGACGGCGGTGGCCATCGTCGCCCACGCAGTGTGGGGCATGGCCCGCAGCCTCTGCCCCGACCCCCAGCGTGCCGGCATTGCACTGGCTGCCGTATTCACCGTGGTTCTGCTTAGCGGCCCCTTGAGCCAGATGGCCGCCATTGCGATCGGCGCCTTGGCAGGCATGGCACTGTGTCGTACCCACACCGAATCCGACATGCAGGCTTTGCCGCTGCCCGTCTCGGCCCGCGCTGGTCATCTGGCGGGGCTGGCTTTCGTTACTCTACTGATCGGCCTACCGCTACTAGCTTGGACCACGCCTTCTGCAACCGTAGCGGTCATGGATGCCTTCTATCGCGCCGGCGCCCTGGTGTTCGGCGGTGGGCATGTTGTGCTGCCGTTGCTGGAAGCCGAGGTCGTACAGAATGGCTGGGTAAGTACCGACGAGTTCCTGACAGGCTACGGCGCCGCCCAGGCCGTGCCAGGGCCAATGTTCACCTTTGCCGCCTATTTGGGCGCCTTGATGGGGCCGCTGGGCGGTGGCATTTTTGGTGCCATTCTAGCGCTGATGATGATCTTCCTGCCCGGCATGCTGCTGCTGGTGGCAGTGCTACCTCACTGGAACCAATTCCGCCGCTGGGATCGTGCACACGCACTGATGCGTGGAGCAAGTGCCGCGGTCGTGGGCATCCTGGGCGCCGCCCTTTACCACCCGGCCTGGACGGGCGCCATTCTAGGTCCCCACGAATTTGTGTTGGCGCTGACCGGCTTTCTCCTGCTGAGTGTCTGGAAATTGCCGGCCTGGGCAGTAGTCGTCATCCTTTCCGGTGGCGGCATACTCATCACCATCTGAAAACCTGACCTCCCACGCCCAAAACGCGGTTTTCACCAGCTGTGATGAGACGCTCACCCGCGTGGCGTCAAGAGGCTTCGTCCGCGCACGGCTAGCATCGCTTTACCATGGCGTTACGCCTTCCGGATGCTTTCCCAAACTCAATGATGGGCTTAATTCGGTTACATCGAACTCTTCTACGACGCCCGCCGCCGTCATGACCAGATCGGCGGGGTTTCTCCGCGTGATCTTGAGAATCGCTATGTCAATCGGCTCGCACACATCTAGCAAACCGAGGGCACTTCACTCGGCTCTGATTCCCGGCAATGGAAAGATCGGCGCGGCACAAGTCGACCTACTTGGCCGGTTGTCGAACGGGAAAACACGCGAATCGGGGCATCGATGGGGACCAGACCATGACCAAGAAATCACTCAAACAGGAACGCCGCATCACAGGCGCGGCGTTTCGGTGCTTCGCACTTCGTGCGTTCACGCGTCCAATGCGTGAGGAGGAATGCTTATTTGAGCCCCGGCTGATCGATGAACTCGCGGCATTCCGCCTGGACCATGTCCTTGGCGCAACGCTCAGCTCGGTCGACATTGCGGTCAAGATAATGATTGTAGAACCCCGGGGCCGCGCCGGTAATCTCGCCGATCCGCTCGCCGTCTGGTGAGAAGAACAGGACGTAGGGCACGCCCCGCACGTCGAGTTCATCGGCAAACGCCGCTGGCTGCTTCCAATTTCCGTCGACACCGATGAAGCGATCGTCAGAATCGATCTGCACCCGACGGATGATCATGCGTCCCTGGTAATCCGGATCAAGCCGCATAGGGATGAGGAATTCCTCGTCGATCTTCTTGCAGTAGCTGCAGTAGCTGGCGTGGAAGAACAACATCATGGGCTTCTCGTTCTCCCTCATCCATCCGAGATCCGCGGGAAGATCGGCGAGATGAGCGACAAAACGCACGTCGTCGTAAATGGCCATTTTCGAGTCATCAACCTCGGCGGCCATCGCCGGGGCAACCCCGCCCAGACCAACGGCCAAAAACAGAGCGCCAAAGGAGCGTCCCAGGCTGGACAGGAAACGGAGAGGCAGTCGGCAGAACACGGTCATGGAGACACTCGCTGATTGTGATCGGGCATAGGTACCTGAGCTCCCACGATACGACCAACCGGCCGCGTATTCCATCGTGACACCTCATTTCCGCATTCCCGACAGCAAGTGGGCCCGCGGCTTGAGCCAGTAGAGTTCGGCGGGCACACTTGCCACGGTCCATGTTGCGACCGTCGCACAGAGCCGCCACACGATACGCACGCCACCATGACCACGACGCCTGACGCCCAGTTCTTCGTCCAAAACCCCTCACTCGTGGTGCGCCGTGCGGTGGAGATCATGATCGAGGCGCACGAGGGCCAAGTGCGCCACTATACCCACGAGCCGTTCGTGTCCCATCCGATTGCCGTCGCCCAGACGGTAGCCACTTTCAATCGCGACCCGCTGGTGCTCGCCGCCGCCCTGCTCCACGACGTGATCGAGGACACCCCGGTGACGGCCACCGACCTCGGCCGCAAGATGCCGAGTTCGGTGGTGCGGATGGTGCTCTCGCTGACCAACCAGGCCAGCCACGCCGACGGCGAGCGCGCGACCCGCAAGCACATCGATCACGACCATGTTGTCCGGGCCGAGCCGCGCGCCCAGACGATCAAGTATGCTGACGTCCTGCACAATGTGCAGTCGATCGCCCGGCACGACCCGAGCTTCGCCGCCCCCTACTTGCAGGAAAAGGCCAGCCTGATTCGGCGCCTGAATCGTGGCCATCCGGCACTACGCCGGCACGTCTGGAATTGCATCGATACACTAATAGCCGAGCTCGACTGACACCAATCCGCCAGCGGCTCACCCCAACGAAGCCAGCATCCGTCGAACACGTGCCAGCGAGAGCACGAACAGCACACCCCCGATCGCGGCAAGCGCAGCGAATGGCATACCCTCGAGCCCCTGTCCCGCAGTAGATTACCGCCTGTACCATGATGACGAAGCGGAGTGTCGGAGCACCCCGCCTTCTAAGATTCGCTCAGTCGGACAAGTTTTGCCGGGGTAGTCATAGGGAGAGGGTTGAATGGGTCGTGCGCGTGAAGGGGCATTCTACCGGTAACCCGCTTGATTCCTCGTGCGGCACCGCAAATAAAACGTCCCGTAACGGGGGGTTATCGCGATCGAGTCACGCCACCGCCATCGGATGGCGGGACAGGCTCATCATGGCGGCCTGGCTGGCGACCGGGCCGTGCTCCCGGCTCTTGATGTAGGTCGCATCCAGCCAGACGTACGGGCAGTCCCCTTCCAAGGGGCGATTCAGTAAGGCGTCGACCCGCTCGTCGATCTCGGCGCACAGGCGGGATACCTGCGACTTCGATATGCCCGTCATGCCCATCGACTGAACCAGGTCGTCGACCTTGCGGGTGGAGATGCCATGCACGTAGGCCTCCTGCACCACGGCGGTCAGTGCCTTCTCGCTCATCCGGCGGGGCTCGGATGCGCCGGGGAAATAGCTGCCCTCACGGAGCTTCGGCACATTTAGGTCGACCCGGCCCAGCCGGGTCTCCAGTGGCCGATCCCGGTACCCGTTGCGATGGGTGATGCGCTCGTCTGAACGGGCATGCCGTTCGGCCCCGCAGCGCCCGTTGACCTCCTGCTCCATCAACTCCTGAAGCAGGAAAGTCAGCGTCTCGTGCAGGAAATCCGAGGACACCTACCGCTTCTCAAGCAGCTCGTTCAATGCCATGCTCATGTCCACCCTCGTGGTTTCTCCTTCGTCCGTCGTTGTCGTGTCGCAACTGCATCCCTACCGAAGGGCCACGGTGGCCTCCTCATCTCGCCTGATTTACACCACTTCCCGGGACGCTACCCACAATGAAGTGATCCTCTCGCAGAGCAAGGCAACTTCCGACAGGGTTCGGATGGTGTGAGTGCCGGTGATCGCGCGAAAGAGTCAGTCCAACGACTTACTGGCAGGCATCGGCCCGGAACGATTTGCTTAGGGCCTTGCCGAGCAGAATGGGCAGGTATCGAGCTGGCCGATCGAATCCATACCCGAATGGCGCACCGGGCGGCATCGCAGCGCTAGCAAGCTGCAGGTCACGGTCCCACGCGGCGTGACAGAGTGGAGGCGGGGCCGCCCTCCGAGTAAGCCAGCAGACATGACCGCGCAGCACTCCGACTCGCCAAAGCCGAGGGGGCAATCGCTACCAGCGGATCGAACCGAGTTGAGCCTCAGGACCAACCGTTTTTGACCGCCGCCTCGGGGTTGAGCAGGCGAATTTGCTGGATCACTGGGTCGGGGTGTTCCCGCTCGGGCTCGATCTGCATCAATCGCAGCAGGTAAGGCAGCAGTGCGCGGCGCACGGTCACACTACGCTCGCCATCGATCATGCCGTAGTCCGCTGCGATCACGGCCTGCTGAGCCGGTGCGAGATCGGAATGCACCCCGACCCGCAACGTCACGTTCTCGAACCAGTCGGCATCGTCGTCCCGCGGTACGCTTGGCCGATCCGGCAAGGCCTCGGCATTCCCCATCCGTGCCAAGACAAAATCGCGGTACTCGCCATGTTCATGGCTGAACGCCCGCAGGTGCCAGCGAAAGCCGCTGTAAACCAACGTATGCGGTGACAGTTCGATTGGCCGCGGATGCGGCCGACGCATCGACTGGTAATCCACGCGCAGCCGATGGCTGTTGCTGGCCGCCGCCGAGATCACTCGCAGGATGTCCAGGTCAAGTTCACGTTCGAGCGGCCGCAGCAGTTCCACGTTCGGCCCGGCGGCCGCCAGCGCGACCACCGGGCGATCCTCACCCGGCAAGGCGGCCAGCACGTCCAGCAACTCGGACGTCCGCCCCGAGAGCAGCCGCGCGGCGAAGCGCTCTCCGGGCTCGTAGTATTTCCGCGAACGGTTGTAGATCAGGTTGTCCGGCGCAAGTGCCTGGTAGACGGCAAAGTCCTTGGAGGCCTGCGCCCGGCTGATACCGAAACTCTCCGTCAGCGCCTGGGTACGTACCCAGCCGTTGAGGAGCGCGGTGCACTCGAGCAACTTGAGGCGCTGGCGCAAATCCCATTTCAGGTCATCGATGGCGGTCGGGGTAATGCGGTTCATGTGGCCCATTCTCCGACCCGCGGCTGGTATGTCAACAAAAATTACGTGAGTTTATTGACATACCAATGCTGTGTGCATACTATCTGGACATGCCTAGTTTGTAGGCGGTAAACAGAGGAGTACAGCTATGCAGACCTACCGTGATGAGATGATCGATTTCTGGGCCAACATCTTCCGCGCCTGCCGACTGTCGACGACCGGCCTCGATCTGGAGACTTTCCTCGAGGCACCCACCCAGCACCTCGACCGACTGGGCCTATCCGATGCCGTCGAGATGCTCGCCGGCGGGCACCTGCCGCTGCTGCCCGAACAGGCCGCGGTTCGGCGCGAAATCGACACTCGCTTCCCCTTGCCTTCCGCCCCAACGCCGACGCCGGTAGCCACGCGCCCGTTTCTCGAGACACCCGCCTTCCTCGCCCCGGCAACCTGATTGTCACCAGCACCGGGCCGGCGACGGCCGGACCGACATTTTCCCAAGGCCCATTTCCCGGGGCATGACTCGCGTCAATCGCCGCTTGGGCATCCTTCCTGCGCCGGTGGGTCGGACATCGGTCTGACACGCGGCACGCGAGCCATCCCTCGGCATTCGACACCGAATGGACCGTAGGAGGCAAGCCCGCTCGGCCGCTGGCCTCGCGTATAGTTGAAGGAACGCCACCCACGCCAGACCCGAGAGCCATGGACGCGACCAACTCGTTTATCTTGCTCGGCGCCCTGCTGCTTTTCACCAGCATCATCGCCGGCATGGCGTCATCGCGTTTCGGCTTTCCGCTACTGCTGATCTTCCTCGGCGTGGGCATGTTGGCTGGGCAGGACGGCATCGGTGGAGTGGAATTCGACGATTTCCAGACCGCATTCCTGATCGGCAACCTTGCCCTGGCAATCATCCTGCTCGACGGCGGCCTACGCACCCATATCCGCACCTTCCGCGTCGCACTCAAGCCTGCCCTGTCACTGGCGACCATCGGCGTGATGATCACTGCAGGAGCCATGGGGGTGCTTGCCACCTGGCTGATGGGGTTCAACTGGTACTACGGCCTGCTGATGGGCGCGATCATCGGCTCGACCGATGCGGCGGCCGTTTTCTCGCTCCTGAAGGGCAGCGGAACCCGGCTGAACGAACGGGTCGGCTCGACGCTGGAAATCGAGTCGGGCATCAACGACCCGATGGCGATCTTCCTGACCGTCACCCTGCTCGAGGTGATCTCGGCCGGCCAGTCGCTGCTCGACCCGTGGATCCTAGTATTCCTGGTCCAGCAGTTCGGCATCGGTGCCGTGCTGGGCGTGGCCTTCGGCTTTCTCCTGCGCGAGGTACTCCGGCGGATCGAGCTGGCCGAGGGGCTCTACGCGCTGTTGATCGCCTCCGGCGGACTGCTGTCGTTCGCGCTGATCAACGAACTCGGCGGCAGCGGTTTCCTGGGGGTGTATCTCACGGGCCTGGTGATCGGAACGGCGAGAAACCGCGGCACCTTCCATGTTTTGCGCATCATGGACGGACTGGCCTGGCTGGCGCAGGCGGGCATGTTCCTGATCCTGGGGTTGCTGGTCACTCCATCGGCGGTGCTCGACCAGATCGTCCCGGCCCTGATCCTGGCGTTCGCCCTGCTCCTGGTCGCTCGGCCGATCGCCATCTGGATCGGCCTGTGGCCGTTTCACTTCAACTGGCGCGAGACGACCTTTATCGCCTGGGTTGGGCTGCGCGGCGCAGTACCGATCGTGCTGGCGCTGTTCCCGATGATCTACGGCATTCCCGATGCCGAGCGCTTCTTCGAGATCGCCTACGTGGTGGTGATCACCTCGCTCTTGATCCAGGGCAGCACCGTGCCGCTGGCCGCCCGCCTGCTCAAGGTCGAGGTGCCGCCACTGGCCGAGCCGCGTCAGCGCGCCGATCTGAACCTGCCGATCGAACCGCGCCTGGAGATGGTGCAGTTCGTGGTGGGCGAACACACGGACGCCGACGGCGCCGGTCCCGAGCGCATGCCGTTCGGCGAATCTGTCATGATCGCGGGCGTGGTGCGCAATCTCGCCCTGCGCAAGCCGGAAACGGGCTTTCGCTTCCAGTCGGGTGACATCGTCCTGACGATCATCCCCCAGGACATGATCAACGACCTCAATCGTTTCTTCACCGGCGAGCGGCGCAAGAAGGCCGATCTGGCCGAACAGACCTTCTTCGGTGCCTTCTCGTTGCGTGGTGGGGCGCGCATCGCCGACCTGGCCCAGGTCTACGGAATCGAGCCGCCCGACGAACTGCAGGAAGCGACCCTCGACCAGGCGATCAAGTCCCTGTTGCGCAACCCGCCGGTCGTGGGTGATTCGGTCGATCTCGATCGCGTCAGCCTGACCGTGCGCGAGATGGACGGCCCGACGATCACCCAGGTGGGTCTGAAATTCCGCGAGTGAGTCAGCCTCCACCCGCGTCGAGCAACGTGGCGACCCGGGCCCTCAGGGCCGGGACAACCTCGTCCTCGAACCAGGGGTTGTTGCGTAGCCAGCGGTTGTTTCGCGGGCTGGGATGCGGCAGCGGGAAATGCGTCGGGGCAAGACGGCGCCAGTCGGCGACCAGATCGGTCAGCCGCTGAACGCCCTTGAGCCCGAGGTGCCAGCCCAGCGCGTAGCGACCGATGACCACCGTGGTCTCGACCTGCGGCATCGCGGCCAGCAAGGGACGACGCCAGGTCGGGGCGCACTCCGGTCGTGGCGGCATATCCCCGCCCCGACCGGTGCCGGGAAAGCAGAAGCCCATCGGCACGATGGCGATGGCCGGGTGGTGATAGAAGGTCTCGCGGTCGACGCCCAGCCAGTCGCGCAGCCGATCGCCGCTGGGGTCATTGAACGGCAGGCCGGTCTCGTGCACCCGTCGCCCCGGCGCTTGGGCAGCGATCAGCAGGCGCGCCTCGCGGCGAGCGATGAACACCGGCCGGGGCCCGAGCGGCAGATCCGCCTCGCACAGGCGACAGGCGCGTATCTCGGCCTCGAGTTCCTCGAGCGCGACCGGCTCAGCCGGCATCCCCGTCCAGGGCCTTGAGGTGGGCGAGCACCGAATCCTCCAACCCCTCCAGGTCGTAACCACCCTCCAGCAAGGACACCACCGGCAGGTCGTCGCCACCGGCCGCGGCAATCACCTCGCGGGTGATCCAGGCAAAATCCTCGTCTTCCAGGATCCAGCCGCCCAGCGGGTCGTTCTTGTGCGCGTCGAAGCCGGCGGAGAACAGCAGCAACTGCGGGCGGAATTCGCGCAACGTCTCGAACCAGACCGAGTCACGCACCCCTTCGCGGAACGCCTCGCCGTCGGTCATGTTGGGCAGGCCGATAGGAAAGCAGTTGTCGGCGATCGGCGGAATGCCCGAGTATGGGTAGTACGGATGCTGGAAGATCGAGAAGAAGCGCACCGCGTCGCTGTTGGCGACGATCTCCTCCGTGCCGTCACCGTGATGCACGTCGAAATCTACGATCGCCACCCGCTCGAGGCCGTGGTGGCGGATGGCGTAGTAGGCCGCGATCGAGACGTTGTTGAACACGCAGAAACCGCGCGGCTGGCAGGGGCCGGCGTGATGTCCCGGCGGACGGGTGGCGAGAAACGCACGTCGCTCGGGCCCGGGTAGTACGGCGTCGATGGCCGCCTTGGCCGCGCCCACCACCCGCCGGCTGGCCTCGATGGTGTACTGGTTCAGCGAGGTATCGCCGTCGACCCGCAATGCCTGGAAATCGGTGGGCGCCTGGCTGAAAATCGCCTCGACGTAGCGGGGGTCGTGGGCGAGTTCATAGTCGCCCTTGTCGCCCAGTGGTGCCTCGACCCGCGTGTGTCGTTTGGCCGGGAAGCGTTCGATGGCCGCCATCACCGCGTCCAGTCGCTCGGGACGCTCCGGATGCGGCAGCATCACGTCGTTTTCGTTCTCGTGCTTCCAGCAGACCGGGTGGCTGTAGATCAGCATGGGTGCTTCCTCGTCGACGGATTGGCGGGCATCGGTCAAATCAAGCATTCGGCCGGGCCGTTGTAAAGGAAATCTCGGAGGTATCGAGTGCCGTCGCTACCGATTGGACCACCCATTAAACCGCTGTGTCACCGCCGGCACGCACGGTGAGCACGTCACCCTTCGACTCGCGCAGGATGTGCTGGGCCACGCTGCCAAGCAACAGGTGACGCAACCCCGTCTCGCCTTGGGTGCCGCAGACGGTGAGATCGGTGTGGGCCTTAGCCGCATCAATCACGGCGGTGCCGGGGTGGCCGGCAATGATGCGGTAGTCAGGTTCGTGATCACTACGTATGCCCACCTCGTGGGCGAATTCGCGCAAACGATCGTACAACGCCTCTTCCTGTTCCTGCCGCAGACGCTCGTAGGTCCCGGCATCGATATAGCTCTCGAACCAGGTCTCGTAGGCATGCACCAGGGTGAACTGCGCCTGCGGTGTCCAGTCGAGCGCCGCTCGCAGTGCCGCCCGGCTAGACTCAGAGAAGTCCACCGCCACCGTCACCTTCTGGTAGCTGTGCGTCGGTTCCACCCTAGCGACCAGCACCGGCACGTTGCCGGCGCGGACCATCTTCTCGGCAGTCGTGCCGATAAACCAGTCGCGTACCGCGTGACGCCCATGAGCCCCCACCACGACCAAGCGCGCGTGCATGGACGCGGCCATTTCGCTGGCCACCGCCGCCGGCTTGCCCAACCGGGCCTGCACGTCCGATTCGCGCGGCTCGATCGCCAAACGCCGTGCCGCCTCGTGCAGTTGCGATTTCAACCCGGCAAGCGCCTCGCGGAGTAGTTCGGCGCGCAGGTCGTCCGGGTCGAGATCACGACTCTTGACCACCCACCACAATGGTTCCTCTTGGATGACATGCAATGCGGTCAGCGGGCAGGAACGACGGGCCGCCAACTGCGTCGCACGGGTAACCGCAACCTCGCTGGCATCGGAGAGGTCACTGGCAATCAGGATGGGGCAGGTTTCGGCCATCGGTCGCTCCTTGGATCGGC
>JAWLFB010000035.1:0-21144 GCA_041685825.1 Guyparkeria sp. | reverse complement strand
CCGTAGCCGATCAGGACGACGGGGCGTGTCTGGGGTGATTTCTGGGCTGGCATTTAGGTGTCTTCAAGTTGTTATCGAGAGTGAAGGGTAGCCATTAGCTCGTGTCCACGCACGGTGCGGGCGGCGATTCGGGATCGGGAAACAGGAAAGGCCCGCGTTTGCGGGCCTTTGTCGTCGCCTTGATCGGGCTGCCGGCGCTCAGAGCCTGAATCGGCCGATCCGCTCTTGGAGCTCTTCGGCAAGGCGAGCGAGTTCCTGCGAGGCGGTGCGTGTTTGCTTGGCGCCCTCTGCTGACTCTTCGCTCACCTGCGAGATCGTCTGGATGTTCCGGTTGATCTCCTCGGCTACCGCGCTCTGTTCCTCCGCTGCGCTTGCGATCTGGAAGTTCAGGTCGTTGATCCCGTTGACACGGTTGGTGATCTCGCCAAGCGCACCCTCGGTGTTGGACATCGCTTCCGTGCTCCGGTCGACCTGTTCCTCGGCACGCCCCATCGCGGAAACCGCGTCGTTGGAGCTTGATTGCAGTCGGCCGATCATGGTGTGGATTTCCTCGGTCGAGCCTTGGGTGCGTGATGCGAGCGCTCGGACCTCTTCGGCGACAACCGCAAAACCACGGCCGTGCTCGCCAGCCCGGGCGGCCTCGATCGCGGCGTTCAGGGCGAGCAGGTTGGTCTGATCGGCAATTGCTCCGATCACGTCGAGTACCTTGCCGATTTCCTGCGATTCGGCCTTCAGGGAATGAATCGTCTCGGCGGATTGGCGGATCTCGTCGGAGAGCGAGCCGACGGCGTGCACTGCCGTGGAGAGTACGCTCTGCCCCTGCTTGGCGGAGTCGTCCGCGTTCTGAGCGCCCTGGGATGCGTCAGAGGCGTTCCTGGCAACCTCTTCGACCGTAGAAGTCATCTGGTTCATGGCTGCGGCGACTTGCTCGATCTCTTCAAGCTGTCGGCGGACCCCCCGGTCTGTCTGTTCGGAAACGGCCGATGTCTCCTCAGCGGCCGAGGCCAGTTGTCGTGACGCGTCCCCTATCCGCTGTAGCGTGTCGTGAAGTGATGCGCGGGCGGCGTTCATGTGGTTGATTATCTCACCGATTTCATCCTTGCTATCGGAGGAAACGTCCTCGCTGAGGTTGCCGTTGGCGAAGTTCGTGGCGAATCGGTCAGCCGAGCGCAGCCCGGCGGAAACACCGTGAATGATCCAGGCGGCGATGCCGATGATGATCAGAAGATTCACGAGGGTGATGCCGCTTTGAACCCACACGTCGCGTTGGACGGTGGCGTCCGTGCGCTCGAGTTCTGCCTCCATGTTGCCGCGGAGGATGCTCTTGTATTCGTCAGCCGCCGCCTCGTAGGCCGGTAGCACCTCCGACAGCGTGAGTATCAACAGGGCTTGTGCGCCGACGTAGTTTCCCTCGTCGAGCTTTTCGAGCAAGGGTGTGAAGGCAATGTCGATCAACTCTTGCTGGGTCTCGAACAGGCGGGCCTGAGCCGCGTTCGACTCCGGCTGACGATGCTCGACTGCCGCCAAGCTTTGATTGATTTCCGCCAGTTTCTGCTGGTGCTCCACGACCACATCGGTGTGTAGCTCGATCGGGTGATCGTGCATTGCAGCCGTTCGACCTTCCGGATCGTGTTGAAGTGCGAGCAGGGACTGCGTGGTCATCTGGTTGATCAGCTGAACCGATTGCTCGATCTGCAACACCGGCTTGATTCGCAGTTCATGATTCTTCTTGGCCAGTTCGTGCTGGTGCATTTCCGCGTAGATGCCGAAAATACTGGTCAGCAGGGTGGCGATGCCGGCCAAGGAGACAAGGAGTATGAGTTTTGCCTTGATTGTCATGGTGACCCTGAGGCTCCTTCGTTTTTTGGGCGTTTTCGGTGCGGTGCATGCGACGCGCAACGGTCGAGAGACGTGGACTCGACTGTTGTATCGGACAAATGGCGCAAGACTTTAGCAGCAGATGGCCGGTTGTCCGTCGTCGCGCTGGGATTTTCTTCAGATCGAAAAAAACCGCCCGATCATCTCGGGCGGTTGTTCCTGAGCATTTCCGTGGTTTCGCGTTAACCGCCGCTTTGCTCGATTGCTTGCAGCATGACGTTGGCCGGGCGGAAGCCGGGCATGGCCGCCCCGTCGGGCAGGATGGTGTACGGGGTGCCGCTCATGCCAAGGCGGCTGGAGAGGGCCATGTTCTCCTCGATCATGTCGTTCTGGCAGGCCTCGGCATCGACCGAGCCGCCCTTCATGGCCCGATCGAGTGCCTCCTTCGGATCATCGGCGCAAGCCACCTTCGAGGAAATCTCGAAGCCTTTCGAGCCCGGCCCCTGTCGCGGCGTGAGGATGTAGGTCACCTCGACGCCGGCCTCGCGCAGCTTCGGCAGCTCCTTGTGGAGCTTGTCGCAGAACGGACAGGTCGGGTCGGTCAGGATGGTGATCGTATGCTTGGTCTCGCCGTCAGCCGGGTAGACCAGCTTGCGCTCATCGGGGATATCCCCCAGCGATGCCAGGCGCTGGGAATCCTGCTTGCCCTGGGTCAGGTTCTTCCGACTCTCGACGTCGATCAGGTCGCCGGCGATCAGGTACTTGCCGTCGGCCGTGACGTAGGCGATCTGGCCGTTGGAATTCAGCTCGTATATCCCCTTGGCGGGCGTCTCCTCGATCGAGTCGATCGGCACGCCCGGCATGTGCTCCTGGATGCTGGCGGTAATCGAGTCCTTGTCGTTGGCCAGGGCCGCGGTGGTCGGACCGGCCAGCGCGAGGGCAAACGGCAGGACGGTCAGTCCGCGACGGGCGGCAAGCGGGAAGCATGTGTTTCGCATGGGGTAATCAACCTGGGTTTGTATGATCGTGTCCGGATGTTTGACCGGCGGCTCGTTTGGAGTGCCGAGTGCCGGCCGGGTTCCGTAATTACCGTGCAATTGTGGCATCACTGCAGGATCACGGCGAGGGCGGGGGCAGTCGTCGAGGTAGGCGTTGGCTGGCAATTGCCCTTGTTGGCGCATCAACCACGTGGGTGGTGCTCCGCGTGCAGGGCCTGCAGTCGGGCGGTGGCGACGTGGGTGTAGATCTGGGTGGTCGACAGATCGGCATGGCCAAGCAGCATCTGCAGGGCGCGCAGGTCCGCCCCGTGGTTGAGCAGGTGCGTGGCAAACGCGTGCCGCAGGGTGTGGGGCGAGGGCAGGCGCGCCAGCCCCGCGTGCCGGGCGTGGTGCTTTAGCCGATACCAGAACGCCTGACGGGTCAGGGGCGCGGCCCGGCTGGTGACGAACACCGCGACAGTCTGCCGCTCGCCCAGCATGGCCGGGCGTCCCTCGTCGAGGTAGCGGCGCAGCCAGTCGATCGCCTCGTCGCCGATCGGCACCAGCCGTTCGCGTCCGCCCTTGCCCGTGATGCGTGCCAGGCCGTTGGACAGGTGGATCTCGTTGAGGGTCAAGTTAACGAGTTCCGAGACCCGCAGGCCGGTGGCGTAGAGTGTCTCGAGCATGGCTCGGTCGCGCAGACCCAGTGGAGAGCCGGTGTCGGGTGCATTCAACAGGGCCTCGACGTCGGCTTCGCTCAAATCGGTCGGAAGGGCGCGCGGGCGGCGCGGTGCGGGCAGGTCGGTGGCCGGGTTGGGCTGGATCAAACCTTCGCGATTGGTCCAGGCATAGAACCGGCGCAGCGCCGAGCGCATGCGGCCCACGGAGCGCGGGGCCGCCCCCTCGGCCAGTCGCTCGCCGAGCAGGCGGTTCAGGGCATTGCCGTCGGCATCAGCCAGGGCGTGACTTTCGTCCAGCGCGTCTGACCCCGACAGGCGGCGCGCGGTCAGCTCCAGGTCACGCCGATAGGCCGCGCGACTGTTCTGTGCCAGGTTTGCCTCCAGCCAGAGTGCCTCGATGAAGGCCGTGATCAATTCGTCGTCCCGCATCGGACTCGCTCTCGGTGGGTCGTGTCGTTGGGCGTCCATTATGCCGCTGCCGGTCGGAACCATGGCAACGAAACGCTTGATCTGGCAATGGATCGGCGAGGATTCCCCACCTTTTCAGACCGGTTGTCCACTTTTTTATCCACAATCAGGCCGTCTGTTGCGTCGGCTTACCACAGCCAATGCGACGGTGCCAAGCCCCGCGGGGTCGATCGTCGGGCGGCGGCGCTTGCCAACGTCATTTTCGTTTAATAACAAAGGGTTAGTATATAAACCCCCTTGGGGTGATGGTGCTGGCCAAAAAATGCGCAATCCGTGCAACTGCCTGATCAGCCTTTGTCCGGCGTGGTTGTTGGCGGGTTGTCCACTAAGTTGTCCACAACTTCTGTGCATAACTGAAATCCGCTTGGGTCAATCCCTTTTCCAGCAATCGGTTAGCGACGGTTTTTGTGGTTTTGTTCGGGGTAGTGTGGGTAAGTCGGTCAACGGTTCCCACGGTGTTTCCCAGCCCGCCGACGAATTTTGCTAATCTTGCGCGGTGCAATTGCCCCGGCCCCAGCCGGGACGGTGCCTGCTTCACCAGGTACGACAAACCGAAACATGATTACCGATGGAGTCTTTATGGATAACCTCGAGTCCATTCTGAGCGAGAACCGTGTCTTCTCGCCGGCGCCGGAATTTTCGGAGCGGGCGAGAATCGGGTCGCGGGCGGCCTTCGACGCGCTGGTCGCCGAGGCCGAGCGCGACTTCGAGGGCTTCTGGGCGCGACTCGCGCGCGAGTTCGTTACCTGGGACACGCCTTTCACCCAGACGCTGGACGACTCGAACGCCCCGTTCTTCAAGTGGTTTGCCGACGGGCGGCTCAACGTCGCGGCCAACTGCATCGACCGTCACCTGCCGGCCAAGGCCCACAAGACCGCCATCATCGGCGAGTCGGACGATGGCACCGTCACCCACATCTCCTACCAGGAACTGCACGATCGCGTCGCCCGGTTCGCCAACGCCCTCAAGGCACAGGGCGTTACGAAGGGCGACCGCGTGGTCATCTACCTGCCGATGATCCCCGAAGCGAGCGTGGCTATGCTGGCCTGTGCCCGCATCGGCGCGATCCACTCGGTGGTCTTCGGTGGCTTCTCCGCCGAGGCGCTGCGCGATCGCATCAACGACACCGACGCCAAGCTGGTGATCACCGCCGACGGCAACATGCGCGGCGGCAAGAAGGTGACCCTCAAGGGGCAGGTGGACAAGGCGCTCGAGCACGGCTGCCCGTCGGTCGAGACCGTCATCATGCTCGAGCACATCGGTGGCGTGGCCACCGGCGCCTCCAGCGCGAAGGAACTGACCTGGGCCGAGGCCATCGACGGTCAGCCGGCCGAGTGCGAGCCGGTCATGGTCGAGGCCGAGCACCCGCTGTTCATCCTCTACACCTCCGGTTCGACCGGCAAGCCCAAGGGTATCGTGCATTCCTCGGGCGGCTATCTCGTCAACGCGGCGATGACCTGCTCTTGGGTCTTCGACCTTAACGATGACGACGTCTACTGGTGCACCGCTGACGTCGGCTGGATCACCGGGCACACCTACGTCACCTACGGCCCGCTGGCCCTGGGCGTGACCCAGGTGATCTTCGAGGGCGTGCCGACCTACCCGGACGCCGGCCGTTTCTGGAACATGGTCCAGCGCCACAAGGTCAGCGTGTTCTACACCGCGCCGACGGCCATTCGTGCGCTGATGAAGTTGGGCGACGAGGTGCCGAACCAGTACGACCTGTCCAGCCTGCGCCTGCTGGGCACGGTGGGCGAGCCGATCAACCCCGAGGCCTGGGTTTGGTACCACCAGGTGATTGGCGGCGGGCGCTGCCCGATCACCGACACCTGGTGGCAGACCGAGACCGGCGCGCACGCGATCGCGCCGGTCCCGGGGGCGATCGACCTGGTGCCGGGCTCCTGTACCCTGCCGTTGCCGGGCATCATGGCCGACGTGGTCGACGACCACGGGCATTCTGTGCCCACCGAGAGCGGTGGCAACCTCGTGATCAAGAAGCCTTGGCCGTCAATGCTGCGCACCATCTGGGGTGACGACGAGCGCTTCCAGCGCACCTACTTCCCGGACAAGCTGCCGGGCTACTACCTGGCGGGTGACTCGGCGCGGCGTGACCAGGACGGCTATATCTGGATCATGGGGCGGATCGACGACGTCATCAACGTCTCCGGTCACCGCCTGGGCACCATGGAAGTCGAGTCCGCGCTGGTAGCGCACCCGGAGGTGGCCGAGGCCGCCGTGGTGGGCCGTCCTCATGACGTCAAGGGCGAGTCGATCGTCGCCTTTGTCGTGGTCAAGGGCGATCGCCCGCAGGGCGAGGCCGCCGAGGAAATGGTCAAGACCCTGCGAGGTTGGGTCACCGAGCAGATCGGGCCGATCGCCAAGCCGGACGACATCCGATTTGGAGACAACCTGCCTAAGACCCGTTCGGGCAAGATCATGCGCCGCCTGCTACGCGGTATTGCCAAGGGTGAGCCGCCGGAAGGTGACACCTCCACCCTGGAGAACCCGGCAATCCTCGACCAGCTGATGGGCAACGACTGACCCGTCGGCCATCGCCGAACGCGAGACCCCGCAGCCGTTCCGGTCGCGGGGTTTTTTTCTGAGAGTCAAGCCGACAGCGGGCGGCTTGACCAGGTGCACGTGAATGGATGGGCTCCCACCATTTGCCTGATTTCTCATCTGTGATTGCTGATTTTTCCCAGATCCCAGCGCCCGAGGAGAGTGAAATGTCACGGAATGACGAACCATCCACCCGACGCATGCGTGTTTGGGACTTGCCCGTCCGTCTTTTCCACTGGGGGCTGGTCGTCCTGGTCATCGCCCTGTACCTCACCGGCGCGGTGTTCGACCGCTATCTCGGCTGGCACATGTATCTCGGCGTGGCGGTGGGTGGGCTGGTGGTCTTTCGCCTACTGTGGGGTGTCTGGGGTAGCGAGACCGCGCGGTTTGCGCAGTTTGTGCCCGGGCCTCGGCGGTTGTGGCATTACCTGCGCCGCGGCGATTGCGACGGACTGCGTCTCGGTCACAATCCGTTGGGGGCGCTTTCGGTGATTGCCCTGCTGGGGCTATTGTCCCTGCAGGTGGCAACGGGGCTGTTCGCCCATGACGATGCCTTCAACGAGGGGCCGTTTCACGACTGGGTGAGCTCGGACACGGCCGACTGGCTGACCGCGATACACAAGCAGAGCTTTTACGTCCTGCTGGGATTCATTGCCCTGCACGTGCTCGCGGTGCTCGTTCACGTCGTGATCAAGCGACAGGACCTGTTGCGGGCCATGATCACCGGTTGGATGCGCGTGCCGACGACGGTGCGCGTGATCAACGCCAAATTGCGCTTTGCCGGGGCGATCGCCTTCCTGCTGGCGGCGGGCGTTGCCGCTGGTGTGGCCTGGTGGGTGGCCTCGATGGTCAGCACGCTGTAGCGGGGCCTGGGTGGTCGCTTGCTTGGCTCAGCGACGCAGTCCGGCATAGAGCAGGCCGACGGCGGCAACCAGTTCCGCCCAGCCGATCCAGGAAAGCCCGGTCAGCCCCTCTTGCTCAAGATCGCCCCCCTGGGTGGCGAGAAGCACCACCAGCAACAGCGCACCGATCAGCGTCAGGCGATTGCGGGCCCCGTCGCGCCTCGTCTCTTGGCGTAGCGAGGCCAGTTCCCGCCGTTGCCCCTCCAGGAGTTCCGACTGGCGGTGGACTTGCTGCATGGCCTGGATGGACAGGCGCGGCAACTCTGATAGGTGCTGGTTGAGGTACGGCAGTTCGTCCTTGAAGCGCTCGATGAAGGCCTTGGGGCCGATGCGCTCGCGCATCCAACGTTCGATGAACGGTTTGGCGGTCTCCCAGAGGTCGAGATCCGGATAGAGCTCGCGGCCCAGCCCCTCGATCGCCAGCAGGGTCTTTTGCAGCAGCACCAGTTGCGGTTGGACTTCCATGTCGAATTGACGAGCGACCTGAAACAATCGCAGCAGGAAGTGGCCGAAGGATATCTCGCGCAGCGGCTTTTGGAAGATCGGCTCGCAGACCGTGCGGATCGCCGCCTCGAATTCCTCGACACGTGTGGTGTTCGGCACCCAACCGGACTCGACGTGCAGTTCGGCCACGCGGCGATAGTCACGGTTGAAGAACGCGTGGAAGTTCTCGGCGAGATAGCGCTGATCCTCGGGCATCAGCGAGCCGACGATGCCGAAATCGACCGCCATGTAGCGAGGCTGGTCGGGGTCGGTGGCGTCGACGAAGATGTTGCCCGGGTGCATATCGGCGTGGAAGAAATTGTGCTTGAACACCTGGGTGAAGAACACCTCCACGCCGCGCTCGGCCAGTCGCTTCATGTTCACGTTGGCCGCGCGGAGCAGGTCCATGCGCGCGATCGGGATACCGTGGATGCGCTCCTGGACCAGCACGTCGGTGCGGCACCAGTCCCAGTAGACCTCGGGCACGTATAGCATCGGCGAGCCCTCGAACTGGCGCTTGAGTTCGGCGGCGTTGGCTGCCTCGCGCTGCAGGTCGAGCTCGTTCATCAATGTCTTGTCGAACTCGGTGACCACTTCCACCGGGTGCAAGCGCGGGCCTTCCGACCAGTAGCGTTCGGCCAGTCGAGCCACGGTGTAGAGAATCTCAAGGTCGCTGCGGATACGACGATGGATGCCTGGCCGGGTGATCTTGACGATCACCTCCTGGCCGTCGTCGAGTGTAGCGCCGTGCACTTGGGCGATCGAGGCGGAAGCCAGCGGCTCGGTCTCGAAGCGGGCAAAGTGTTCAGTGACCGAGGCGCCGAGTGCCGTTTCGATACGCTGGCGAGCGAGTTCGGCTGGGAACGGGCGTACCCGATCCTGCAGTGCGGACAATGCCTCGGCGAGATCCGGCGGCAGCAGGTCGCGCCGGGTGGAAAGCATCTGGCCGAACTTGACGAAAATCGGTCCGAGGTCCTCGAGTGCCGCGACCAGCCGCTCGCCGCGTGTGCGCTGGCGGTTGTTCGAGAACCAGTACCAGGGCGAAGCGAACTTGAGAAAGCGGATCGGACGGAAGATCTTAAGCGCCAGCACGATCTCGTCGAGGCCGTGCCGCAGCAGCACAAACTGGATGACCACCAGTCGCCAGAGTAGTCGTGGTCGCATCAAGCCTCCTCGGCGGTGTTGCGGGATGCATTGCCGCGTTCGGCTGCCTCGAGTCGCGCGATGCGACGTTCGAGCCGATCGACGGACGAACGCGTCTCGTCCACGCCTTCGAGAAAGCCCGACAGGTCGAGGTCATCGGCGATCAGCGCGGCCTCGTGCACCAGATAGTCATGTTGCTCAATGCGGCGGGTTTCGCCCCATTCGGCCGCGGTGCGTTGCGCTTGCTCCGCTGCCTGTTCGACCACCCCGGCGGCTGAGACGCCGACCTTCTCGGCCAGCCAGTCGGCCCAGTCGATGTCGAGCTCGCTCAAGGTTCGCAAAAAGCGGGTGGCCGCCTGCTCGTCACCCTCGATAGTGAGATCGCCGGCGAACAGCGAGTCCGAGGCGTGTTCGCGTTGCAGCAGGGTCAGCAACGCCGAGCCGCTGGTGTGGATGCGGGCATCGGGCGGCAGGTCGTCGCCGGCTCGCCACATCAGCCCGCTGGTGGTGGGCGTGATGGTGATCGTCCGATGAGGGTGTTCGATCTCGAAGGCGATCACCAGTCCGGCCAGCTCGGCCAGGCGGGTACGCGCGTTCGGATCGCGCTGAATCAGTCGATTGATGACGGTTTCGGCGCTGAAACGCAGGGCGGTGGAAATCATTGGGGGCAGGGTCAGTGACGAATGGATCAGAGCCAGTCGGTCAGGGCGATGCCCACACCGATTCGGCTGACCGAGCGATTGTAGTCGATTAGGCTCTCACCGTAGCCGTTGAAGTACTGCACGTAGCCCTTGACGCGTTGTGACAGCGGGAAGCTGTAATCCACCTGGATCGCGCCCTTGTTGTTGGCGAAATCGAGATTGTTGCGCAGCGTGGCCGCGATGGTTTGGTCTTTCCACTTGTAGGCCAGCAGCAGGTCGCCATATCCCATGTAATCGGTGATGTCGGGATTGTCCTCTTCACCGGCCTCAGGCAGGTGATACCAGCCACGGATGCGACCGGCAAAGTTGCCGCGGCCGAAGGCTGTGCTCGCCGCAAGTCGATTCCAACTGCGTGAGCGCTCACCGCCCTGGCCGTTCGAAGTGTGGACCAACGATAGCCGGGCGCGTTTGAAATAAAGGCCGGCCAACGAGAAATCTGTTTCGAAGGTTGCGCCCACTTCGGGTTCGTAGTTGGTCTCGCGAAACGGTGCGGATGCATCTTCTTCCGCACCGAGGAGTTTGGTGTTGTATGTCTGCCAGAGCGAAAGCTGGGTATAGCCGAAATACAGCGCGGTGTTGGGGCCGAACGGATCCTCGAACCAGTCGAACTGGAACGAGAGCTGGAACTTGGTTTCGGCGTGCTGCGGGTCGAAGTCGTAGACGTCGCGTGACAAGTCGGTAGGTGTATAGGTCGCCGGCATGATGTAGTTCGGCTTGTAGCTGCGCATCACGAACGGGTTGCGCTCGCCCGACTTTTCCGACTGAAGCCGACGCTCTAAGGCGACCGGCTCGGATTCGTTGATTATCGGGATGGACTCACCTTCGTCCGCTGGCGACTGCGCAACCGGGCCGTCATGGGTGTCTCGGACCGACCTCCGCTGGTCTTCGTCCTTCGTGGCGTCGTCCTCGATGGCGGCCGGGCCACTCGAGGCCAGGCGGTCAAAGCAGGCCAGCCGTTCGGCATCGGCATCGATCTTGGCGCATGCCGACCAGTCGGGCGCGCCGGTCTCGGCGCCAGCCGGATTCAGGACGACGAGTAGTGCGAGTCCGGAAAGCGCGGCTGACAGCTGATCGTGTTTGATATAGAGGGGGGAACGGGGCATGGCGGCAAGTCTTTGGTGGATGGCGGCCGGTGAGCCATGATAGACCTTACCGGAAGGAACGCCGAGTCGGGGGTTTCTAACCGCCTCAAGACGATATGAGTCAGGGTGGTGGAGTTCCGCCTTTTTTGTACCGGAGGACAGGGTATGGGTCAGGCCAAGAAGCATGCTCGGCAACTGGACGCCGATTTCCTAAACCAGCCGGCGGGCGAAGTCGCCGCCGTGCTCGTTCGAGCCCAGCAGGCCGTCTTCCGTCGTGCCTGGGCCCATTACCTCGAGGCGGCCGACGACGACCCCGAGGCCCTGCACGACCTGCGTGTCGAGTTGCGGCGCCTGCGCGTCTGGTTGCGGTTGTCGCGCGATGTGGTGCGAACGCGCAAGTCGACGCGGCGGCGCCTCAAGGCACTTGCCCGGGCAAGCAGTCCGATGCGCGATCACGAGGTGATGCTCGACTTGCTCGACCGGGTGGCTCGGGAGCCCGACTGTGCCGAAGTCGCGGTACGGATCGGTCGTCTGGCCGATGAGCGCCAAGCCTTGGTAGGCGGCGCCCTGGAGTTCGATGTCAAGCCCGGTCTCAAGCCCCGGGCACGTAAGGATTCCATTCCATTTGCCCGCTGGTTCGCAAGTCAGGTCGCCATGATGGCCGAACAGATCGAGCGGGACCTGTCGGCTGGTCGTTCGGGTTTCCACGCGGCACGCATCCAGGTCAAGCACCTGCGTTACCTGATCGAACCCCTGCACGAGCCCTTTGCCGTCGTCGAGCCCATGCTCGCCGACCTCAAGACCATCCAGGACTGGCTTGGCGACCTGCACGACTTGGTGGTCTTCCGGGCGCACCTGGCCGATTACGCCGGCTGGCTGCTGACCGACGCGCTACCAGCGCCGCTGGCCCGCCCGGGCAAGCAGGCGAGACCCCTGAGCCAAGCCTTCGCCAGTGTGCGCGATGACACCCTTCGGCTGTCGGCCTGGCAGAGTGCCCAGTTCGAGGCAATGTGGCGAGACTGGGAAACACACCGCCCGGCGCTCGAGAAACGGTTGTATATCGCTCGCAATCGCTTGATCGGCGATATCGAAAAGGCCGATCCGGAGGCGAATTGACAAGCCATGGGAAAACGACAAAAATGCCGGGCTCCGTGCCGGAGTAGCTCAGTTGGTAGAGCAGGGCATTCGTAATGCCAAGGTCGGGGGTTCGACTCCTCTCTCCGGCACCACAAGCCCTTGATTTCAGGTGTCTGCGTTAGCTGATGCTACCGCCCGGTAGCCCCTGGAATCACCCAAGTTGCACACGTTTTGCACACAAGACGCACTCGTATGTAGGCCCTTCTCCAGGGCCAAAAACGACCCCGCCAAGCGGTCGATCAGGATGCCTTCGACGAGGCCTCTGTATCGAACCTGGCGGGGTCTTTCCGTTGGATCTCCTGGTGGCTGTGAATCGCGTTGGGTGACAGTGGGTTGCCGCACGCCATGCCGCCGGATCGCAGCCGGTGCGACATGACCAACATTATCGGTGAGCTGATGGAACCGGGCGGCGATCATTCGTCTACACCTAGCTGCATCTGATCGACCGCCCCGAGGCTTTGCTTGAGAAAGACATTCAATGTCGGCATATGGGTATCGAGGTGCTGGGTTAGATCGTGGCCTCCGGGCAACAGTTGTAGGGTGGTCGGCGTATCCCTGCGATGCTCGTGGAGACGCACGGCGTCGTCGACGGGAATGACCGGGTCTTCCTCGCCGTGAACCAGGAGCACGGGGCATCCGACCCGCGGCAGGGTATGGATTGGCGCAATGTCGTCGAACCGGTGGCCGATTACGCGCTCGACGTAGCGCAGGATGTACCAGCCGACGGGGAAGAACGGCAGCCGCTTCCAGCGCAGCCAGCGTCGCATCATGTCGGCCGGGTGGGCGAAGGTGGACAGGCTGACCACCGCCGCTATGTCGTCGCGTCGCGATGCGGCCAGCAGGGCCGCGGCCCCGCCCACGGAATGGGCGATGAGTCCCACCGGGGCGTCGGTGAAGACCGGGTCCGTGCGCAGCCAGTCCACCGCCGCGTCGATGTCCTCGGCAAAGCGCGGCATCGAGGAGAAGTCGTCGGCATCGCTCTCGCCGTGGTTGCGCGTGTCGAGCAGCAGCACGTTCCAGCCATCGGCCTGCAGCGGCCGGGCCAGTGGCAACATCAGTTCGCGGTTGGCGCCCCAGCCGTGCGTGATGACGAGGACGCCGCGATCCGCATCGCCCGGCAACCACCAGCCGCGCAGATAGCGATGTCTCTGCGTCGGAATGCGGATGGCGTGCCCGGTCAGGCCGTGCTCCGGTAGTGAACGCTTGAGCGGTTCCCGGGGAGCAGCGAGGCTGCGATGCAATCGGCGGTGGAACGCCGCGCGCAGCGCCACGACCAGCAGCCCGGTCAACGCGGTGGCAAATACGAGCGTCAGGATGAGTCCCAGGATGCGTGGCCTCGTCGGGTGTCTGGCGTTGAGTCGTGTCCATCATGGCACCGTCATGGGGCCGCCGGATCGGTGGGTGTTTCGGCGCTTGCCTCTACTGCATGAATTCCCGTTTCCTGACCGGGACGGTCACCGTCATCTCCTCTCCATCGTCGAAGATCAGGGTCAGGGGGATCCGGTCGCCGGCGCGCTTGGGCTCTTGTAGGCCGATCAACATGACGTGATAGCCACCCGGTGCCAGCGTGGCCGAGCCGTTGGCTGGCACAAGGATGGCGTCCTCGCGCTTCATCTGGTGCACGCCGTCGACCTCGACGGAGCGATGCAGTTCGATTCGATCGAAGCCGGGTGCCTCGGCACCCACCAGCTTGCGATCCACGTCGTCGCTGTTCTCGATCGTCATGAATCCCGCCAGCGCCATCGCCGTGGGCGGCGCCTCGGCGACCCAGGGGTCCTCGACGCTGATTTCGGCGTGCGCGGCCGGGGCGAGCATGGCCAGGGCGAGGGCAACTAAGGCGGTGATTCGTGTCGTTGAGCGTCGTAGAGAAATCATGGCTGCGTGTCCTCGACTGCTTGCTGGTAACGATGAAAGGCATCGACCATCGGTTGCGGCCCGTGCGGGGTGGGGAACACCGCGCGCAAGCGTGCCGCCGGGTCGACGAGCAGGATGGCGGTGGTGTGGTCGACGAGGTAGTCGTCACCGGTCTCCTTGCGGTCCGAGTCGTCACGGTAGTGGTTCGACCGCTTACTCCAGCCCACGCCTAGCGGCGCGGCGAATGCCTCGAGGGCCGCCTCGCTGCCCGTCGCCCCGACGATGGCCGGGTCGAAGTACCCGGTGAAATCGCGGATGCGTTTTGGCGTGTCGCGCTCGGGGTCGACCGAGATGAAAATCCGCTGGGTGCGCTCGGCGAGGCCCGGGTGCTGCTCGTCGAGGAGCTGGCCGACCCGCCGCAGGGCGCCGAGCTCGACCGGGCAGATGTCCGGGCAGAGGGTGTAGCCGAAGTAGAGCAGGGTCCACTTGCCTTTGAAATCGGCGGGGCCGAATGTCTCGCCGTCGTCGGTGACGAGCTCTTCTTCGGGCAGCGCGATCGGGGCGGGCATGGGCTTGAGTACCGCCACGTCGATCTCCGGTTCGCCGCGATCGCCGGCGAACAGCCACCAGCCGCTCGCGGTCAGTGCGAGCAGCGCGACGAGGGTCACGATGGCGAGGGCGGCGCCCCCGGCCTGCAAGCGCGGGCGGGGTGGCGTGCGAACGGCGTGTCTCATGCAGGATCCTCGACGAGTTTCGGCGTGTCCCTCGGCGCCTGGTCGGGACGCCGGCGACGAAAGCGGTACATGGCGTTGCCCACCACGATGATCGAACTGAGTGACATGCCGATGGCCGCCAGCCACGGCGGGACGAATCCCAGCGCGGCGAAAGGTACCGCAAGGGCATTGTAGCCGGCGGCCCAGGTGAGGTTCTGCCGGATCGTGCGCCGAGTTCGGGTGGCGATCTCCCGGGTCTCGACGACCGCCGCGAAGTCGGCGCGCGTGAGCAGGAAGTCGGCCGACTGCCGCGCCAGGTCGGTCGCCTCGCTGAACGAGAGCGAGGCATCGGCCTGGTGGAGCGTGGGCGCATCGTTGATCCCGTCCCCGACCATCAGCACGCGCCGCCCCTCGGCCTGCCACTGGCGGACGCGCTCGAGTTTCCGCTCGGGGGTGAGTTCGCCTTCCGCGGTGTCGAAGCCCAGTTTGTCGGCCAGGTGGGCCACGGTCTCGGCGCGGTCGCCGGAGAGCATGTGCAGCGTTGTGCCCGCCTCCTTGCCGAGTCGCTCCAGCGCCTCGACCACCCCGGGACGCAGCCGGTCTGCCAGGTGGTAGCGCGCCACGGGACGGCCGTCGCGTGAAAGGACCACCACGGTGTTCGCGGCCGAGTCGCCCCCGTCGCCATTCATCGCCCGATCACCGGCGAAGCGCGGGCTGCCGATACGCCAGCGCTCGCCGTCGATCACTGCCTCGATGCCCTGGCCGGGTTGATTCCGTAGTTCGTCGACCGCGGGAACGGCCTCGCCCTCGACCGGGGAGAAGGCGCGGGAGAGAGGGTGCTCGGAGGAGGACTCCAGTGCGTGGGCGATGGCATCGGCACGCCCGCTCGGGACCTCGGGATCGAGCGACTCGCGGGCCTGGATGCCCGGGCGGCCCTCTGTGAGCGTGCCGGTCTTGTCAAAGACCAGGCAGTCTGCATTCGCCAGCGCCTCCACGCTCTCCATGCGCTGCGGGATGATATGCCGGCCGGCCATCTCGCCGGCCGACAGGGCGAGGGTGACGGGCGTGGCCAGCGCCAGGGCGCAGGGGCAGGTGACAATCAGCACGGCGACGGTGTTGGCCAGTGCCTGGACGGGGTCATGGATCATCCACCAGGTCGCGGTCAGGGCGGCGATGACCAGCACCGCGGCTACGAAATAGCTGGCGACGCGGTCGGCCAGTCTCGCCACCTTCGGACGCGCGGCGCTGCCACGCCGGATAAGTCCGTGGATCGTGGCCATCATGGACTGCTCCTCGGCCCGTGTGACCTCGAGTTCCGCCGGCTGGTCGAGGTTGGTGGCCCCGGCGATCACCAAGTCGCCCGGCTGGCGGCGCACCGGCCGGCTTTCGCCGGTGAGCACCGATTCGTCGAACTCGATCGCGCGATCCCCGCGCAGTGTCGCGTCGACCGGCACCACCTCGCCTGGGCGCAGCAGAAGACGGTCGCCCGGGGACAATTCCACGACCGGCACCTCCGTCCAGTCACCGTCGCGCCAGCAGCGCGCCCGTCGCGGGATGATCCGCATCAGGCGATCCATCGCGTCGGCGGCGCGCAGACGCCCGCGGATCTCGATCACACGGGCGATCAGGACGAAGGTGACGAACATCGCGATCGAGTCGAAGTACACCTCCCCGGATTGCTGCAGGGTGGCGAATACGCTGCCGGTCCAGGCGACGGTCAGCCCCAGCGCGATGGGCACGTCCATGCCCAGTCGCAGATTCCGCAGGTCGCGCAAGGCCCCGGCGAGAAAGTCGCGCCCGGAGTAGACCAGGACCAGGGTCGTGACGATCAGCGCCGAGAAGCGGCCGATGATTTCCCAGAGCGGGAGCTTGCCGTCGGCACCGGGGCCACCCATCCAGTAGCCGGCCACCGAGAAGGCCATGATCGGCATGGCGAGGATCAGGGCGAACAGCAGCCGCTCGACGTTGCGGTGGCGCTGCTCGGCGAGCAGGGCGTTGCGGCGCGTGGGGTCGAAGGGGTGGGCGTGGTAGCCGATCGCCTCGATGGTGGCGAGGATCTCGGAGAGTGCGACCGTCGCCGGGTCGTAGCGGACCCGTGCCTGCTGGCTGTTGTAGTCGATCTCGACGTCGCGGACCCCGTCGAGTCGGCGCAGTTGCTGTTCGTTGAGCCACAGGCAGGCGGCGCAGCGGATTTCCTCGAGCACCAGCGACACCTCGGCGAGATCGCCGTGCCGGGTGAGGAAATCACGCTGCAAGGACTCGTTGTCGAATACCCGCAGGCGATCAATCAGGGCCTCGGCGGTCTCACCGGGGGCCCGGTTCGCTGGCGAGTCCCGGTGGGCGTAATAGTCTTCCAGCCCGGCGGAGACCACGCTGCTCGCCACCGCCTGGCAGCCCGGACAGCAGAACGCCCGCTCGGCATCAAGAACCGTGGCGCGATGCCGTTCTCCCCAGGGAACCGGCAGATCACAGTGAAAGCATCGCTCGGCCACGGGCTCAGCCGGAGTTCGTCGCGTCGAGCGCGATCGGAAGACAGCCCGGGCGGGTCACTCGTCGAGATGTTCCATGTCGTCGCGGAAAAAGCGCCAGAACAGCCACAAGGCCACCAGAAAGCCGATGAACATGATGAGGGGCCACCACATGTCGGGATCCTCCGTTAGCGATTGCCATCGAGTGTGGCGTAGTAGTTCGCGAGTTCACGGATTTCCTCGTCGCTGAGGGCCTCGGCGATCGCCCGCATGCGGCCGTAGACGTCATTGCGTCGCGAGCCGTCGGCGTAGTCCTGCATGGTCTTGACGAAGTAGTCGACACGCTGGCCGGCGAGAGCCGGGATGTCGTACTTCTGCCCCTGGCCGAGGTTGCGATGGCAGGATGCGCAGGGTGCGACCAGCCTTTTTCCGTCCCCGTCGCGCACGAGCCCGATGGTGGCATCGGAATAGGCCAATTTCTCTTCGCTCGCCGGCGGCAGGTCGAAGGTGGCGTAGAAAACCGACAGGTCGAGTATGTCCTGTTCCGAGAGTTCCTTCGCGAGGGTGTGCATCATGTAGGCACGTTTCGTCTGGGCCCGGTCCCCCTCGGCGTAGTCGACCAGCATCTTGTAGGTGTATTCCGCCGGTTGGCCGGCAAGGCTGGGCCATTGCCCCGACCAGGACACGCCGTCGTTGCCATGGCAGGCGGCGCACATCTGGGTCTGCGAAAGCCGGGCGCCGCGGTCCGGGTCGGCGTCGGCCAAGGCATGCTTGAGCTCGGGGCTGAACACCACCGTGCTCGACGGCGCATCGGCGGGTTTTTCGATCACGCCATGCTCGGCGAGTGCCAGGGGCGCGACCACGAGGGCCGCGGAAAGCAGCAGGGTTCGGGTAATCATCGGTCTCAGTACCCCCATTCCATGGATCCCGGTGTGCCGAGGAAGAAGAACTGCAGGATCGGGTAGCCGTAGCTGATCAACATGTAGGCGGCCATGGCCACGCTCCAGAAACCGAGGCTGTTGAGCAGCTTCGGGACGGCCAGCGGCTGGTGGACTGCCGTGGCGTAGACCGGCGTGGGGTTGGGTTCGTCCTGGTGGTTGCGGTGCGTCATCACTAGGTTGGCGATGAACAAGAAGCCCGAGAGGACTAGGATCGCCGCGCCCAGGATCATTACCACCTCGTAGGGCACCCAACTCGCGGCGATTGCCGAGTCGTAGGGTTGATCGGAGGTCCGTCGCGGCTGACCCATCAGGCCGATGACGTGCCAAGGCGCGGTGACGATCCACATTCCCACGAACCACATCCACAACTGGATGTTGGCCAGCGGCGTCGACCACAGCTTTCGCTTGGTGATCTTCGGCCACAGCCAGTAGGCCGCGGCAAAGTACATGATCACCGTAGTTCCGCCGTAGATCAGGTGAAAGTGGGCGGGTACCCAGCCCGTGTTGTGGATCGCGGCGTTCATCGCGTATGAGGCGTTGATCACCCCGCCAAAGCCGCCGAAGGTAAGCATCAGCAGTGCAAGGATGCCGGCGAGCACCACCGGGTTGCCCCATTTGAGCTTGCCGATCCACCCGAACAGGCCCTTGCCGCCGCGCAGCCTTCCGGAGAGTTCCAGCGAGGCGATCACGGTAAAGCCCGTGATGAAGGTGGGTACGGCAACCATGAAGGTGCCGAACATGTGCAGCAGCTTCCAGCCGGCGGCCTGCTGCGGGTCCATGTACAGGTGGTGGAAGCCGATCGGCACGGAGAAGATGAAAAGCATGACGAAGGCGATGCGCGCCATTTCATCCGAGAACAACTTCCCGCCGGCCTCCTTGGGCAGGATCGAGTACATGACGAGGTAGGCAGGGATCAGCCAGAAGTAGACGATCGCGTGCAGCGTCCAGGAGAACAACGTGCGCGACAGTCCGGGGTCGATGGTGTCGATCCAGCCCAGCGAAACGGGGATCAGTTGGAAGACCACCTCGAAGGTCGCGCCGAGCGAGGTCCACAGCCACAGCATGGCGTTGATCGTGGTGCCGAACATGATAAGGGGGACGGCTCGCCCGGGGTTGGCCTTCTTCCATCGCAGCATCTCGACGATCATGTCGACGCACCAGAACCAGCTGCCGATGACAAAAAGCGCCACGCCGATGTAGAAACTGGCGTCGGCCATCTCTGGTGGGTAGAAGGTGTACATGACCGAGGCGCGGTCGGTCAGCAGGGCCGAGGCGGCCAGCAGCGTGCCGATGGTCGCAATCCAGAACCCGGTCCAGGCGAATGCCGGTGACCAGGGTTTCTGCTTGAGCGTGTGATAGGCCGTGTGGTAGCCGAAGCCCATGATGAAGAAGGTGCTCAGCACGTAGGCCATCAGCACCCCGTGGGTGCTTACCGCCGCGGCGTAGACCGAGTCGGACTGGATGGCGGGGAAAAGCCCGGATCGCACCGCGATCTGGTAGAGCCCCATCGGAAGGGCGAGCGCGAACGCCCCGAAACCGATCCACATGTTCCACAGGGCGAGGCGGTGGCTGGTGCGGGCCTCGGCGTGCTCGTTCTCCGCGGTGCGCTCGGCGGCGAACTGGCGGGTTTCGTCGGCAGTAGTGGCCATGATTCAGGCGCTCCTCAAAGCTTGAACTCGTCTTGCGGCACGACGTTGAACCGCGAGTACATGTAGGCATGTCCGACGCCACAGTACTCGTTGCAGATCAGCGGGAACTCGCCGGTGCGCTTGAAGGTGGAGGTCATCTCGGCTACGTAGCCGGGCACCACCATCGTGTTGAAGTCGCTGTAGGGCACGTGCAGACCATGCAGCACGTCGATGGTGGCGATGCGCAGGCGGACCGGCTCGTCGACCGGCACGGTGACCTCCTGCGGGTAGAAGCCGTAACGGGCGGCGACCATGGTAAGCACCAGTTCTCCGTTCTCGTCGCGTGTCAGGCCGAGGTTCTTTTCCATAAACTCGCCGCCACCCACACCTTCCTCGAGGTGCAGGCGCGAGGAGTCGACGGTCTCGACGTTGGATGGCGGATGAGCGTTGTGCGCCGCGGCGTAATAGACCTGCACGGCGAAGGCAAGCATGGTGAAGGCCATCACCGCCCAGATGTACTTCTTCTCGAGTGGATCGACGTGGAACTTCATTGGCGGAGCCCCCTAGTTGACCAGGCCACGCGGCACGAAGATGCCGAACCAGAAGTACAGCCACCCCAGGACGAAGAGCACCATGTAGACGGCCAGGATGGCCCAGGTGCCGACCGGGGGATGTTCAAGAACACGCTTTTGTTCCGCTTCGCTCAGCGGGCTGTCCAATTCTTCTTTCACGAGTCGTTCCTCCCTGTGCCGTCGTGGCTGATCAGTAGAAGCAATCCTGGACGAAGGCGCGCATCCAGGATTCCTGGTACAGGCCTTCGAGGCGGTTGGTCATGGCATTGGCGTCGAGCGGTGAGACACCACCCGAGCCGGGCGTGGAGCGAATGCGACCGGAATCGTGGTCGTAGCGGTAGACCGCGGCGATCGATACGCCGTACTCCGACCCCGCTCGCGAGAAACAGGTGTTGGCCCAGCCGGGTTCCTCGGGCTCCTCGCCGCGCAGCAGGTGGGCGATCTGGGCCGCGGCCACCTTGGCTTGCGTGTTGGCGGAGAAACCCGACTTTGGCATGTCGTCGGCGACAATCGAGTCGCCGATGACGTGCACGTTGGGGGCCTGGGTCGATTCGTGGGTGTAGCGGTCGTTGTCGCACCAGCCGGCGTCGTTGGTCAGCCCCATGCGGAAGGCGAGCTTGCCGGCCTTCTGGTTCGGGATGACGGTAGTAACGTCGGCGCGAATCTCGTCACCGAAGAAGTTGGTCACCGAGCCCCGCTCGGGATCGACCGAGACGATTTTGCCGCCGTTGCTCCCCGAGACCCACTCGATCCGGCCTTCCTCACTGGGACGCGCGACGTCCGAGGGCATGCCGTCCATGTGGGAATCCGGGATGCGAAAGCCGTAGAGTCGGCTCCACGCGAGCATGAAGGGTTGGTCCTTAGTGAACCCGTCCTTGACGTCCATGATCAGAATCTTCGCTTTCGGCTTGTGCTTGGCGAACCACTCGGCCATCAGCGAAGCGCGCTCGTAGGGCGCCGGCGGGCAGCGGTAGGGATTGGCCGGCGGCACGATCAGGAAGGTGCCGTCCTCGGGCAT
>JAWLFB010000099.1:0-5184 GCA_041685825.1 Guyparkeria sp. | reverse complement strand
CCGAACAGGCCCGCGATGATCGAGGCGATCAGCGGGGCAAGTACGACGGCAAGATAAACCTTTTCCATTGAATCAGCCCTTCATCTCGGTCAGGTCTTCGACGTTGATCGTGCGTCGATTACGGAACAGCGTCACCAGAATCGCCAAACCAATGGCCGCCTCGGCCGCGGCGACCGTCAGGACGAAGAACACGAACGCCTGACCGTCGATATCGCCGGAGAAGTGCGAGAACGCCACGAAGTTCACGTTCACCGCGAGCAACATCAGCTCGATGGCCATCAGCAACACGAGCACGTTCTTGCGGTTGAGGAAGATGCCGGCGACGCTGATCGAGAACAGCAGACCGCCGAAGATCAGGAACTCGGATAGGCTGATCATGACGTTTCCTTATCCTGGTTGGCGTTGGAGTCGCCCGCGACATCGCCACGGCGGGTCTTGGCAGCGTCCATCTCGGCGACTCGGACCCGATCCTCGGCTCGTACGCGCACCTGGGCGTCAATGTCCTGGTAGTGCACCCCCGGGCGGCGGCGATGGGCAAGCGCGATCGCCGCGACGATGGCGACCAATAGGATGAACGCCGCGATCTCGAACGGATAGACGAACTTGGTGTAAAGCACCTGGCCGATCGCGAGCGTGTTGCCCGCGTCCGCCGGGGCCGGCTCCGGTGACGGGTAGATATCCAGACCGAAGCTCGCCGGACCGAGGATCAATGCAAGCTCGATGATCATCACCAGCGCAACAAACACGCCCACCGGCAGGTTCCGGATGAAGCCCTCGCGTAGTGGCGCGATATTCACGTCGAGCATCATCACCACGAACAGGAACAACACCATTACCGCCCCGACGTAGACCAGCAGCAGCACAATGCCGAGGAATTCCGCCTCCATCAGGATCCAGATCAGGGCGGTCGAGAAGAACGTCAGCACCAGGTAAAGGGCGGCGTGCACCGGGTTCTTGGCCGTCACCACACGGATGGCGGCAAGCACCGCGACCGAGGCAAATATGTAGAAAAGGATCTGATAGAGCGACATGACTATCCTTCTGCTGGGAGCGGGCGTCCGCCCCTGAGCCGGTTGACCGTTGTTTCGTTCGTTGTTCCAGGTGCCGGGCACCGTGCCGCGACGGGACGGGACGTTACCACGACCAACGCCCGCCGGCACGTCACCCCGTACCGATTACCCCTGATCGGGAGCGATTACCGGTAGGCAGCGTCCGCCAAGCGGTCCGCCGCAATCTGCGGCTCGAGTCGATCACCAATCTCGAGGAGCTTTTCCTTGGTCATGATGTTCTCGCCACGATTCTCGAAGTGGTACTCGTAAACCCTTGTCTCGACGATCGAGTCTACCGGGCAGGCCTCTTCGCAGAAGCCGCAGTAGATACACTTGAACAGATCGATGTCGTAGCGCGTGGTTCGCCGCGTGCCATCCTCGCGCTGTTCCGATTCGATGGTGATCGCCAAGGCCGGGCAGACCGCCTCGCAGAGCTTGCAAGCAATGCAGCGTTCCTCGCCGTTGGCGTAGCGTCGCAGTGCGTGCAACCCGCGGAAACGCGGCGATTGCGGGGTCTTCTCCTCCGGGTACTGCACGGTGTACTTGTGGCCGAAGAAGTACTTGCCGGTCACCGACATACCGAGCAAAAGCTCCCACAGGAACCAGGTCTTGAAGAAATGCTTGATCGCGTTCATGGCAGAGCTCCCTTAGAACCAAGGACCGACTTCGAAGTAGAAGAACGCGCCTTCCACCACGATCCAAAGGATCGTTACCGGAATGAAGACCTTCCAACCCAGGCGCATGATCTGGTCGTAACGGAAACGCGGGAACGTCGCGCGAAACCAGATGAAGACGAACAGCAACAACGAGATCTTGAGCAGGAACCAGACGATGCCCGGCACGAAGGCGAAAACCGGCTCAAGGAAGGTGCCCTGGAACGGTGACAGCCAGCCGCCGAGGAACATCACCGCGGCCAGCGCAGAGATCAGGATCATGCTGGCGTACTCGGCCAGCATGAACAGGGCGAAGGCAATGCCCGAATACTCGACGTGGAAGCCGGCGACGATTTCCGATTCACCCTCGGAGATGTCGAACGGTGCACGGTTTGTCTCGGCGACCCCGGACACGAAGTAGACCACGAACATCGGCAACAGCGGCAACCAGTACCAATGCAGGATGCTGCCTTCCTGACCGCGCACGATGTCAGACAGGTTCAGGCTGCCGGCGACCATCAACACGCCGACCAGGGCAAAACCCATCGCCAGCTCGTAGGCGACCTTGTGGGCCGCCGAGCGCATGCCGCCCAGTAGCGCGTACTTGGAGTTCGAGGCCCAACCGGCCAAGATCACGCCGTAGACGCCCGCCGCACCGATCGCCAGCACGTACAGCAAACCCGCATTGATATCGGCCAGTACCCAGCCATCATCGAACGGGATGACCGCCCAAGCGACCAGGGCGGCGACCAGGATCAGGATCGGCGCGAGATAGAAGACGAACTTATTGGCGACCGTCGGGGTGATCACCTCCTTGAACATCAACTTGAACACGTCGGCGAACGGCTGGAACAGCCCGCGGGGTCCGACCCGGTTGGGACCGATGCGCACGTGCATGTAACCGATCACCTTGCGCTCGGCGAGTGTCAGGTAGGCGACCGCCACGATGATGGGAAGCATGATGACCAGGGTCAGCAGCACGTGCACGACCAAGTACTGCCACGAGGGCGACATCCAGCCGATCACCGGGGAAAGCCATTCGGTGATCATGCGGCGACCTCCACCTGAATTTCGACCTTGCCGGTGCAAGGCGCCAGCTCACCGTCGTCCACGCCGCTGAACACGACCACGCTGCCGGGCATGACACGCGCATCGACGCGGATCGGCATCTCGACGCGCACACCGTCCTGCTCGATTGCCGCTGTCATGTCGTCCGCCCAACCCTCTCGCTCGGCGTCGGCCGGGTTGACCAGCACGTGGTGCTGCAACTCGGTCTTTTCAGTGGCCTGCAGGGGTGCCGCCCTCCGAATGACCGGATCGATGCCGTACATCGCCACCGGAGCAATCCGCAGGTAGCCACCCTCCCCGGCCTGGGCCGGCAACTCGAAGTGTGCATCGGCAAGCGGCGCGGTCTTGTTCTCGAGCGCCACGTCCTGGCAATGCGACTGGATCTCGCGACGCACCTCGGTGACAGCCATGTAGTCAAAGCCGTTGAGGTCGAGCATGTTGCCCAGCACTCGCAGTATTTTCCAAGCTGGGCGCGACTCGCCCAGCGCACGAACCGAACCGTTGACCGACTGCCAACGTCCTTCACCGTTAACCCAGGTACCAGCCGTCTCGACGGCGGTGCCCATCGGCAACAGCACGTCGGCATATCGCTTCATCGCCGGGGTAACGTAACTCGTGATGCCAACAACGCAACCGGCCTTTTCCAGCCGGTCGATCGCGGCCTGACCAGCGGCCGAGTCGAATTCCGGCTCGACACCTTGCAGGATCATCGCCTCGCAGGGGTCGGCCAGCATGGCGGCGGCGTGCCGACCGTGACCGACGGCATCGGTGCCACCCGCGCCTCGGTGCGGAACCGCCCCGGCCAACCAGGCGCCGGCGGCGTTACCGCCCTGAGCGACCATGCCCAACTGGACGCCCGTCAACCGCGCCAGCTCAGCGGCAACGGCCCGCAGCGCGGCGAAATCCGGCGCGTTCTGCGCCACGGCACCCAGGAAGATCGCGCCGTTCTCGGCGTCCTTGAGCTCTGCGACTATCGCCGCGGCGTCATCCATCTGGGCGACCGCATGGTCGGCCAAACTCGCCGGGATCTTTCCACCAGCAGCCTTGAGCAACGCCAGCAGGCTGCCCAGCTCCCCGCCTTCGGCAACGTGACTCGGAGCCTGACGTGCCGGGAAGGTGAGATCCTGCTGGTACGGATGGATCAACGTGATACTCGCCTGGTTGTTCAATGCAGTCTGGCGCAGGCGATGACCAAAAAGCGGCACCTCTTCACGCACGGCCATGCCGACGGTCAACGCGGCATTGAGTTCGGCGATCGCCGGGATGTCCATGCCCAGCCAGGGCATGACCGGATCGTCGGCGTCACCGGAGAAGTCGGTCTGTCGCAGGCGGTGATCGATGTTGTTCGAGCCCATGCCGCGGACAATCCGCGCGGCCAGGTATTGCTCCTCAAGGCTCGCATTGGCCGAGACCAGCGCGCCGAGCGATGCCGGGCCCTGTTTATTGACGATCCCCTGGATACCCTGGGCGGCGGCCTCGAGTGCCTCTTCCCAACTCGTGGCGACCCACTCCCCCTCGCGCTTGACCATCGGGCGGGTGAGACGGTCGTCGGTGAACAAGCCGGTATAGGCGTAGCGATCGCGGTCAGCGATCCAGGTCTCGTTGACCGCGTCGTTGTCGCGGGGCACCGTCCGCATCACGCGCCCTTCACGGGTGTGGATATAAAGGTTCGAGCCGAACGCGTCGTGCGTGGACAGGTGCTTGTGCTGAACCAGCTCCCACGGGCGATGCGTATAACGTGACGGCTTGGCCGTCAGTGCCCCGACCGGACACAGGTCGATCACGTTGCCGGACAACTCGGAGGTCACGCTCTTGGAGATATACGTGCCGATCTCCATCCTATCGCCGCGACCGGTGGCGCCAAGTTCCTTGAGCCCTGCGATCTCCTCGCCGAACCGCACACACCGGGTGCAGTGGATACAGCGGGTCATGTCAGTAGCGATCAGCGGACCGATATCCTTGTCCTTGACCACTCGCTTGGCCTCGGAATACTGCCCCACGCCCTCGCCGTAGCCCATGGCGACATCTTGCAACTCGCACTCACCGCCCTGATCACAGATGGGGCAGTCAAGGGGATGGTTGATCAGCAGAAATTCCATCGTGGAACGCTGAGCGTCGATGGCCTTGGTGCTGCGAGTGGAGACCTTCATGCCCTCGGAGATCGGCGTCGAGCACGCCGGCAACGGCTTGGGCGCCCGCTCGACTTCCACCAGGCACATGCGACAGTTGGCCGCGATCGACAGCTTGCGGTGATAACAAAAGCGCGGAATGTTGATCCCTGCCTTGTCCGTCACCTCGATCAGCATGTCCCCCGGGTTGCCCTGGAGGGTCATGCCGTCGACTTCAAAGGTAATCTGCTCGTCACTCATACCTGGAAACCTGATTGCACGGCCGGCCTTAGGCCGCCTGGGATG
>JAWLFB010000098.1:0-5225 GCA_041685825.1 Guyparkeria sp. | reverse complement strand
TGCTGGCCCGGGCGCTCTGGCTCCTGGGGCGCCTGGTCTGTGCCGAGGCCGCCCGACGTCGCCGTCGCGCGGCCGGCCGCGTGCCTGAGTGCCCGGTGATCGTGGTCGGCAACCTGACCGTCGGCGGCACGGGCAAGACACCGGTAGTGATCGCGCTGGTCGAGGCGCTGCGTGCCGCCGGTCATGCCCCCGGCGTGATCAGTCGAGGATTTGGCGTGAAGGTGGGTATCGAGCCGGTTGATCTCGCCGAGGCGGTCGACCCATCGAGCTGTGGGGACGAGCCCTGGCTGATTCATCGACGTACCCGCGCGCCGGTGGTGGTTCACCCCTACCGACGCGAGGCCGCCCGACAGTTAAAGGCCCGCTACCCGGAGGTCGACGTGATCGTCAGTGATGACGGGTTACAGCATCACCGCCTGGCGCGCACGATCGAATGGGTGGTGGTCGATGGCCAGCGTGGGCTTGGCAACGGCTGGTGCCTGCCGGCCGGCCCGTTGCGCGAATCGCCCGCGGTGCTCGACGAGGTCGACGCGGTGCTGGTCAATGGAGACGAGCCGTCCCGTCACGGTGCGGGCACACACGGGGTGCCCGCCTGGCGAATCGATTTCCGCCCGCAGTGCCTGGTTGACCTGTTCGATCGAACCGAACGCCCGATTACGAACCTGGCCGGGCAAGCGTGCATCGCGCTCGCCGGCATCGGCAACCCGGCGCGTTTCTTCGACATGCTTGAGGCGCAGGGGGCGATGATCGAGCCCCAGCCACTGGACGATCACGCCGCGCCGACAGAGGCGCAGGCCCGCGCGTGGCTGGCGGATGGTCGCCCGGTTGTCATGACTGAGAAGGATGCGGTCAAATGGCCTGAGTCGCCGACACGCGCCGGCCAGGTGCTGGTCGTGCGGGGTGGCGTCGACCTGCCGCCGGCACTGGTCGAGAACACTCTGACAACGTTGCAATCATGAGGTCCTCGGTGCGACTGGTTACCCGCCGGCCCCGCCCCGACTACTCCAAAAGGTGATACCGTCGATGGACAAGAAGCTGCTCGATATCCTGGTGTGTCCCGTGACCAAGGGGCCGCTGATCTACGACAAGTCGAATGGCGAGTTGATCTCGCTGTCCGCCCATCTTGCCTATCCGATCCGGGACGGCATTCCCGTGATGCTGGAGGACGAGGCTCGCCGGCTATCCGACGAGGAATACCAGGCCTGGCGCAAGAAACATCCGGCCAATGGAGAGCTGGGCTCATGATGGCCGAGAACGACTGGATCATCATTCCGGCGCGGCACGATTCCAGCCGCCTGCCGGGCAAGCCGCTGGCGGATATCGGTGGTCGACCGATGATCCACTGGGTCTACGAACGAGCGATGGCGGCCGGCGGTGAAAACGTGGTCATCGCCACGGACGACGAACGCATTCAGGAAGCCTCGAGCGAGATCGGCGCGCGTGCGGTTCTGACAAGCGAAGGCCATGAATCCGGCACCGACCGGTTAGCCGAGGTGATTGATCACCTCGAGCTCCCAGACGACACGGTGGTGGTGAACCTGCAGGGTGACGAGCCGATGATGCCGCCCGTGTTGCTCGCCCAGGTGGCGACTCTGTTGCGTGCCAAGCCCGAGGCAGCAATGGCGACCCTGATGGTACCGATCACCGGGCGCGATGAATTCCTCTCGCCCGACGCGGTCAAGGTGGTAGTCAACGAGCGCGCCGAGGCGATGTACTTTTCGCGCGCGCCGATCCCTTTCCACCGCGACGGGGTGCCCGAATCGGGTAAGGACGGACTGTTCGGTTTTCGTCACCTCGGCTTGTATGCCTACCGGGCCGGATTCCTGCGCCGCTTTGTTGCGACGGGTAGCCCGGAGATCGAGCGGCTTGAAAAGCTCGAACAGTTGCGTGCACTGTCGATGGGGGAGACCATCGCCATCGAGACTGCCGAGGTCACGCCGCCTGTCGGGGTGGATACCCAGGCCGACCTCGAGCGGGTGCGTCGGTTGATGGCCGAGCCAGGAGCGGCCTGAATCAGTCGGCCGACTCGTCGTTAGCCGGCTTGGCGCGGGGCGACTTGCGCTTGATGTAGATGAAGCCGGCAATGCCCCAGCCGACCAGGAACAGCACGCCGGCGCCGTGACCCAGCCAGAGGGTGGCGGCCATGATGCTGCCCAGGACCAGGGCGATAATCAGGAATTCGAGGGTGCTGCGCTGGATGACCATGTCGTTCAGGTGCTGCCGTCGCGTAAGTTGGGAATGTCGAGGAATTCGGTATCTTCGTCGGAATAAGCCGGTTGGCAAATACACAACAGCCGCAGAGGAGCGTCGCTTCTTGCCTCGATCCGGTGCGGCTGGCCGGGGGCGATACGGATGGTATCACCCGGCACCACCGCCAGGTGCTCGTCGCCCAGTTCCAGCAGGCCCGCGCCGTCGAGTATCTGGTAGATTTCCTCGGCGATCGGGTGGCGGTGCAGCCGGGTTGATCGTCCCGGCTCCACGGTCGCCTCGGCCACGCTCATGCGCTCGATAGCTTGACGGCATGGGTGCAACAACTCGCGCACGGCCGAGCCATCGGGAGCCGTGATTGGCTCAACGTGGCTGCGGTGGTTTAGATAGCTCGAGCGGTCAGGCTCGGAGCGCCGGCGCTTTGCCATCGCAGGTTCTCCATTCCGAATACATTGAACAAGGTCAGATCATGACAGAATTCTCCTCCAATCTCCCGGAGACCGGGCAGGAGGCGCTCGACGACGAAACGCTCTACGCTGAACTGGTTGGCCAGACTGCCCGGATCGAGTGGGCAGAGCTCGAACGCTTCTTCGCCAAGGGTCAGATCCTGAAAATCGCGCCCACATTGGATCTTGTCGACGTCGCTATGGCCATCATTCGTGACCGCGCCGACTCGGTCGGTGCTTGGCAGGAGGCCGGCGAGATCGACGCACTCGACACGGACACCGCGCGACGTTGGGCCGAGGGCGAGTCCGTCTTGTGGGCCGTGGTCACGCCGCCGTGGATCCTGGTACAGCAGGCAGAGGGTGCGCCCGTTCGCCACTGATTCGTGCACCAGAGGGTTCAACCTCCGCCGGGAGACCGTATCGAGGTGGTAATTCTTCGCTCAGTCGACTAGAAGATAGCTGGCTAATTAAATTTTTGTGCCGGCCCCGGACGCGATTGTGTGCTGCCCTCGGCAGTCACGAAATTTTCGAGGTTCCATGAGTCAGGATTCCGTGTTGCTTACCCCGGTCACCCTCGGTGATCTCTCCCTGCCCAACCGGGTCATTATGGCCCCCCTGACCCGCTGTCGGGCGACCGTGCCGGGGAATGTGCCCAACGAGATGATGCGCACTTACTACCGGCAACGTGCCGGGGCCGGGTTGATCATCAACGAGGCCACCCAAGTGGTGCCGGAGGGGCAGGGGTACCCGGCCACGCCTGGTATCCACAGTGAAGAGCAGCAGGCCGGCTGGGATATGATCACCCGCGCGGTGCATGACGAGGGTGGTCGCATCGTCATGCAACTCTGGCACGTCGGGCGTGTTTCGCATTCCGACTTCCAGCCCGACAACATGTTGCCGGTAGCGCCGTCAGCGATCGCCATTGACGGTGAGGGCTACGTTCCATCGGGTGAGAAGAAACCCTTCGAAACCCCGCGTGCATTGGAAACCGAGGAAATCCCCGAACTGGTCGAGGCCTATGCCCGAGCCACCGAGCGTGCGCTGGCCGCCGGCTTCGACGGGGTGGAGGTCCATGCCGCCAACGGGTATCTGATCGACGAGTTTCTGCGCGACGGCACCAACAAGCGCAGCGATCGCTATGGCGGGTCGCTGGAGAATCGCATGCGCTTGTTGCGCGAGGTGCTCTCGGCGGTGATCCGGGTCGCCGGTGCCGGGCGCACCGGTGTGCGCATCTCGCCACTGCAGCCGTTCAACGGCATGGTCGACAGCGATCCCTGGGGTACGTTCTCCTACGTGGTTCGCGAGCTCAATGCCTTCGGACTGGCCTACCTGCACATCGCCGGGATGGGTGAGGACGCCCCGGGCGGGGCAGGCCCCGCCTTTGATCTGGCCGATCTCGTGCCGCTGTTCCACGGGGCGGTCATCCGAAACTACAAGTACGACCAGCCACGTGCCGAGCATGACGTCGAGCAGGGTCATGCGTCCGCTGCGGCGTTCGGCGTGGCGTTTATCGCCAACCCGGACCTGGTCGAGCGATTCCGTCTCGACGCGCCGCTCAATGAACCCGACACCTCGACCTTCTACGGTGGAGGGGAGAAGGGGTATATCGATTACCCCACCCTGGATCAGGCGTAAGCTGATCCTGAAGAAGAACGGGTCGACAGAACCCGACACGAGTGACAACCACCAACCCAAGAGGTAAACCCCATGCAATTCACCAAGAAAGCCATCCGCCATGCCATGCTGGCCACCGGGCTCGCCCTGGCGGGGAACGCGGCCGTTGTTGCCTCCGATCAGCCGGCGACCATCAGCGTTGATCGTCTTTCCATGGAGATGGCCCTGAAGGCTGCCCAGGCCACGATGGAGGCATGCCGTGATGAGGGTATCCAGATCGGCGTGACGGTGGTCGACCGTGGCGGTAACGAGCAGGTCGTGCTGCGAGACGTACTTGCCCCGGACCTGACGCTACGCATTTCCAAGCTCAAGGCCTACACCGCCATGTCGTTCAACTCGGCTACTTCGGCGATCGAGGATCGGGGTGCCGGCGCCCTGGGCCACGTGCCCGGCCTGATGTTCGGTGCCGGTGGCGTGACCATCGAGGCCGGCGGCAAGACCTATGGCGCAATCGGCGTGTCGGGTGCTCCGTCCGGCGAGACCGACGAGATGTGCGCGCGCAAGGGCGCGGAAGCGGCGGCCATGGATCTCGAGTTCCTGTGATCTAGGTCCTTGATGGCCATGCCTTCACCGGGTGGCTTGACGCCTGGCGGGCCCGGCAATGTCGGGCCTTTGTCGTTTCACCCAGCTGGGTCCGTGTTCCCATGACCTGTGAAATAGAGTGGCATTGACGGTTAGCCTATGCTGCCCCCCAGCCGCGCATCAACGGCTTATCTCGGCAGGGCGCTCATGGCCGCATTTTTCTAGCCTCGGGTGTTGACGCACCCCGGGCGGATCATTAATATGCCGCCCCACGTTGAGAGACGTATTCCCCGATAGCTCAGTTGGTAGAGCAAGTGACTGTTAATCACTGGGTCGCTGGTTCGAGTCCAGCTCGGGGAGCCAAAGCGCCCGTAG
>JAWLFB010000034.1:0-21817 GCA_041685825.1 Guyparkeria sp. | reverse complement strand
TTACCTGTCGCCGATCCTGGATCTCTACAACCAGGAGATCGTGTCCTACGAGATTGCCCGTAGCCCTCGACTCCCATTGGTGATGACGATGCTCAAGCGAGCCACCAGACGGCTAGCGCCCGGTGAGGTGCCGATGCTGGACTCGGACCAGGGATGGCAATACCGGATGGCCCAATACCGCCAAACTCTCCACCAGCACGGCATCGAGCCGAGCATGTCCCGAAAGGGCAATTGCCACGACAACGCCGTGATGGAAAACTTCTTCGGGATCCTGAAGAGCGAGTGCTTTCATGGTCGGGCGTTCAAAACCGTCGAGGACTTCATCCTCGAGATCAAGCGCTACATCCGCTATTACAATCACGATCGGATCAAAGAGAGACTAAAAGGCCTGAGCCCCGTGGAATACAGGATTCAGGCCTTGGTGCCCGGCTAACCAACCGTCCAACTTTTGGGGGTCAGTTCAAGCTCCGGGGGTTTTTTGTGTCTGCCCGCTTCGTGAAGTGAGCGAGGAAGGTCAGCGTCCGCCGGCAATCACCCAGCCGGTAATCCCGGCGAACATCAGGATCACCCCCGCCGGGGCGAGCATCAACAGATTCATGAACTGAAGCTTGTCCCCCCCGCTGGTGAACACGATCGGCCCGAGACCGCCGACCACGCCCACGGTCGAGAGGATGGCGCCGATCACCAGCATGGCCTTCGACACCCGGGCGAAACCGGGCTGGCGCGACGGCGCCTCGAAACGATAGGGATCACCAATGCCCGGTTCGAACTCGTCGTCCGGGTGGTCGGTTGGTTTCTTCTCGGAAGGATCGGTCATCGTGGCACCCTGGTGCAGCGTTATGGAATTTCCACGTTGAGACGTTGGCGATTCGCGCAGAGCCTCATCTGGAATGGGAAATGCTAGCAGGGGCGGACCAATCCACCGAACCCCGACGGGCGACCGAGGCCTTTTTGCTAGACTCCCCCTTCATGTTGCCCCGACCGGACCGGCGAAAGGGATATCGACCCGGTCGTGGACCAGAACCTCCCGTTAACCGCACATCTGACACGAGGAAGAACACCGTGCTCGAATTCTCCGTAAAGAGTGGCGCCCCGGAAAAGCAGCGTACCGCCTGCCTGATCGTCGGTGTATTCGAATCCCGTCGGCTGACGCCGGCGGCGGAGACCATCGACCAGGTCAGTGACGGCTTTATCACCGCGATCACCCGCCGTGGCGACATGGACGGCGAACTGGGTGACACCTTGCTGCTCCACGGCGTGCCCAATGTGCAGGCCGACCGCGTCATGCTGGTCGGCCTGGGCAAGGAGCGCGAGCTCGAAACCCGTGGGCTGGTCAAGGCGACCCGCGCCGCCGTTGAGGCACTGCATCACCGCGGTACGGCCGAATGCGTCAGCCACCTCTCGGAAATCGACGTGCGTGGCAGCAGCATGGAGCAGGTATTGCGCCAGAGTATCGTGGCCATCGACGATGTCCTGTACCGCTTCGACGATCTCAAGACCGGCCGTGACCTGGGCCCGCGCCGCCCGCTGCGCAAGGTAACCTTCATCCTGCCGACCCGTCGGGAACTGATGGAGGCCGAGCGCTGCGTCCGCGAGGCCACCGCCATCAGCAACGGCATGCGCATGGCCAAGAACCTCGCAAACATGCCGGGCAACCTGCTTACCCCGACCACCATGGCCGAACACGCACGCAAGATGACGGAGACGCATCTACACCTGTCGGTCGAGGTGCTCGACGCCTCGCGCATGGAGGCGCTGGGGATGAACGCGCTGCTGGCGGTGGCCAAAGGGAGCAGCGAGCCGCCCAAGATGATCGTCGTGGAACACATGGGGGCGGATGCCGACACGCCGCCGATCGTGCTGGTCGGCAAGGGCGTGACCTTCGATACCGGCGGCATTTCGCTCAAGCCCGGCCCGGACATGGACCAGATGAAGTTCGACATGGGCGGTGCGGCGGCCACCATCGGCGTGATGTCGGCAGTCGCCGAGATGCAGTTGCCAATTAACGTGGTTGGCCTGGTTCCCACAGTAGAGAACATGCCGGGCAGCGCGGCCCTCAAGCCTGGTGACGTGATCCGCAGCATGTCCGGCCAGACGATCGAGGTCCTCAACACCGATGCCGAGGGCCGCCTGATCCTCTGTGATGCCCTGACCTATGCCGCACGCTACAAGCCTTCGGCAATCGTCGATATCGCCACCCTGACCGGTGCGTGCATCATCGCGCTGGGTCGCCATCCAAGCGGGCTGCTGTCCAACCACGAACCCCTGGCCAAGGAATTGCTCCGCGCCGGTGAAGTAGCCAACGACCGCGCCTGGCAATTGCCGCTGTGGGACGAGTACCAGGACCAACTCAAGAGCAACTTTGCCGACATGGCCAACATCGGCGGGCGCGAAGGCGGCAGCATCACGGCAGCTGCGTTCCTGTCGCGCTTCGTCAAGGAGCACCACTGGGCCCACCTCGACATCGCAGGCACGGCGTGGAAAGTGGGCGATGCCAAGGGTGCCACCGGCAGACCTGTCCCGCTACTGGCGGAATTCCTGATGCAGCGGTCCAGCCAGACGCAAGAAGGAAACGGCGGTGGAGCCGCCTGAACAACAGACCAGCAGCCAGAAGCCGAACGCCCCCGGCATGGATTCACTCATGACCGGGGGCGTTCCGCTTCCTCCCGAAAAATCCCCACTTCCGGAGTGCCTCAGCCCTCGGCCGTGGCCCGGGCAAGGTTGCGTCGACGCTGCTGGCGCTTCTTTTCCGGCAGGTTGTCGAACAGGCGATCACGCAGGGCAATGAAAAACCGCTCCACGTCCGGGATACTCACGCCCGGCACATCGACCTCGGCAAAGGTGCGGGCGTAGAGCTTCTCGGCACTGGAGCGAATCTCGTCGATCAACGGCAACGCCCGCTCGGTCAGACGGATGATCTTGCAACGACGGTCCGTGCCACACTGGACACGCTCGACCCACTCGTCACGCGATAGCCGGTCGATCATCGCAACCAGCGACGGCCCCTCGATGCCCAGCTCCTCAGCCAGCTCTGACTGAATCAACCCCTCCGGGTACAGGGACAGAATGGCCATGGTGCGCCACTTGGCTTGGCTCAGGCCATGATGGGCAAGCTCATGATCGAGCAGTTGGCGCCAGAGTTGATCGACCCGATGCAGCAACACCGGCACCCGATCCTCGGCGCAGATGTCGAATTCCGTTTTCGTATCGCTCATACGGGGCCCTTCGGTTGTCTCACCGACCGGGGTCGATCGGCATAGGTTCATTTTGCCAGCCCCGACCTTGACCTCCAACTATTAGCCAGTGAATCGTCATGTCGTGAGGCCGATACAAAAGGACCGCCTACTGCCAGAAGGCAGGGCGGCCAAAAGCAACCTTGGGGCGAGTCGCTCCGCCCCACACCGCAGGAAATCAGGGGCGAACGAGGGTCACTCGCTGAAAATCACGTCCGACGTTACCCCTTCGTTGGCAGCAAACTGCTTGAGGCGGCGCACCGCTTCGAGCTGAATCTGCCGCACGCGCTCGCGAGTGCAGCCCAGCAGGCTACCCACCTGCTCGAGCGTCGCCGGCTCGTGGCCTCGCAGACCATAACGGCGCATCAGCACCTCGCGCTGCTTGCCTTCCAGCTTGTCGATCAGCCGATCAAGCAATTTCATGACGCCGTCATCCTGCAACTCGTCTTCGGGCAACTGACTGTTATCGTCTGGCACCATGTCGAGCAGGGAGAACTCGCCGTCACCCTTGAGGGGGCTGTCGAACGAGGATTCCCTTTCGTTGTAGGACATGACCTTGAGCACATCCTTGACCGGCTTGTCCAGATGTTCTGCGATCTGCTCGGGACGAACGTCGCCATTCTGGTTTTGCGAAATCTTGCGAGCCGCACGGTTGTAGGAGTGCACCTCCTTAACCACGTGCACCGGCAGGCGGACGGTACGGGCCTGGTTCATAAGCGCCCGTTCGATCGTCTGGCGAATCCACCAGGTAGCATAGGTCGAAAAACGGAACCCACGTTCGGGGTCGAACTTCTCCACCGCCCGCATCAAACCGAGATTGCCTTCCTCGATCAGATCGAGCAAGTCGAGGCCCCGGTTAATGTAGCGGCGAGCCAGCTTGATCACCAGCCGCAGGTTACAGACGATCATCTTCTGACGGGCCCATTCTTCGCCGGCTTGGGCTCGGCGGGAAAAGTCAATTTCCTCGGCAGGAGTCAGTAAGCGCTCGGTCTCGACGTCCTTGAGGTACAGGCGAACCGGATCGGGGGCCTCGGAGTCGGCCACATTGAAGTTGCGCGCAAATTCGGACGACCCGGCGACACCGGCCTTCCGGGCCACACCAGATGCGACCTCCTTTTCGGCCGGATTGGCGGCCAGCTCGTCGACCTTGGCGGATTCGACCTGGGTGATGCTGTCGTGAACGATTGCCTGTGCCATGTCGTATCCCTCGCTTGATTGCGATTGTCGTTGAGTCAATCTGTGTACAACCTTTGCACAATCAATTCGGGCGATCAATCCCTGTAGAATCGAATAAAACAACATTTCAGCTTCGATATTTTGAAAACAAACCCGGGGAAGCATCTGTTTCGGGCTCGCGCAAGCGGTTTTAATACAGACAATCGAGCAATATGTGTACAAGACATGTACACCAATCCCTCAATGATCAATTGCCGTCCCCAGGGATTGCGACATGAGAATCGATAGAAAGTTTTAAAACACACGAACCGCGCCAACCAGCAAGCCGTCAAACGGACGGCCAAAGAGCAAGGAAGTCATAGCGTGTGACGGGAAAGAGAGAGAAGGGCACCCGCCTTGTACTGGGCTATCCGAACTTGAGGCGACCGTCGTGCGAGCGCCCGAAGCGCCGCCATAGGAGATTGCTGCAACGCCCCGCTATGGCAGGTAGCGTTCCGGATCAACCGGCTTACCCTGACGCCGAATCTGGAACAAGAGATGACCACCCTGGTCCGGCTTACGGTGATCGCGAGGCCCGACGCGGGCGATGGCCTGCCCACGGCTAACCTGCTGCCCTTCCGAGACGGACAGGCTCTTGTTGTAGGCATAGGCCGAGAGCCACTCGGCGTTGTGCTTGACGATCACAAGGTTGCCGTAGCCCGGCAAGCCATCACCGGAGTAGACCACCTTGCCGGCGGCAGCTGCACGCACCTCGGTATCGATGGAGGCGGCGAGGATAACGCCTTTCTGGGCGGGGGAGCCCTCGGAAAAACGGCGAAGCACTCGCCCCTCCAAAGGCCACCTCCATTCCACTGACGAGGCGGCACGAGTCGCGCGATGCGACCGAGGGTCGGTGGAAGCTGTCTCCTCGGGTGCGCTTGCCTTAGGCGGATTGCTCGCTCGCCCAGTGCTCGCCCCGCCTCCCGGTGGACTGAGACGCAGGCGCTGACCAATCTTGAGGTGACGCGGATTGGAAATGCCGTTCCAGCGAGCCAGCCGCTGCCAGTCCACGTCATTGGCCAAGGCGATCGAATAGAGGGTATCTCCACCTTTGACGTAATACACCGGCTGGCCACTTTCCCAACTGCGGTAATCGGTGGGCGTGGCGCAGCCGCTCAACCCAAAGAGCCCGGACAGCAAGGCGACCACCAGCAGGCGGTGCAAACGAGACGAGAGAAAAAGGCGCCGCCGGGTACGCATGATCTAAATCAGCTGCCAAACACCGATCGCAATTAGCAACAGGGCGACGAACAGCCAACCCAGCCATTCGATATAGCGTCGCAGTGTCGGAGCGATGCGAGGCCCTGCCCAGGCAACCAAGCCCGACACGAGAAAGAAGCGCGCGCCGCGTCCGACGAACGAGGCGACCAAAAAGCCGAGCGGATTCATCGTCAACGCACCCGCGGCAATGGTGAATACCTTGTAGGGGATCGGCGAAAAGCCGGCAACCAGCACCGCCCAGAAGCCCCAGTCGGCGAACCAGTCGCGCGCCCGATCGAACCCCTCAGCGTAATGCGACTCGGTCAGCCAGGGCTCAATCGCCTCGATCGCCCAGAGCCCGATCAAGTAGCCCAGCACACCGCCCAGGACGCTCCCCAACGTGGCGATTAGTGCAAAGCCCCACCAGCAGCGTGGCCGGGCAAGCGCCATGGGCATGAGCATCACGTCCGGGGGAATCGGGAAGAACGAGGACTCGGCGAAGCTCAGCACCCCAAGCAAGGCCGGCCCCCGGCGATGGGCCGACCAAGCCAGGACACGGTCATACAGCGGGCCGAACAGCCTCATGGGCACCTCATGCCGACAGGTTCATGCCAAGGGGCGTCACGCAAGGGACCCCGGCAGAAGTGGAACGAACGAGACCAGATCGTACCAGCCCGTCTGGTACTCGTTATCGGCCAATCGCGTGATCACGGTCAGCTTCTGCCCGTCGCCCTGGGCCCCGACCGGGATCACCATCCGCCCGCCGACGGCGAGCTGCTCCTTGAGCTCCGTGGGTACGGCATCCGGGGCCGCCGTCACCACAATGGCCTCGAAGGGGGCCTGCGACGGCCACCCCTTGAAGCCATCGCGGTGCATGTAGCGGATATTAAACAAACCCAGCGCACGATGCCGCGCCTTGGCCTGATCGAGGAACGCGCCAATGCGCTCGACCGTAAACACCGACTGGCACAACTGGGCCAGCACCGCCGCCTGGTAACCAGAGCCGGTGCCAACCTCGATCACGCGCGTCAAACGGGGCTCGCCGGCCATTACCAGTTCGGTCATGCGCGCGACGATGTAAGGCTGCGACAGAGTCTGCCCCTGCCCGATCGGTAGCGAACAGTCTTCGTAGGAGCGCACACTCTGAACCTCGTCGACGAAGGCCTCGCGTGGGACGGCCGCCATCGCATCCAGAACCGGTTGCGCACGAATGCCCTGCGAGACTAAGCGCTCGAGCATGGTCTGGCGCGCCCACTGGTAGTTTCGTCGAATCACCGGCCGGCCCTCAGGTCAGCCATTGCTCAAGCGACGGCATCGCCTCATGACGGGTCATGTCGAAGTGGATTGGCGTAACCGATACCCAACCGTCCCAAACGGCATTAAAGTCCGTGCCCTCACCGGCATCCTCGGCCTCGCCTGCCGCGCCGATCCAGACGATCTCGCGCCCCCGGGGATCGGTGTCCCTGACCAGTTGACCGGAGGGGTGACGCCGCCCCAAGCGAGTGGCGCGCACTCCGCCGATCTGATCAAGCGGCGCGTCCGGGACGTTAACGTTGAGCAGGGTGTACGCCGGCAGCGGATGACTGCCAAGCCGACGAATCAGCCACTCAACCCAGTGCGCGGCCGAATCCAAATACTCCGGGGCGAACGACTGGCAGGAGGCCGCGATGGCGGGCAGACCCAGCGCCCGACCTTCGCTGGCCGCGGCGACCGTGCCGGAATAGAGCACGTCGTCACCCAGATTGGCACCATGATTGATGCCCGAGACCACCAGATCGGGCATTTCTGGCAGCAACCCCTTTATGCCAAGGTGAACGCAGTCCGAGGGCGTGCCATCAATGACCCAGAGTCGCTCTTCGAGCTGGCGTGGGCGCAGGGGGCGGGAGAGCGTCAAACTGTTCGACGCTCCACTACGATCGCGGTCCGGGGCGACGATGGTCACCGTGGCAAATTGGGCCAGTCGTTCGGCGAGTATGTTCAGCCCAGGGGAGAGATAGCCGTCGTCGTTGCTCAGAAGGATATGCATGGATTGCTCGTTTCGGTTTCGTAAGCCACGCCCGAAACTGGGCGCGGCAGGTATGCCCGCAAGGATACCGCCTGCCGGTCGGCAATTCAGCCCATCTGGGAAGCCGTGCTCGAATTGACGATGGCCCCGACCAGGAGCGGGGCGCTATCATGCGCCCATGAATGACGAGTCACGTATCGACCCCAAGGATCGCGCGCTGTTTCTTGACGCCGTCGGCCCGGTGGAGCCGGTCGACGATGAGCGCGTCGAGCCCGAACGCCCGCGCGTTAGCGCCCGCCCCCGCCGGGACCTAGGCTTCGACGAAATGGTCGACGCGTTTGCCGTCAGCGATCTCGCGGACACCCCCGAGCAGGGCGAACAGGTGCAGTATGTACGCCCCGGTGTGCAGAAGGCCATCCTGCGCAAGCTCAAGCGAGGCGGCTACAGCGTCTCGGCGTCACTCGACCTGCACGGGTTGACCGTCGACCGTGCCCGCAACGAGGTGGCCGTCTTCATCCGCAGCGAGCGGGGCGAGATGCGCCGTTGCGTGCGCATCGTCCACGGCAAAGGCTATCGGTCCGCGGACGGCCAGCCGGTACTCAAGACCCTGCTCAATCGCTGGCTTCCCCAGCGCGATGACGTGGTCGCCTTCTGTTCGGCTCCACCGCACGACGGCGGTACCGGCGCGCTCTACGTGCTGCTGCGGCGCCTTAGCCCGGGCGACTGACGGGCGCGATCCGATTCAGGCTCACTCGCCACCAGACGGTCGGGAACGATCAACATGAAACGGCAAGCGCAGCAGATACGCGCCCTCCGTACTATGAATGCTCAGATTGGCGCGCCAATCACTGCGATCGGTGGTGCAGACCGGCAGGATGACCTCTTCGCGGTACGTGCCGTCGGCCAGCCGATCCAGCCGGTAGGCATTGATGCCCATGTCCATGTCGACCATTTCGAAGTCCACCCGGATTTCGCCGACCGCCTTGGCCGCCTCACCTTGCGGCACGACCCGGATGACCGCCTTTTCCAGCGGCACCACCGTCTCGGGCATGCGGACCACGAACGTTCCCAGCCCATCGATCGCGACCTCACAGCCCTCGCCCTTGAGCTGGCAATCGGTGGGTGCCGGCAACTCGGTCAGCGGGCCGGTCATCGGCGTATCGGTGGTCAGCTTCGCCGGCGCTCGCCCCCAAAGATAGGTCAGCACGCCCAAGATCAGAAGCGTGGCCACCATCCATTTCGCCTGTTTCATACTCATTAATTTTCTCCTTTGGGCGGTTCAGGCCTACCAGAACGCCGAGATCGCTGCCACGCCGAAACCGCCACGTCGCCAGACGCACGGCAGGTCGTGGGGTCCCACTCCGCCGAGGGCGTACACCGGCATGGAGGCGGCCGCCGCGAGTTGTGCGAACGCCGCCCAGCCCATGCCCGACACGCCCGGGTGCGTCGCGGTTTGTCGTAACGGCGAGACGATGACTAGGTCGACGGCCAAATCGACAGCTCGCGCAAGGGTAGCGCGATCGTGTACCGCCGCACTCACCAAGTGACCGCACACCTGCGTTTCCCACACTTCTTCGGCCCGCATCGACATCAGCCGGCCGTGGTTGAGGTGTAGACCGACGCGCGGATCCAGTCCCTTGGGCCACGGATGACCACTGGCCGGGTTCGCCACCGGCCAGTGACCAGCCGCCAGCACAGCACGCGCCAACGCCGGCCAAGGGAGATCGACGTTTGTGGTGGCGCTACCGGGACGCAGGTTGACCATCATCGGCGCGGGCAGTGAATGCAGGTACGATTCGATGCGTGCCTGCCAAGCGGTCAGCCCGTCAATGCCGACCGGCGGCGTAATGGCAATGCACCGCGGCAGGACCAGCGCGTTGACCAGCCCGCGATTGGCCGACGGCATCGCGGCCAGCCAGTCCCCCCGAGTGTCCCGATCAAGCGGTTCGGCGAGCAGGGCCTGCCCCTCGACCGAGCGGGGCCAACCCGCCCAGGCGGTGACCTCGAAGCCGATCAGTCGCAGGTGGCGGTCGGGATAATCCCAGTCAAGCGTGATCAGCCGGCGGGCACGCTGCACCCGGATACCGATTTCCTCGTCGAGCTCTCGCACGAGCGCGGCTCGCGGGGTCTCGCCATCAACGCGCTTGCCACCTGGGAAGGCACGCAAACCGGCCAGATGCTTCCCGTCTGGACGGAGCTCCGCCCAGACGCGACCGTCCGGCTCGCGAAGGAGACCAAGGACAATATCGGTCCGCGGTAGGTCCACCACGATCAGGAACGGTACTCGGCGTTGATCTTGACGTAGTCGTAGGAGAAGTCGCAGGTCCAGACCTGATCGACGGCCGAGCCGCGGCCGAGATCGATATGCATGATGATCTCGGGCTTGGCCATCACCGCCGCCGCATCCGCCTCGACGTAATCGGGGTCGCGTCCGCCCTCGACCACCACGCGCACGTCGCCCAGCCACAGGCTGACACTGCCGACATCCAGATCGTCGATACCAGCATAACCTACTGCGGCGAGAATTCGCCCGAGATTGGGGTCGGAGGCAAACAGCGCGGTCTTCACCAGCGGGCTGTGGGCGATGGCCTTGCCCACCAGACGGCACTCAGCCCGGTCGCGTCCGCCGCTGACCTCGATGGTGACGAACTTGGTTGCACCCTCGCCGTCACGCGCCAGGGCCTGGGCGAGGAAGACTGCCACCTCGGCGACGGCATCGCGCAACGGCGCGTAATTGCGATCGTCGGTACCGTTGATCTCGAGGCTACCTTCTCGCCCGTTGGCGATCAGCATGAAGGCATCGTTGGTGGAGGTGTCACCGTCGACGGTCACCCGGTTGAAGCTCTCCTGCGTGACCTCGTCGAGCATTACTTGCAGCACCGGCTTGGGCACTTGGGCGTCAATCCCCATGTAGCCGAGCATGGTCGCCATGTTGGGATGAATCATCCCCGACCCCTTGGCGATGCCGGTGATGGTCACCGAGGCCCCGCCGATCAGGCGGGTCAGCGAGCGCCCCTTGGGGATGGTGTCGGTGGTCATGATCGCCGAGGCGGCGCGCAGCCAGTTGTCCTCGACGGCCTCGGCAACCGCCGCCGGCAGCGCGGCAATGATCTTCTCGGACGGAAGGGTCTCCATGATCACGCCGGTAGAAAACGGCCAGACGGCCCGATCATCACACCCGAGGCGGTGGGCGAGCGTGTGACAGACCGACTCGGCACGGGCCATGCCATCGACCCCGGTGCCGGCATTGGCATTGCCGGTATTGATCACCAGCGCCCGCGGGGCGACGTCACTTTCACGGCGATCGCGGCACATGATCACCGGAGCCGCGCAATAGCGGTTCTGCGTGAAAACTCCGGACATCGTCGCGCCTTCGGGCAGCAGTATCACGGCTAGGTCATCCCGATTGGCCTTGCGCAGACCGGCCTGTGTGATCCCGATGCGAATGCCGGGGATGGGCTGCAATTCTCCGGCTACCGGGGCGGTCAAACCCACGCTCATTACGTGTTCTCCTGAATCGCTGCGCGGCTCAACTGCCGAAGGCCATGTTCAGCAACTGATTGGCCGAGGTACCGTTGAGCTGAAGGTTCCCCTGCCGAAAGTCGACGGTGGTCGTGACCACGCCGTCCTCGACGCTGACCCAGCCCTGTGCGACCAACGGTGCAAGCTGCTCCTCGACGAGACCGACATGCTGCCCACGCGCCGCCACCGACTTCTCAACCAAGGCGAGCGGCACCTCTAGGCGGCCCTCGATCACCAAAGCACTGAGCATAGCCATCCACATCATCGGGTTGGACTCACCCTTGCTCACGCCGGCCGGCAGTTCGGCGGCAAACGTGATCTCGGTGTCGCCCTCGGCGGTGGTGGTGCGCAACGGCTCGAGCGCAACGCGCGGCCCATGACTCATCAAAGCGGGCACTTCGGCGACCACGGCATCGCTGAGGGCCTGGTCGATTGCCGCGCCGCGCGCCGCGAGGTCCTGGAGGGTCTCCATGCGCTCGACCAGGGCGCGCACCGCAGCAGCATCGAGACGATCGATAGCAAGCCGCATCTCGGCATCACGGAAGGTTTCGCCTTCGATGACCGCTTCACCGACCTCGTAGGCAACAGCGAAGCCCCACTGATCCTCGTCACGCGCCGAATCGAACCGCAGTATGAAATCCTCGACCCGACCCTGCCCGTTGGCCTCGGCAATCTCGAGGCGATCGATCTCGAACCGGCCTTCACTGTTCCAAACGAAGCCATCCTGGGCGACCTGCCCGGAGGCAATCAAGCGCAACCCCTCGGTAACCATCGCCGAACTGGACTCGTCGTCGACCGCTAGCCGCTCGCCTTCGAGGCGATAATCGAAGCGACCAGCGGCCGTTGTGCCGAGTTCGATTTCCGCCCCCGAAAAATCGGCACCGTCACCCTCGACCGCCGGGATGCGGCCGGTCGAATGACTGGAGCCGGTCGGGTAGAGGGCGGTGGCAAGAGTGAACTCGGCATCGTCACCGAACACCTCGGCCAGTTCGTCGCGCAGTTCGGCGTCAGTCGGCTCCCACGTGGTATGGACGGTGGCGTACCGCCCATCGAGGCCCGGCAACTGGTTGATGCGATGCGTGAGCGTCACGCGCACCGGCTCCTGCTCAGGCAGACGCATCAGCAACTCGGACTCGGCACGGGACTCGAAATAGCCGCGCTGGTAGTCGGTCACCTCGAGTTCCAGAGCGTCACGCGTGCCCGGAAAGCCTTCGACCTCGGACAGCGTGCTCTCCATCACGTGCCCGGTGACGAGAGGGGCTGCGGCCAGGATCGCTACCAGCACGACCACCACGGCAAGAATCAGACGTTTCATTCCTTGTCTCCTGATCAGATGTTTCGGGGCGGGCAGACCGCCCTCAGAGCTTGCCGCAGCAGTGCTTGAACTTCTTGCCCGAACCGCAATGGCACGGATCGTTACGACCGATCTTGGGGTTTTCCCGACGCACCGGGCGGGTGGGTGCCTCACGATCGGTCTCGGCCTGCCCCGACGGGCGAGCAGGGGCGACCGGCTCCTCGGGCTCGGCGAACGTCGAGACCGACTCGTGGCGAGTACGCAACTGGCTGGGGTCAACGCGGGGATTGTCGATCAGCTCGTCGAGCATCGAGGTGATATCGCCCTGCTCCATGCCCTCGGGGGCAGCGATCTGCAAGCGGGTCAGCGTGCGGACGATCTCGTAGTTCATGTCGTCGAGCATCTTGCCGAACATCTCGAAGGCTTCGCGCTTGTATTCCTGCGTCGGGTTCTTCTGCGCGTAGCCGCGCAGCCCGATGCTCTGGCGCAGGTAGTCCATCGCCGCCAGGTGATCCTTCCATTGCGCGTCGAGCACCTGCAGCAGCACTCCCTTCTCAAACTGGCGCAGGTTGTGCTCGCCCACCAGCTTTTCCTTGGCCACGTAATGGCGCTGGGCGGTGTCGATGATCTTCTCCAGCAACGTCTCGTCGTGTAGGTCGTCGTCCTCATCGAGCCACTTCTGGATCGGCAGGTCGAGACCAAAGTCTTCCTTGAGGTGCGCGGTCAGGCCCTTGACGTCCCACATCTCCTCGAGCGCACCGAAGGGCACGTAACGACGGAACCGGTCGGCCAGCACCTCGCGACGCATCGACTCGATGATCGGAGTGGTGTCGGTGGTGGCCATGACGGCACGGCGCTGCTCGTAGATCACCTTGCGCTGCTCGTTGGCGACGTTGTCGTAATCGAGCAGGTGCTTGCGCATGTCGAAGTTGTGGCCCTCGACCTTTCGCTGGGCGTTCTCGATGGCGCGTGACACCCACGGGTGCTCGATCGCCTCGCCCGACTTCATGCCGAGCTTCTTCATCAACCCGGAGACGCGATCGGAGGCAAACACCCGCATCAGGCTGTCTTCCAGCGAGAGGAAGAACCGCGTCGAACCCGGGTCGCCCTGACGGCCGGCGCGGCCGCGCAACTGGTTGTCGACCCGCCGGGATTCGTGACGCTCTGTGCCCACCACGTGCAAACCGCCGGATTCGAGCACCGCCTCGTGGCGCTGCTTCCACGAGGCCTCGACCTGCTGCCGTTCTTCCTCGCTGGTATCCGGTCCGAGCTCGATCAGTTCCTGCTCGAGGTTGCCGCCCAGCACGATGTCGGTGCCGCGGCCGGCCATGTTCGTGGCAATGGTCACCGCACCGGGACGCCCGGCCTCGGCAATGATCTCCGCCTCGCTCAGGTGATTCTTGGCGTTGAGGACGTTGTGCGGGATGCCGTCTTTCTGCAGCGCCTCGGAAACGATCTCGGAAGCGTCGATGGAGGCGGTACCCACCAAGGTGGGCTGACCTCGATCGCGAGCCGCCTGCACGTCCTTGGTGATTGCCCCGTATTTTTCCTGGGCGGTCAGGAAGACCAGGTCACCGTGGTCGATCCGTTGGATCGGACGGTTGGTCGGGATCTGGATCACGTCCAGGCCGTAGATCTCGCCCAGCTCGCGCGCCTCGGTGATCGCCGTACCGGTCATGCCGGCAAGCTTGGGGTAGAGACGGAAGTAGTTCTGGAAGGTAATCGAGGCGAGTGTCTGGTTCTCGGGCTTGATCGTCACCCCTTCCTTCGCCTCCACGGCTTGGTGCAGGCCTTCCGACCAGCGGCGACCAGCCAGCGTCCGGCCGGTGAACTCGTCGACGATGATCACGTCGTCGCCCTTGACGATGTAGTCGACGTTGCGCTTGTAGATCGCGTGCGCCCTCAAAGCCGAGGTCAGGTGCGAGAGCAGCATGATGTTGTGCGAGTCGTATAGCGACTCCCCTTCCTCAAGCAGGCCGGCCTGGATCAGCAATGACTCGGCCTTGTCGAAGCCCTGCTCGGTGAGGAAGGCCTGCTTGTTCTTTTCGTCGACGGTGAAGTCGCCGCGTTCCTCGTCGGTCAACGGCGGCTCGTCGTCCTTGGGCTCCTCTCGCACCTGGCGCTTGAGCTCGGGGATCAGGCCGTTGATGGTGTGGTAGGTTTCAGAGGAGTCCGCGGCCGGGCCGGAGATGATCAGCGGCGTGCGCGCTTCGTCGATCAGGATCGAATCGACCTCGTCGACGATCGCGAAGACCGGCTCGCGCTGCATGATCTGCTCGGCGGAGAACGCCATGTTGTCGCGCAGGTAGTCGAAGCCGAGCTCGTTGTTGGTCGCGTAGGTGACGTCGCAGTAATAGGCATCGCGTTTGGCGCGCCCGTCCATCCCCGGCACCACCGTGCCCACGGTCAGGCCGAGTGCGTTATAGACACGCCCCATCCATTCAGCGTCCCGCTGAGCGAGATAGTCGTTAACCGTCACCACATGCACGCCCTTTTTCGTGATGGCGTTGAGGTAGACGGCCAGGGTGGCGACCAGAGTCTTGCCCTCGCCGGTCTTCATCTCGGCGACCTTGCCCTCGTGGAGCACCATGCCGCCGATCAGCTGCACGTCGAAGTGTCGCATGCCCATCACGCGCCGACTCATCTCGCGGCAGACGGCAAAGGCCTCGGGCAGCATGGAATCAAGGCTCTCGCCATCGGCCCAGCGTTGGTGGAACTCCTCGGTGCGCCCTTTCAGCTCGTCGTCGGAAAGCGCCTGGGTCGCCTCCTCGAGGGCATTGATCTCCGTAACGCGTTTCCTGAGCTTCTTGACCTGACGGTCATTGCGCGTACCGAAAACCTTTGCTGCAAGCGATCCAATCATGTCCTATCCCGTGTTTCGACAAACCACGCCAATGCGGCGCGCGAAAAGTGAGGAACCACCGAGCTCGTCAAGCGCCTCGGCGGCCGCGCGAGACGCAACCTATCGGAGGGCTCGGCGAGCCGAAAAGGTGGCGGACCGAATCCGCGGGCAGTTCCTTGGCAAATGCGCTGAATCTTACGGCAGATGCGTGGATAATGATAGGCGGTGGGCCGTGTCACGCGCCCGTCACAACCCCGCCACGAAAGGCCGCGCGATGAATCTCGAACGCTACCGCCTAAACAATCCCACGCTAGCCGGCATTCTTGACCGGGTGGCCCTGATCCGGGGATACCAAGCCATCGTCGATGGCTTGGTGTCGGGCCGCTCAGGGATGAGCGTGCAGGTGCTTAATGTGAACGAGCAGACGCTGACCATTGGCGTTCCCAGTGCGGCGGTCGCCAGCCGATTTCGTTTCGAGGCCCCCGACCTACTTGCCCGGTTGCACAAGGCGCTTGAGGCACACCCGGGCGCGCCGCGCCCGGCGAGCATTCGCGTGCGGATCACCACGGCCGGAGTCCCGGCAAGACCCAGACCTCGCAACCCTGATCGGCCGGCCTCTCAGGCGGGCAGCCTGGCACTACACTATCTGGCCGAGGCACAACCTGGCAGCGATCTCGCGCGGGCATTAGAGCGACTTTCCCGGGCAATCAAGCCGACGCCGGACTGATCCACCACGGCAACCGGCGCGGCCGTCCTGCTGCATGGAGCCATGGTCAGAGCATCTAGGGCAAGAACTGCTCACTGAATTCGATGGTCTGACCGGCCACCCTGAGCACACCATCACCGGTGTAGTAAAGAGTTTTGGGGTAGGCCGGCACGGGGGCGACGTTGGAGCGGACGACCTCGAAGACGACGAAATTTTGACCATCCACCAGCCGGTCATCGACAAGCCGCCATTCGAAATGGGCGGGACATTCCACCACACGGGGCGCCGCCACGGCTTGGCCCGGTTCAGCGGTCAGCCTGAAGTGCTCGAACTTGTCGGCAACCTCGCCGTGGGTGTTACCGATGCCGATTGCCTCGTCGATCCGATCCATGGTCGGCGTGTAAAGCCCCCGAATTCTTGGGCGCTGATTTGCACCAATTTAGGCAGCATCCGAGAGCGGCTGACTGTTGGCCTCTCGCCGCACCGCGCTCGGCGTCCTGCGCCGATGCCGTTCTAGCAGCCACTCGCTGTTGTAGGTCTGCTTGAAATCCAGCAGGGCTTGCCGGAATTCCTCGACGGTATCGAAGTGATGCACCAAAAGCAGTTAGCGCCTTCTCGCTCATGCGGTGGCGCTGGGATTCGCCAGGTAATAGCTGCCCTCACCGAGCTTGGGTGATTTCAGGTTGCCCCGGGCCAGACGGGTCTAAACAAGGCGAATGTGGTATACGTTCCCATGTGTGATGCGATCGTCCGAACAGGCATGCTGTTCGGCACCGCAGCGCCCGTTGACCTCCTGCACCATCAGCTTCTGGAGCAGGAAAGTCAGCGTTTCACGCAGGAAATCCGGGGGCGCCTCCCGCTTCTCATGCAGCTCGTTCAATGCCATGCTCATGTAACCCATCGGGATTTTCCTTCGTCGTTGTCATGGCTCAACTGCACCTTTAACGAAGGGCCACGATGGCCTTCTCATCTCACCTGCTTTACACACTTCATGGGCACGCTACCGGTTCGCTACCGACAGATCACAGGCTCATCGGATAAAAGCATCCAGATCGAATTACCGCTCGATTCCACAGCTCCATCCACATGCGTACTCAGGCAATGTGCCGCGGTACCTTTCACAAGTATTAAGGTCGAAATGGCCGAGAGCGCATAAGTGATGGACGCGACCAAATTCGATGGCATGTGACAGCAGGGTAACGCTCGAAGCTCCTACCCTTCCCTCCGCCCAGGCTTCAAGGATTGCCACCGCCTCCTCGTCAAATTCCCATCCTCTCGCGACCTTCGTTGAGACATTTCTTGCGAGTTGCTCCAACTCGGCAACAAACTCAGACGACACGTGGGTACTTTGAAGTTTTTTGAACCCTCGCAAGAGCACCATAAGGCCGGTCGTGTGGGACAACGCAGCCAGATAGAGCGCGAAGCCACAATCGGGCATCCCGGCAAGGCCGGCACCAGCTTTCACGTTCGTTGCGACCTTTAAGCTTTGTGGCCAAATAGAGCGGAGCGCCTGATCATTGAGTCGTACATCCCGCCGAAAATCATAGAGTGGAGTGGCGATGGCGGCAGAAATAACCTCCCGTAGGTTGTTGCACCCCATACGCGTCACTGCATGCGGGATGCTGTCGATATCCTCCCCACCCCCTCGCATCGCAGGGCTATTGACCACTTTCAACACATTCGCGGACAGCACCGGGTCCGACTCGATGAGGTACGCGACACCCTTTAGATCGACATTCTCCGGATCACGCAGAGCAGCCATGAGTTTGGGCATCACGACAGGCAAACGCGGGACAAGGTTGGCAAACGATTCATCGCGCTTCAAAACCAGTTCGCGCCAATCACGAAGCCACGTCCACTCGTCATCCGTGAGGCTTCCTTCGGTATAGCAGCCTGCCGCGAACAACATGGAGCCATACCAATGGGCAATATCCCGGCCATCCATCAACTGATCGCTCCGGTCATCTGCTAACAACCCATTGCCTTGCTCGCCCGGGCTATCAGAGCGGCTGGCGCCCCTATCGCCCCGAGCATCGTCGGGAACCCGTCGGCCAAACCATTGCCGAATCTTGGAAAACATTACTGAAAACCCCTCATGGACATATTGGCTCAGACGGCTTCGTCACAAGCCTCGGCTGGCAACACGTCCAGCGTAAGGCGGTCACGGACATACAAGGCACGAACATTGGCATAACTTTTCAACACACCGGACGCACAGACTATTCCTTTTGGAATTAATCTTACTGGGCGTGAATATCGCATCGGGACATGAATGAGAGAAATCGATCAGAAAGGAGCTGAGATTTTAAAGGGTTAACTGACACGGAATCCCCTCACTCCCGCTATTGTCCGCACCGCTGGAGATCTGTTCCGCGCCGGGTTCTACCCCAGGACGAAATCGTCCGTTAGGAGGCGTCTGATAACGTTGCCGTCCCCCTCCGGCACGTCACGCGGCAGCCGGCCGCAGTCGGATACACGCCCCGGACCAGATACATGCCGTGCTCACAATTGCTGAAGACGGGATCGAGCGGGATCCCGGACGAGCCAGAAATGGAGCTGGTTAGAGTCCTTCAATTCATAGGAGTCGACACGAAAGCCGACCCAGAACAGGCCGGACCGATTAGCCTCTGAAATGGTGGCAGCCTCTTTGTGGCTTTTTTGAATTGATTGGTCTGAACCAAGCCTAGCCTGATTAGCTGCCGTCACTTTTCTGTGCTTTGCACACGGAAGTGCGATGAACTTTTCTTATACAGCTTCCTATGCGCTGCTCACTCGGCGACTTGCGCCGCCGGGCGGGAGAACGAGACCGGAGGCGGCTCCTCGTTCTCGAAGGTCACCACCTCGTAGGCCGACTTCTGGGCAAGCAGCGCGCGCAGTAACTGGTTGTTCAGGGCATGCCCCGACTTGTGGCCGGTGAAGCTGCCGATCACGCTGCAGCCGAGCAGGTAGAGATCGCCGATGGCATCAAGGATCTTGTGCTTGACGAACTCATCACCGTAGCGCAGGCCATCCTCGTTCAGGATATGTTCTTCGCCGACCACGATAGCGTTGTCAACCGAACCACCCAGCGCCAGATTGCGCGATCGCATCATCTCAAGATCGCTCATGAAACCGAATGTCCGGGCTCGCGCGACCTCCTTGACGAAGCTGGTCGACGAGAAGTCGATCTCTGCCAAGCGCGCAGACTTGTCGAGCACCGGGTGATTGAAGTCAATCGACATCGCCACGCGAAAGCCTTCGTGCGGGTCGAAGCGCACCCAGCGATCGCCGTCGACCACTTCGACCGGCTCGAGGATGCGGATGAAACGCTTGTGGGCGTCCTGCTCTTCGATGCCTGCCGACTGGATCAGGAAGACGAACGGGCTGGCGCTGCCATCCATGATCGGCATTTCCGGGCCGTCGATCTCGACAACGCAGTTGTCGATACCTAGACCGGCAAGCGCGGACATCAGGTGCTCGACCGTAGAGATCTTCACCCCGTCCTGAACCAGCGTGGTGGACAACTGGGTCTCGCCGACATTAAAGGCATGACCCGGGATCGTCGCATCATTGCCTAGATCGACCCGGTGAAAGACGATGCCGCTGCCAGCGGGCGCCGGACGCAGAGTCAAACGGACCTGCTCGCCGGTGTGCAGACCGATCCCCGTGGCGCGGATGGTATTTCGGAGTGTGCGTTGCTGAACCAAGATCGAAGAATCCAAGCCGGTAAATCGTGCAAGTATCGCATGCTAATGGACGCAGAAAAACCAAACATTCCCGGGGGGCCTACCCGGCGTTAGCTAGGCATACCCAGGACTGGCCGGAAACGCTCCAACCGACTGCGTACACATCACGACCCGTCACCCAAAAAGAAAGACCCCCGAAGGTTTGAAGTGACCCCTGTCAGTTGGATTGGTGTCCAACTTTCAGGGTCACTTCAGGTTCCCGGGGGTCTGTCAGGGGCAACGACTTTCTTGACCGTCAGGCGAGCAGCCGGTTCAACCGGCTGACGAACTCGGCCGAATCCGCCAGTTTGCCGCCCTCGGCGAGCATTGCTTGCCCGTAGAGGACATGGGCGATGTCAGCGAAGCGCGCATCGTCCGACTCCTTATCGGCTTGCTGAAGAAGGCGGTGATCCGGATTGACCTCAAGGATCGGCCGGCTCTCGGGCATCGACTGCCCGGCCTGTTCGAGGATGCGCTGCAAGTGCAGACTGACATCGCCATCGTCGGTCACCAGACACGCCGGGGACTCGACCAGCCGCCGTGAACGGCGCACGTCCTTCACCTCGTCGCCCAAAGTCTCCTTGAGTCGCTTGATCAGCGCCTGATGCTCCTGCTTCTCCTCCTCGGACTCGTCTTCCTCGTCAACGTCAATCTTCGCCTTGGTGACCGATTTCAAGGTCTTGCCGTCAAACTCAGTCAGGTGCGCCATAACCCACTCGTCGACCCGATCGGATAGCAGCAGCACCTCGATGCCTTTTTTGCGGAAGATCTCTAGGTGCGGCGAGGCGATTGCCGCCTGATAGGAATCGGCGATGATGTAGTAGATCTCGTCCTGGTCCTCGGGCATCCGCTCGATGTAGTCGGCGAGCGAAACGGTCTCCTCGCCACCCTCGCCTTTCGTGGATGCAAAGCGCAGCAGGCCGGCAATCTTCTCCTTGTTGGCGAAGTCCTCGCCGGTACCCTCTTTCAGCACGCGACCGAAGGTCTGCCAGAACTCGGCGAATTTCTCCGGCTCGTTTTTTGCCATCTTCTCCAGCATCGAGAGCACGCGCTTGACCGAGCCGGAGCGGATGGTGTCGAGCACTCGGTTGGACTGCAGGATCTCGCGCGAGACGTTCAACGGCAAGTCGGCCGAGTCGATCACGCCGCGCACGAAGCGCAGGTAGCGCGGCATCAATTTGTCGGCGTCGTCCATGATGAACACGCGCTTGACGTACAGCTTGACGCCATGGCTCTGCTCCGGCTCGAACAGGTCGAACGGCGCGCGCTTGGGGATGTAGAGCAAGGATGTGTACTCGACCTTGCCCTCGACCTGGTTATGCGCCCAAGCCAGCGGCGGCTCCCAATCGTGCGAGACGTGCTTGTAGAACTCAGTGTATTCCTCGTCGGAGATATCGCTCTTCGACCGGGTCCATAGCGCATTGGCATCGTTGACGGTCTCCCAGTGGCCCGGGGTCTCGGTCTCGTTGCCGTCCTCGTCCTTGTCGGTCTTGGGTGGCACCCACATCTGGACGGGGAAGTTGATGTGATCCGAGTACTTGCGGATCACCGAGCGCAGGCGGAAGTCGTCGGCGAACTCCTGCTGGTCCTCGCGCAGGTGCAGGACGATGCGGGTGCCACGCTCGAGCTTCTCGACCGTCTCGATGGTGTACTCGCCCTCGCCGTTCGAGGTCCAGCGCACCCCGTGCTCGGCGCCGACGCCGGCGCGACGGGTGATCAACTCGACGTGATCGGCGACGATGAAGGCTGAGTAGAAACCAACGCCGAACTGGCCGATCTGGTTGGCGTCCTTCTGCTTGTCGGCCTCGAGCTGCTCGAGGAAGGCCTTGGTACCCGAGTGGGCGATGGTGCCGATATGCTCGACCACCTCCTCGTGGTTCATGCCAATGCCGTTGTCATCGATGGTGACCGTCTTGTTGTCGGCATCGAAGGACACCCGCACGCGCAGGTCCTTGTCGTCCTCGTAGAGCCCGTCATCGGCCAGCGCCTCGAAACGCAGCTTGTCGCAGGCATCCGAGGCATTCGAGATCAGTTCGCGGAGGAAAACCTCCGGGTTGGAGTACAACGAATGGATCATCAGGCGAAGAAGCTGCTTC
>JAWLFB010000097.1:0-5371 GCA_041685825.1 Guyparkeria sp. | reverse complement strand
CTGGCACTCTTCCTGCCACTGGCGACCCTGGCGAACCTCACCAGCGCGATCATGCTGGCCGTCTTCGTCACGGTGAACGCCTCGCTGATCGTCCTCAAGCGTCGCGGCCAGCCCGAGGACGTGCCGAACGTGCCTCGATGGATCCCCTGGGCGGGACTGCTGCTGTCCACCGGCGCCCTGATCACCCAGGGCATGCTCGCCGCGACCGGCGGCCTTGGGGGCTGAACTGGAGGCTAAACTCCGGGCAACGGCCCCCCACCCAACGTGGCGTCACCACGTGCACCCCTGCCGGTGCTCGCATTGCCACGGCGGCCGACACTCGCCGGTCCTGTGCACGGCGGACGGTTCGGTCTGCCACGAGCTACTGGCCACGTACGAGGGGCTGGTCGAATTGATCGGGCCACCCGACCGGGTCCAGCAGGTGCGAGAAGTGGCGTATTGAGCCCTCGCCGCCCGGCCACCTAGTCCTGGTCGAGGCGAAGCCCGCCGAAGAACAGCACGCGGTCGAACTCAACATCGTCCAATTCCAGGCCATGCTCAGCATTCAGCCGGGACATGGCCTCCTCGCGGTTTACCGGCACTGGCTGCATGTCGCGCAGGAACTGGCCGACATCCTCGACCACCGCCCACGGGTAGAGGATCCAACGCCATTGCTTGATGGACTCCGCGACGAAGTCCGCTGGGCACGCCGTCACGTGTTTTTCATGTAATACCGCGGTACGAACCGAAGCCGGGCCGAGATCGTCGAGGTACGGGCGCAGGGCCTGCAGAGTCTTGCCACTGTCGTTGACATCATCGACGACCAGCACGTGCTCGCCCTCGATCGCACTGCCCAGAGGGACGGTGACCCGCGCCTCCGCACCGGCGTGTGCGCCGGCCGCGTAATGCTGCACCTTGACGGTCATCAAACGCGAGAGGCCCAGGAAATCGCAGACGAAACGGGCGGGCATGAACCCGCCTCGGGCCACCGCGATCACGGTATCGGGTTGATAACCGCTCGCGCGCACTATCCGCGCCAGGCGGTCGGCACCGGCGACAACCTCCTCGACCGTGATGACGCGGACGGGCAACGATTGGCGTCGAGTCATTCCGTTCCTCCCTGACTGCCCACTTTCTCGACTCTTGCCTTGGCGAACGCTAGAGCACTCTTCCGGCGCCACTCAGCCAATCTTGAGATAATCACCGCCGTGTTCCTTGAGAAAGACGAGAAACTCGCGTGCGATCACCGACAGGGCCTTGCCGCGTGGGTAGACGATGTTCCACTGGCGTTGCAGCGGGAAGCCCTCCACGTCCAGCTTGACCAGCGGACCAGCCTCGCTCTCCAGGTTCAGGGCGTGCTCGGAGACGACCGAAATGCCCAGTTGCCCCACGACCGCGTGCTTGATCGACTCGGGCCCTTCCAGCACCAGCCGCTGCCTAAGCTTCAGCCCATGCTGGGCGAAATGTTCCTCGATCTTGTTGCGGATACCCGAGCCCGGCTCGCGCATGATGAACGGCTCCTCGGCGATCCTCTCAAGCGGAATCCGATGCTCGCGGGCCAGTGGATGGTCACGGTGGGCGATCACCACCAGCGGATTGGGGGCAAACGGAATCAGTTCGAGATCCAATCCGCTGTCGGGCACGTGACCGACGATGTAGAGGTCGGAGAGGTTGTCCTCGATGCGCTTAAGGAGGGTGTCGCGATTGGAGACCTTGAGCTCCATGTCGATATCCGGGAACTGCTTGGCAAAGTCCCCCATCGCCAGCGGCGCAAAGTACTTGGCCGTCGTGATTACCGACAGGCGCAGCCGACCCTTTTTCAATCCCTTGAGATCGTTAAGCGACATCTCGAGGTTGGACAGCGTATCGATCACGTCACGACAGCCGCGCGCGACCCGATTACCGGCATCCGTGAGATAGATCTTGCGACCGATCTGCTCAAATAGCGGCATGCCAACCGTTTCCGAGAGGCTCTTGACCTGGGCCGACACCGTGGGCTGGGTCAGAAAAAGCTCCTCGGCCGCCCGGGTAAAACTCCCCAGCCGGGCGACCGCCTCGACGATCTCGATCTGTCGCAAGGTCGCCCGCCGCAAGAGATAACGCGCCTCCGATTGCCGGTTCTCGTCAGCCATCATCTCTCTCCTTCCTGTTTCTCACCTCTCGCATAGATCGAATTCTATGCAACGCCGACCTCAAGGTCGAACCGGGTGTGCGACGGTTCGATTCCCATCGCAGGCGACGATCCTTGCCGCGGGGATATCGATCGCCCGCATTGGAATTTTCGATACATTCCATTGATAAAAGACTATCCATAGAAGAAACAGTGAAAACGCATCGGCGTGAGTCAATACTCCGCCGAATCCCCGCCATGGCGGCCGTTGGATTGGATTTTTCGGGTCAGAATCGGGCAGCCATTGCCCCAAATGCCCGGCGGAAATGTTGGCATAGATTATAACCAATGGGTTGATTCAGGAATTCGTATTGGTGATCGATCTGGCGCACCACTACCGTTTGTTCTGCCGGCGGGACCGCCCCGATTTCGCGAGCGGACCCGAACCACTAGCCCGACCGGAGGAAGACCATGAACACACTGACCAACTGGCCACTTGCCGGCACCCTGCTCGCCTTGATGCCGCTTCTCCTGCTCATCGTGGCGATTCCAGGAACCACCGGTGGTGTCGAGACGGCTCGTCTTTACCGCGCGCGGGTACGCTTGGCTTCGATCGGCGCCCTTGGGCTGGCCATCGCCGCAACACTCGTCTTCCTCGCCGGAGACCGCGGGCCGCTGACCGTCGCCGCCCTGCCTTTGCCGGGCGACATCGGCGCCTTGGCGCTCTCGATCCAGGTCGACCAGCTCACCATGGCCTTGGCGGTGCTGGTCGCGCTGGTCGTCACCCTCATCGCCCGCTACAGCGAGAAGTACCTCGACGGCGATCCACAACAGGCGCGCTTCTTCCGCCTGCTGACGCTGACCGCCGGCTTTTTCCTGGTTGTCGTGATCTCCGCCAACCTGGCGCTGTTCACGCTCGCGATCATCCTGACCGGATTCTCGCTGCACAAGCTGCTGCTCTTCTATCCGGACCGCCCGCGGGCGGCCATGGCAACGCACAAGAAAGCCTTGTTCAGCCGCACCGCCGACGCCTGTCTCGTGGCCGCCACGCTCCTGATCGGTCACCAGGTCGGCAGCCTGCAGTTCGACGCGATTGCCGACTGGGCCAATGGCCAAGACGCCATGCCGGCCGGCATGCACCTGGCGGCCTTCCTGATCGTGCTCGCCGCGATCCTCAAGAGTGCCCAGTTCCCGTTCCACGGCTGGCTGTTGCAGGTCATGGAGGCTCCCACCCCGGTCTCGGCGCTGATGCACGCGGGCATCGTCTACAGCGGTGCGATCATCGTGCTGCGTACCAGCGAGTTTCTCTTGGCCCAGGGCAGTGCTCTATTCCTGCTCGCTATCGTCGGCCTCGTAACGCTGGTTATCGCCTCCCTGGTGATGCTCACGCAAACGGCGGTGAAGTCCTCGCTCGCCTGGTCGACCACAGGCCAGCTCGGCTTCATGCTGCTCGAGCTGGGACTGGGCCTGTTCGCTCTGGCGCTGCTGCACCTGGTCGGCCACTCGCTTTACAAGGCCCATGCCTTCCTCGCGGCGGGCAGCATCCCCGACCAGCTGCGCCAGCCCAAGCCCGCCGCGCGTCGTCGCGTCGCCATCGGCACCTGGTTGGTCACGATCGTCGCCAGCCTGGGATTAACCACGGTAATGGCCGCCGTGCTCGGCCTGAAGGTCAGCCACGAGCCGGCCCTGATCGCCCTGGTTGCGATCGTTGCCCTGGCCGTGGCGCAACTGGTACTCAAGGCGATCACAATCGCGCCGACCGGCGCCGGCATTGCCCGGGCCGCGGGACTGGCCGCGATCATGGCGGCGGTCTATTTCGCGCTGCACGAGGCATTCGTGAGCCTGTTCGGCCCAACGGTCGCCGCGATCCCGGACACCCTGACGCCGGCCTACGGCCTGATGCTGGCGCTGACCACCATCAGTTTCCTGTTCCTCGCCTGGCTACAAGGTCCCGGCCGCGATCACTTCAACGGCGCAGGCCGCAAGGGGCTGTTCGTGCACCTGTACAACGGGCTGTACGTCGACCTGCTGGTCGAGCGCGCCGCGCACCGTCTGTGGCCGAACAAGGTCGGACAGCACCGGTCACGGCATGACGTACTAAAGGCGCAGACGCCCGTCACCACTACCCAATACTGATCCGCGGGTTATCTACGGGGAGGACCCTGCCATGACTCTGGCAACACACGCACAGCAGACCAACGTACAAGCCGACGAGATGCGAGAGCCTCTCGATCTCGACCACATTCGCCAACTGGCCGACGCGGCCGGTCGCAAGATCGCCCCGCTATGGCCGCTGGACTCGTTCGTCGCGGTCAATCCCTACCTTGGCCTGATCGACCAGTCGTTCAGTGAGGCGAGCGGCTATCTTGGCGCGATCGCCGGCGAGCGCACCGCCATGGACCACAAGTGGTACGCCGAGCGCTGGGCCGACGGTCGCCTGACGCGCGATCACATCGAGCGGGCCGTCGTTCAGTTGGGCCACCCGGTGGCCGTCGAGACAGTCATTAACGCATTGGAATCCCCCCGGGTGGCGAGCACCCCGGTCCCCATGCTGGTCGAGGCCCTCGACCGCCCCGGTTCGGCACCGATCTCGTGCTTCGTCGTCGACCAGATTAGCCACTTCCTCGCGGCGCACTTTGACCGCGGCCAGGCGATCTGGGGCACACCCGCCACGACGGAGTCCCTGTATGGGGCCTGGCGTGAGTACACGCTGATCGACCGTAGCGCCCGCGCTGCCGGCTTGGGCGAGGCTCGCCGACATCTGCTTGACGTACCCAGCGACCCGATCGGCGCCATCGCGTGGGCGATCAAGACGCTGCAGTTGCCGGAGTCCGTGCACGCGGACTACCTGTTCGCGGCCCTCAAGTCGATCAACGGCTGGGCCGCCTACTGCCGCTACCGCCAATGGGGCGCGGAACTGACCGGCGGTACCTGCGACGACCTCACCGACCTGCTTGCGGTGCGACTGGTCTGGGAGGCGCTCGCGCTGAAGTCAGCCGACATCACCTCCATCCGGCGCGAGTGGCAACGCGAGATCGAGCGCCATCACGAGGCGATAGCCGCCGCCCAGAACGAAGCGGTGATCGACGAGGTCATGCTCACGGCCACGGAAATCGCGTTTCGCGATCCGGTGATCCGGCACTTCCGGGAGGCGGCCGGAAGTCAGTCCGAGGCCGGTCGGCCACCGATCCAGGCAGCTTTCTGCATCGACGTGCGCTCGGAAGTCTTCCGCCGTCACCTGGAGACGAGTTTCCCCGGGGCGCAAACCATCGGCTTTGCCGG
>JAWLFB010000033.1:0-22098 GCA_041685825.1 Guyparkeria sp. | reverse complement strand
GCACGCTGGGCGATCAACTGGTTGATGTCGGCGTCGTCGAGGGTGTCCTCGCGATCGCCTTCGGCACTCCAGTGGAGGAAGACATCCGGGTCGAGTTGACCCAGGTTGAGGATCGCGCCCATGGCATTGATGGTGGCCGCATGCGGAGCGGCGGCTTCCTTGTCGGATTCGCCGATCTTGTGCATCAGGCTCAATTGCTCGTGGATCAGGGCGATGGCCTTGGGGGTGTTGAAGTCGTCGTCCATGGCGTCATGGAAGGCATCCATGACCTCGGCGATCGGCTCGGCATTGGCCGGCACTTTCTTCAGCGCGCTGTACCAGCGCGACAAGCTGGCCTGGGCGGCGTCCAGGTGTTGGTCCGAGTAGTTGAGCGGGCTGCGGTAGTGGCTAGAGAGAATAAAGAGGCGCACCACTTCGGGGTGATAGCGCTGGATCACGTCCTCGATGGTGAAGAAGTTGCCCAGCGACTTGGACATCTTCTCGTCGTCCACCCGGACAAAGCCGTTGTGCATCCAGTAATTGACGAAGTGGCAACCGGTGGCGCATTCGCTCTGCGCGATCTCGTTTTCGTGGTGCGGGAACATCAGGTCATGGCCGCCACCATGGATGTCGAAGGTGGTGCCGAGCGCGTCAGTGGACATCGCCGAGCACTCGATGTGCCAGCCGGGTCGGCCCGGGCCGAAGGGTGCGTCCCACTGCGGCTCGCCGGCCTTGGCGTGCTTCCACAGCACGAAGTCGAGCGGATCGTCCTTGGCCTCGTCGACGGCCACGCGGGAGCCCGCGCGCAGGTCCTCCGGATCGCGCCCGGAAAGCGAGCCGTAACGCGCGAAGGTCGAGACGTCGAAATAGACGTCGCCGTTGTCGGCGCGATAGGCGTTGCCGCGGTCGATCAGTGTCGTGATCATCGCGATCATCTCGTCGACGTTCTCGGTCGCTCGCGGTTGCGAGGTCGGTGGCAGGCAGCCCAGCGATTCGGCATCGCGATGCATCAGCTCGATAAAACGATTGGTCAGCGACTCGATGGACTCGGCGTTCTCGGCGGCGCGGGCGATGATCTTGTCGTCGATGTCGGTGATGTTCCGGACGTAATTGACGTCGAAACCGCGCTCCTTGAGGTAGCGCACCACCATGTCGAAGACGACGAGTACCCGGGCATGACCGATATGGCAGCGATCGTATACCGTCATCCCGCACACGTAGATCCCGACATGGCCGGGACGGATCGGGGTGAACTCGCGCTTGGCGCGGGCGGCGCTGTCATAGATTGTGAGCATGTTGGCTACGATTCCGGGTCGAAGGTCGTTAGACTATTCTGCATTGCAAATGGCGTGTTCCCTGAAAGCAGGCTTTCGGGAAAGGCGTTAGTTTAACGGCCCCGACAGACGAGATAAAACGCATGAGTGACATCAAGAGCAAGATCCGCTTCTCCACCCGACTAGGTGACATCACCATCGGCCTGTATGACGACAAGGCCCCCAAGACGGTGGAAAACATCCTTGCCTATGTCGAGTCGGGCCATTTCGCGGGCACGACCTTCCACCGCGTTATCCCGGGCTTCGTCGTCCAGGGCGGCGGCCTGACGCCGGATATGGAGCAAAAGCCCACCCGCGCACCGATCGAGAACGAGGCCAACAACGGCCTTAAGAATAAGCGCGGTACGTTGTCGATGGCGCGTACGCCCGATCCGAATTCGGCCACCAGTCAGTTCTTCATCAACCTGGCCGACAACGCCTTCCTCGATTTCTCCTCCGAGACACCGCAGGGCTGGGGTTACGCCGTGTTCGGCGAGGTGATCGACGGCATGGACGTGGTCGACAAGATGGCCACGCTGCAGACCGGTTCGCGCTACGGTCACCAGGACGTGCCGGTCGATGACGTATTGATCGACAAGGCCGAGCGCATCGACTGACCCAACGCCTGCCGAGCCGACTGACTACCCGAATGGATCACCCTGGGAGACCTGCCTGGTCATGGCCGAAACGCTGATCATCGCTGACCTGCACCTGGCGAAACCCGAGCCCCGTACGCTGGCACTGCTCGACACCTTCCTCGAACGCGCGGAGCATGCCGAGGCGGTCTATATCCTCGGTGATCTGTTCGATTACTGGATCGGCGACGATCAGCCGATTGCCCCCGAGATTGCCGAGCGGCTCGAGCGATTTGCCGACCTCTCGGCCGTGGTGCACTTCCAGCCGGGCAACCGGGATTTCCTTGTCGGTCGCCAGTTGCTCGAGCGTATTGGCGCGACGCAACTGCCCGATCAAACCGTGCTCGAGCGGGGCGGGCGCCGCTGGTTGCTCACCCACGGCGACGAGCTCTGCATCGACGATGCCGGCTACCAGGCCATGCGCGCCCAGTTGCGTGATCCGGGCTTCGTGCGCGATTTTCTTGCAAGGTCCCTGCCGGAGCGCATCGCGATAGCCGAGGATCTGCGCAACAAGAGCCGGACAGCCTCGTCGAGCAAGCCCGAGGACATCATGGACGTTAACCCCGCGGCGGTCGACGAGATACTCGAGCGGACCGGCACCGATGGGCTGATCCACGGGCATACCCATCGCCCCGCGGTCCATCGTCTTGGCGATGGTCGACCAAGGGTGGTGACCGGGGATTGGGGCGAGACCGGTTGGCTGGTCTCGCTCGAGGGTGAAGACCTGACCCTGGAACGGTTCACGCCGGGATCGAATGAGGTCATCGCGATCTGGCCACCTGGCCGGGAGGCGAACGCATGAATCTGCCGATGACGCTCACCTGGCTGCGAATCGCCGCCATCCCGCTGATGGTGGTGGTGTTTCTGTTCACTCCGGCCGAGTTCGCGCGTCCTGCGTCAGCGTGGATCTTCGGTCTGGCCTCGTTGACCGACTTTCTCGACGGCTATCTAGCCCGTCGCTGGAACCAGCAATCGGCCTTCGGTGCCTTTCTCGATCCGGTGGCGGACAAGCTGATCGTGACCGTGGCACTGGTCCTCCTGGTATTCAGTGACGGCGACCTGCCGATCGTGATCGCCACGGCGGTGATCATCGGTCGCGAGGTCTTCGTATCGGCCCTGCGCGAGTGGATGGCGAGCCGCGGCATCAGTGCGGCGGTCAAGGTGTCGTCCCTTGGCAAGCTCAAGACGACGGCACAGATGTTCGCCATCCTGTTCCTGCTGTACTACTTCCCACTGTTCGGCGTGATCGATGTCTACCTCATCGGCTACTGGCTGCTGATGATCGCCGCCCTCCTGACGTTCGTATCCGGCGCCCAGTACGCGCAGGCGGCCGTCGCGGCCGTCGCCCGGGCGCAAACTGACACGCGGGAGCACTGACGTCGGCATGAGACGCGCCCTGCGTGGAGTAATCCGCGGTCTGCGACTGGCGCGCTACTTCGTGGCGGGACTTTGGCGAAGCCGGCAGTTTGCCCGAATGGACGAAGCGGTGCGTCTCGATCAGGCAAGGGCCTGGCTCGCCGGGGTCGCACCGATGCTGGGGGTGCGGGCGCGCGTGCAGGGGCTGGAGCGGCTGGCCGACCTGCCACGCGGGGGAAGTATATGGCTCCCCAATCACGTGAGCTGGCTGGATATTCCACTGCTGGGCGGGCTCTGCGATGGCACGGTGTTTCTCGCCAAGAGCGAGATTCGTCGCTGGCCGGTGATCGGTCGGCTGGCCAAACTCAGTGGCACCGAGTTCATCGAGCGCGGTCGGGGGAGCGAGGCGGCGAGCGAGGCGGTGGCAAACGGCCTAGTGCACGGGCGGCAGATGGTGGTGTTTGCCGAAGGCACGACCACCGACGGTCACATGGTGCGTCGTTTCCACGCCCGGTTGCTGGGGGCCGCCGTGCAGATGGAACGTCCGGTGGTTCCGATCGCACTGCGTTATTACGATGCGCAAGGGCAGCGGACCACGGCGCCGGCGTTCATCGACAACGAAAGCCTCTGGCCCTCGTTGTGGCGGGTGCTTTCCTTCGACGGGCTCGAGGCGCGCATCGACGTGCTCGAGCCGATCTATCCAAAGTCAAGCGACACCCGCAACGAGATTGCGCGACGCGCCCACCACGCGGTCGCCGCGCGGATTGCCGCTCCAGGCCATTCAGATACCGACTGAATGCCGGGCGATGTTCGCCTTGTTGAGTCCCGGGTGCCGATAACCTGCCGTCAGTTGCCCAGTACCCCGCGCATGATCTGTTGGAGATCGATCGGTTTGCTCGGCATGGCGAATTGCCCATCCGGCTGGCGGGCATCCGAAATGGACTCGAGGCGGAAGTCGTCGCCGAAGCGAAGCACCGCCAGTCCACGACGCTTGAGTTCCTGCTCGGCGGCCTCATGGCCGTTCACGGCTGTGCCACGGGCAATCGCCCGGGTCATGCCGCCCAACAGGGCGAGTTGCATCTCGTTTACCAGGGGGTCCTCGGTCAGAACGGCCTCATCGATGCGGGCCTGACCTTCACTGTCGACCCAGCTTATCCGGTAGCGTTCGCCTTCGACGCCTGCGATCGTCTCGTGTTGCCCGGTCGCTTCCAGTGACGTGATCTGGCTGGGTACAACCGCGTCCGGCCCGAGCCGCGACAGGGCATTGTGCTGCCCCAGCAGCGCGGCCAGTTGATCGAGATTGACGGTCACCGGGTACCCCGCGACCTTCGCCACGCCCCAGGCCTTGCCGTTGATGGCCAGCACATGGGCGGTTTCATTGGGCGTATCCAAGCGACTGCGTTCGGGGGTTTGCCAACTGAACGTCAATGATGGCATCGACCGGTCGGCGGTCTGGAAACGTGCCGTGCCGTCGGCGAGGGCGGCCGATGCGATGGTCGCGCTCAGGCTGACAAGCACTATCGAGCGGATCGATGATTTCAAGCGCGGCTCCCGGTTCTGGCGATGGTCGTGGGCTGATTTCGACCATCCGCGCGGTCGGGAATTCCCCCGCACGGGACGGTTTGTGGCAAGACCGACGATATCGGCGGCCCGGAGCGCGGCTCCCGGGTTTTTAAAACATCAGCCAAGTGGCTGATGGGCGATTCAGCGTCGTGAGGCGTGAACCAGCCGTTCGGTGCCCACCACCGCCAGATAGATGACGCAGGCGGTGGCGATGATTGCCGGGCCCGATCCGACGTCGAACCAGTAACTGGCATACAGGCCGGCGAGGCAAAACAGAAGGCTAAAGACGGCCGAGAGCACCATCATGCCGCCGAGCGTGCGCGTGTAGCGCTGCGCCAGATAGGGCGGCAGGGTCAGCAAGGCGATCACCAGCAGCAGCCCGACCACCTGGATCATCATGACAACGGTTTCGGCGACCAGCAGCAGCAGCATGAAATACAGCCCGGTAACGGGAATGCCGCGCGTGCGGGCATAGACGGGGTCGAAGGAGAACGAGAGCAGGTCGCGGTAGTAATAGAGCGCCAGACCCAGGATCACGGCATCGATCCCGGCCATCAACCAGAGATCGACGGTGGCGACGGTGAGAATCGAGCCGAACAGGTAGGTCATCAGCCCAGCCTGGTAGCCCGGCGTGAGCTCAACCAGGATCAGGCCGAAGGCCATGCCGGCGGCCCAGATCACCCCGATCAAGGTATCCGTGCGTTCTCGCCGCCGCCTTGTGAGAGCGCCCAACAAGAGCGCCGCACCCGCGGTGAACAGACCGGTGATCGGCAGTACCGGCAGGCCGAGGAAGATGGCGGTGCCCACGCCACCATAGGCGGTATGGGCGATCCCGCCGGTCATGAAAACCAGACGGTTGACCACCACTAGCGCCCCGACGATGCCGGCCGCGATGCTGACCAGCACCGCGGCGATCAGCGCGTGCTGGACGAAGCCTTGCCCGAGCAGTTCCATCAGGCTCATCGCGCGTCCCTTCCGTGACTGGCGGATGTCGGCCGGGCGGACAGGTGAGAGTTCAGGGCGGCGTGCCCCATCGGGCAATCCGCGCCGTGTTCGCCATACATCAGTCCCAGCATTTCCTCGGTGATGGCGGGTCCATCGCCACTGACCAGCCAGCGGTTGACCGCGAGCACCTGCGAGACGGCCTGCCGGGTAATGCCGAGGTCATGGCTCACCATCACCCGGGTCAGCGTGCCGCCAAGCTCTTCGAGGGTCTCGTGAATACAGGCGCGCCCGTAGGGGTCGATGTTGGAAAATGGCTCGTCGAGCAGCAGCAGTTCGGGTTCGGTGATCAGGGCCCGGGCGATCAATACCCGTTGCCGCTGGCCGCCAGAGAGCGAACCGAAGGGACGTTGCGCCAGTTCAAGAATGCCGGTGCGTTCCAGCGCCTGCCGTGCGTGGTCGCGCTCATCGGCGTGAAATCCCGGACCATGACGCCGCCCGTGCGCCAGCCCCATCAGGACGACCTGTTCCACGGTGGCGGGGAACCCGGGCGCGAGGTTGCCGTGCTGCGGCACGTAACCGATATGCTCCGGGTGCCGGCCGGGCTTGTCGCCGAAGACTCTTACCGAGCCGGCATCCGGCTGGTAGAGGCCGAGGATCAGGTGGAGCAGGGTCGTCTTGCCTCCACCGTTGGGTCCGACGATCACGGTGAACGCCCCGTGTGGAATCTCGAGATCGATCTCTTCGAGGATGGGCTCGCGGTCGAAACGGAAACTCACGTTTTCCAGGACGATCGCGGCGGAATCGGGATCGGATGCCGTCATGGAGGGGATCAGTGCTCGTGGCCTTCGTGGTTTGTGTCGGTCGCCGGAGTCGACGGCTCGAGGGCCTCGGCCAGCGTTGCGGCGATCGCCCGCATGCCGGCGGGCCAGTCCCGCGCCAGCGGGTCGAGTGTCAACACCTCGCCGTCGATTTCGCGGGCAATGGTACGGGCTGCACCCTGGGCGAACTGAGGTTCGATGAAGATTACCCGAATGTGGTGGTCACGAGCCTGCTCGATGATGCGGGCCAGTTCCCGCGGACCGGGTTCCTTGCCCTCGACCTCGATCGGCATCTGTTCGAGTCCATAGGTTGCGCCGAAATAGCCGAAGGCCGGATGAAACACCAGGAACCGTCTCGCGTCCGGATCAATGCCGCTCAGGGCGTCCAGAATCGCGGTGTCCAGCGTGTTGATCTGTTCGGCCAGTTGGCGATACCCACGATGGAAATCCGCTGCTTGCTCGGGTGCGGCGTCGATCAGCGCATCGCGAATCGTCTCGGCTTGCAAGCGCACCAGTGGAGGCGACAGCCAGACATGCGGATCGCGGGCCGTTTCATCGACGGCGTCCCGATCATGTTCGTCGTGACCGTGGCCCGCATGGGCGACCATCGCGCGGCGCTCGATGGTGGCGACGGTGTCAATGACGGTCATCTCGGGATTCGCGGAACGAAAGCGCGGTAGCCAACCCTTCTCGAATGGTACACCAATCGAAAAGTACAACTCGGCACGGGACAGGGAGGTCATCTGTCGTGGCGTCGGCTCGTAGGTGACGGGCTCGGCATTGGCGGGGACCATGACCTGCACGTCGACATGCTCTCCGCCGATGGTTTCGACAAAATGCGCCTGCGGTGGGATGGACACGGCCACGTTCAGGGTGGCTGCCTGGACGGTTACGGTCAGGAGCAGGCCGGTCAGGGCGAAAAGACCGGTCGCGAGGAGTCGCGAAACAAACAGGCGGGGAAGCGGCGAACGGTCAAGGATCATGGCTGGCACTCCCAGGTAATCGACTGGCAAAACGTTATTGTATAACACTAAGGTCGGGGAAGGTGCTAGTCCTGCCGCCGGCCGGATGATTTTCCAAGCCGCCGTCGCGACCAATGGCTGCGCAAGAACAGTCTCCGGTGCAGGTTGGCCAGTCGTGTCGTCAGTAGTCTCGACTGCCGACGGCTCGGGGAGCGCGCGTAACGGCTCGCCTCCAGCAACTGGCCGACGCGCCGAAGATCATCGGCCGCGAAGGGCAGGGTGGTTGTGGCACGTCGCAGCAGCGCACGCTCTGATTCCGGGTTGCCTCGGTGGACCCCTAGTCGTGCCAGATCCTCCTGGAGTCGCGCCCAGAGGTATTCGGCCTCGCTGTCGGCCTGCCGTCGTCGTTCCCGACGGGCGAGAACCACGAGCAGCCCCCACCACGCCACTACCGCGACGGCAAGGGCCCACAGCACCGACCAGACCGGATGGTTCATTGCTAGTCCCAGCCTGCCGAGCCATTCCTGTTGCAACCGCCCGTCATACCCGAGCACATACTGGTTCCAGCGGTTGTCCATCTGCTCGGCCAGCAATCGCATCTGACGGCCCCACGACCCCTGCTCGCGCCGAACGGTGTCCGACAGGCCGGCATCGTCAGCCGACGACCGGGCGATACCCTCCTCGATGCGTTCGGGTGCGACCGCCGCCGTGGGGTCGACGCGCTGCCAGCCATCGCGCTCGGTCCATACCTCGGCCCAGGCGTGTGCATCGGATTGGCGAACGACGAGATAATCGCCGTTGAATTCACCGCCCTGGTAACCGGTGACTACCCGGGCCGGTACGTCGGCCGCGCGCATCAGGCGCACGAACGCATCGGCGTAATCCGCGCAGTAACCGCGTTGTGTCTCGAACAGGAAGGTATCGGCCCGATCCGCGCCCTCCCGTCGCCCGGGAGATCGGCTGTACTCGAAGGGCTGTTCGCGGAAATAGGCCAGGGCCTGTTCGATGCGTTCAACAGGAGGTTGATCGCGCCAGTCCTGGGCTAGGTCGGCGAGCAGGGGATTGAGGCCTCCCAAGGAAAGATACTGCTCGCGCCGAAAGCGCGGCAGGGTGCCGACGTCGATTCGGTATTCGACTGCCGACGTCAGTCGGTACCGCAAACGATCGTCTACCGGTTGCTCTCGCTGGACCACAAGATTGCCGTCGACCCGGCTTTTGGCCGGGATGTCGACGGCGGCGGCAAGGCTGGGCAATTGCCGGGCGTCGGTCGGCTCCAGGGTGACCTGGTACGACACTCGCGAGTCATTTAATGTCTCGAGGCGCGGCGTGCCGGACGCCGGGTCGGAAATCCAGCTTTCGGGGTCGTTTTCGGCAAAACCGCTCATCACGAACACGCGCCAGTAGCGCTCATCGGGCGGAGTCGGGGTGCCGTCGAAACGTACCCGGAACGCCGGGCTCGGATCTTCGGCCAGTTCGTCGAATTGCCCGGGACGCATCTGTTCGGAAAGGCCGGTTTGTGCCTGTCCCCCTGGCTGCTGAACGCCCCAAAGGGCACCGGGTGGGCGGGGGAACAGGGCAAAGAGGATCAGGGTGAACGGCAGGCCGAGCAGCAGCAGGCGCCCGGCCTCACGCAGGCGTTGACCGAGGTGATGTCCCGTCGGGCCGCTCGGCTGGCTGATTCCCATCCAAGCGCCCACCAGCAGCCAGAACAGCAGCATGACCAGGGCGAAAATCGCGATCGCCTGATCGAACAGCAGCACGCTGATCAGCAGGAAGAACGCCAACAGCAGGACGCCGTACTGGTCGCGGGCCTCGTGGGTTTCCAGCAACTTGAGCCCCGCGGCTGCCACCAGCAGGGCCACCCCGGCATCGCGACCCCATAGCGCGTGGAAATGCACGAGGACCACCGCGGTGCTCGCCGCGGCAAGGAGCAGCAACAGCCAGCGCGGCGGCAGCGGTAGATCGCGTACTTCATGCATGCGCCGCCAGGCGAACGCCACGACGACGATCGGCAGTACGGTCAGCGGAATGTGCGGCAACAATAGCCCGATCGAGCCGACCAGTACCAGCCAGAGCAACGGATCGAGTCGCGCCACCGCCATCAATCGGTTTCCCCTGAGGGCACATGATCAAACCCCTGGTCATCGCGCTCACGACCGAATCGCGCCAGTCGTTGCAATGCAGCCTGGTAGCGTTGGGCGAGGTTCGCGCTCCCCGATGCGGTTAGATCCTCCTCGCCAGGCAAGCGCAGCACCCAGGGCTGGTGGTCACGATCAAGCTTCACCAGCCGCTCGGTCATGGCCGAGAGCCGTGTCTCGCGTGGCCCGGCGAATGCCTCGTAATCGACGAGTTCGGGGTCGGGCCGTTCGTGGTCGGCCTCCGGGTGACGGGTGAGCAGTTGGCCCGTCTTCGCGTAGTGACGGAAGACGACATGGCGAATCGGATCGCCGGGGTGATAGCTGCGCAGGCGCGTCGGGTCGCCCTCCAGGCTCGCCTGATCGCCCGTGTCGTCGCTTTCTGTCCGTCGGCCCCGGTTGATCCCTTCTATCGGTGCGGGATGAACCCACTGGCCGATTCCCGGAGAGAACTGCCGCCGGACGGTCCAGAGTCCGAGCGGATAGGGCGTCTCGAGGGTCATTTCCGGGAGAGGCAGGTAGCCCCGCGGTTCGCCGGGGAGAGTCATTGCAACGATCGTTGCCCCCGGTGGGGAAAGGGCGGTTTGGGCGGCGGTTTCATCAAGGCCGGCGTCGACCTGAAGCGGGGGCAGGATCGCGTGGCTGTCGAGTTCGATCGAAACGGTGCCTGTTTCACCGGCGGCACGCATGCCGGGTGGGATGACGCGAACTTGCACAGCGGATAGGGCACGCCAGCCCTGCCAGGCGCTGTTGATCATCAGGGCGATCATCATGAAGGCGATCAGGAAGATCAGGTTGTTGCCGTAGTTGATCGCCGCGAGCAGCATGGCAACCGTGATGATCGCCAGGCCCAGGCCGAAACGGCGCGGACGGATCTGCAGGGGTGAGAGTGTTTGCTGGGTCACGGAGAACGAGAGGTCTATGGTGTTGGCACGCGTTCCAGCAGCAGGGCGGCGGCATCGCGGCCGTCGTGCCCGTCCATCCCGACCCGGTGATTGACCAGGTCCGGCAACACCGCCTGGACATCGTCGGGCAGGACGTGATCACGCTGGTCGATCAGGGCCCAGGCCCGGGCGAGATTCAACAACATCAGACCTGCCCGCGGCGAGAGCCCGACGCGGAACTCCGGTGCCTCGCGGCTGGTCGCCATCAGAGACTGCACGTAGCTGGCGATCCGCGGCGCGACGTGCACGCGGGCTGCCTCCGCCCGCAGTTGTTGCAGCCCCTCGGCATCGACGATCGGTTCGATCTCGGCCAGATGCGCGCGGCCCCCGCCGGAAAGCAGCATCTCGCGTTCGGTTTGTGCATCCGGGTAGCCAAGACGGATCACCATGGCAAAGCGATCGAGTTGCGATTCGGGTAGGGGATAGGTGCCGGCCTGGTCGAGCGGGTTCTGGGTGGCAATGACAAAGAAGACTGCCGGCAACGGGTAGCGCTTGCCGTCGACCGTGACCTGGCGTTCTTCCATGGCTTCGAGCAGCGCGCTCTGCACCTTGGGCGGGGCGCGGTTGATCTCGTCGGCCAGCAGCATCTGGGTAAAGACCGGCCCGGGCATGAATCGAAAACCCGAGGGGGCATTGGTGCCGCCCGGCTGGAAGATCGAACTACCCACCACGTCGGCCGGCAGCATGTCGGCGGTGAACTGCAGTCGCTTGAACGACAGGCCAAGAACCTGGGCGAGGGTGTGTGCCAGTGTTGTTTTGCCGAGTCCCGGCAGGTCTTCGATCAACAGGTGACCGCCGGCGAGGATGCAGGTCAGCGCCTTGCGAATCGCCGGTCGCTGGCCGACTACGACCGAGCCGGTGCGTTCGAGAATGCTCGGGCAGATAGTGGCATCCATGCGTGTTCCGTGCTCCTCGCTCAATTGTTTCGGTCGAGTTTTGCCTGGTAGGCGCGCCGGTAGGCCTCGATCAGTGCCGCGTGGCGGGGCTCGTTACGAAAGCCCGGCTCCAGCGCCGTCAGCGGATGATAGCCCCAATCGCCGGCCAGCACCTGCCCGGCCTCCTCGACTAGGTCACCCGGGAAAAGGGCGGCAAGCGACAGACGGGTCGCTTGCGCCGTCAGGCCCGCTTCCTGTTGCAGTTGCCACAGCACCTGGGCGGCACGGTAACGCTGCTTCCGTTGTTCGGGCAGCGGCGGGACACTGGCCAGCCAGTCGATATCCATGCCGATTTCCTCGGGCTCGCGTGGGCCGACCGAGTCGGCATGCAGGCGGGCCAGCACCTCGATTTCGCCGATGCGCGTGCCGGCCCAGACCGAGTCCGGACCCGCGCAAAGCCCGATGACGTCGGTTACCGGGGTGAGCGGATCAAGAGCAAGATCGGCGATTGCCTCGGCAAAAGCCGCGCTCTCATCGGGAGTGAGCCGGTCGAGCCGTTGGAAGAAGGGCAACAGCATCAGTCCCTGGTTGTTGTTGCGCTCGATCAATTCCTCGACCGGGTAGATCTCGGAGACGTCCGGCACCAGTATCCGGCAGGCCGGCAGTCCCAGGTGCCCGAAATCGGCGATGTAGACGTCGTGGCCCAGCTCGTGGAACGTGGCGATCAGCGCCTTTTCGTATTCGATGTTTTGCTCGTGGCGGGTCATGTCGGCGACGTCGGCGGCATCCATGCCCCAAGGGGTGAACGGATAGTCCGGCTCGTCGCGCAGCATCTGCCAGGGCAGGATGCCGGAGGAGTCGATGAAGTGCAGCTCGATGTTGTCGGGATCTGCGGCGAGTTCCTGGTCGGCCGTCGGCGCCGGGAAGGCGTGCAGGTCGTCGAGATCCCGGCCCTGGACCAGCTCGGTGAGCGTGCGCTCGAGTGCGACGTCAAAGCGCGGGTGGGCGCCGAAGGACGCGAACACGCCACCGGTTTGCGGGTCGTAAAGCAACACGCAGATCACCGGGAAACGCCCGCCTAGCGAGGCATCGAAGGCGCGCGCGGCGAAACCGGATTCGTTCAGCACATTGAGTGAGGCAAGGCTGGCGGGGAAGCGTTCCAGCACCTCCGTCGGGATTTCCGGCAGGGCGATGCCCTCGCTGATGATCTGTTCCTTGACCGAGCGCTCGAAGACCTCCGAAAGCCCCTGGGTGTGGGTTTCGGCCAGCGTGTTGCCCGCCGAGAGCCCGTTGGAGACGTAGAGGTTGCCGACGACATTGACCGGGAAGTAGATCGTGGCCCCGTCACGTTGGCGCATGAACGGCAGTGCGCAGATCTGGTCGGTCTCGCCACTGTTGAGATCCGCCCAGTCGGCGGCGGACTCGAGCGTGTCGCCACCGTAGAAGCTCCACAATCGCTCGTCGAGCAACCCGTCAGGGCGCTCGCCCGGGCATTCGAGGGTGAACCAGCGCTCGGCGGGATCGTGCAGGGTGCCGCCATCGACGCTGGCAAGTTCGCGATGCCAGTGGAAGTCGGCGAAGAAGTACTGCGAGGCCAGTCGTTCAACGAACTCGCCCAGCGCGGAGGCCAGTGCCGCCTCGCGGGTCGACCCCTTGCCGTTGGTGAACAGTGCGGGGCATCCTCGATCCTTGATGTGCACTGACCAGCAGTTGGGGAGCGGATTACGCCACAGGCTGGACTCGATGAGGAAACCGAGTTCGGTCAGTCGATTCTGGACACGGGCGATGGTGTCTTCGAGCGGCGCTTCCTTGCCGGGGATCAGGGTTTCAGTCATTCGGGGATCTTGTCTAGACGAGCATGAGAAGAGGTCGGGGGAATCAGAAGAGCACCAGCAGGCTAACCCGCCGCAACTCGGATGCGAGCACGGTGTAGGTGCGCAGGGCCGCCGCGGTATCCATGTACTCGATGCCCACCCCCTTGCGCATTAGGGCAGCCGAAAGGGCAGCCGGCCCCATGCGGGTGTGGCTGCCGGTGCCGACGATGATCACTTCCGGATCGTCGCGCAGCAGCAGGGATTCACCGAGCTCGGTCAGGGCATCCAGATCGGGAACCGACGCATCGGGGTCGAGCGATTCCGGTGTCAGCAGAAAGGTCTGCCGAAGCTCCTGATCGTTGATCGTCACGTGGGAATCGGAAAAGTCACGGATAACGAACTGGCGGCCGCGATCGTCCTGGGTCAAGCGCATGGCGTTGCTACGTGTGCGTGGGTGTGGGGTTAGCCTAATGGCTCATCCGTATTGACGCCAATCCATGTCGTCAATTCGGGAAGGCGCGCAGACGGTCGACCAGCCGCTCTCGCAGGTTGCCCGATCGACGGGTGATGCTCGTGATCGCGTTATTGAGTGCGGTCCGGGCCTGGGAGTCGAACTGGTCGCCCACTCGAATTGGCGAGATCAGAGTAAACCGTTGTTTCGCACGCGTGATTGCCGTGTAGAGCAATTCGCGGGTCAAGACCGGGTTGCTGCGTTCGGGCATGACCATGGTGACTTGGGTGAATTCCGACCCCTGCGACTTGTGGACAGTCAGCGCGAAGGCCGTTTCGACCTCGGGCAGGCGGGTGGGGCTGACCCAATGCAAGTGCCGTTCGGATCGACCGGCGTCGGGTTGTGCCGGGAAGACAACGCGCAGCCCGACGTCGCCGTTGTCCAAACGGGTCGGCAGGGTGAGTCCCATGTCGCCATTGGCGAGACCCAGTTGAGCATCATTACGGGTCACGATTACCGGACGGCCCGGGTACCAGACGGTTGACCGACCGATGCGATCGGCGGCGGCTAACAGCCCTTCCCGTGAAAGCCAGTCCTGCACCCGGACATTGAGGCCCTCGACCCCGGACGGGCCGCGGCGCAAGGCGCAAAGCAGCTGGAAATCGTTATGTCGGCGGAAGATCTCGGCGACCGTGGCCTCGTCCTCGACCGAATCCGGATCGAAGCCCTCCGGCTGCGCGGCGATCATCGACAACCACGGGCGCAATCCCTCGATAACTCGGGCAGCGAAAGGATCGGAGCGATCGGCGCCGGAGCGGTCGAGCAACCACTCGACCTCGCGGAAGGCCTTCTCTACATCGGCGTCTTCGAGGACCTTGATCGCGCCCGCGGCGTCACCGCGATTCACGGCACGCGCCAGGGCACCGATGGCGCTATCTTCGCCGAAGCGATGCGAGACGCGGAGCGTGGCAATGTGTGACTGAGCGGGATCGGCCTGGTCTGCCGAAGATGGTTTGTCTGGGGCCTGGCTCGGGACTGGCTGGCCGCTGGCCGCCTGCAGGTAGTCGCGCAGTGCCTTGGGGTAGTCCCCGTTGTCGGCATGGCGACAGAGCTCGCCCAAGACGGCACCGGCCTCGACCGAGGCGAGCTGGTCCTTGTCACCCAGCATCACCAGTCGGCAACGCGCGGGCAGGGCCTCGACCAATTGGCCCATCAATTCCATGCCGACCATCGAGGCCTCGTCGACCACCACGATGTCCAGATCGAGCGGGTTGTCGCGGTTATGACGAGGTTTTTCGGCCAGCGGGCGCGTGCCAATCAGGCGGTGGATGGTCTGCACCTTCTCGGGCAGGTGGGCGGCCACGACCGGCCAGTGATCCTCGTCAAAACCACTGGCGCGAATGGCCGCAATCTCGCGCACCTTCTCGCCGACGGAATCAGCCAACCTCGCAGCGGCTTTGCCGGTTGGTGCACACAGGGCAATCCGCGGTAGGGAGGAAACGTTTTCACGGCCCAGGTGCAGCGAAGTCAACGCCGCTAACAGCCGGACTACCGTGGTGGTCTTGCCGGTACCCGGTCCGCCTGTGATGATCGAAAACGGCTGGTGTGCCGCCAGCGCGCAGGCGACCTTCTGCCAGTCGGTCTTTTGGCTATCGTTCTTGGCGGGGTAGAGGGCATCCAGCACCGGGCGGACGCTATGTGGAGAAGGCGGCTCGGCCGCATCTCGTGTAGCGAGCCCCTCGGTCACCCGGCCTTCGACTCGCCAGTAACGACGCAAGTAGAGCTGCGGCCGATCCGCCTCGACCAGTATCAAGGGCCGTCCCTCGTGGTCCTCATCATTCTGTTGCCACCGCAGGGTTTGTACCGCCCGGTGATTGGCAAGCGCAAGCTGCCAGTCAGCCAGCTCGATATCGGCGAGCACGGCCGCCGGGGTGGCGGCCTCTCGTCGAGCTTTTCCCACGGGTTCTGCCGGTGGCATGCGGAGCGTGAAATCCGGGTTCTCGAGCACCGCGGCCAGATCCAGGCAGACGTGCCCGCTGCCACTCTGGTGGCTGGCCAGCACTGCGGCGAGTTGGACCAGCGGTTCGGCATCGGGCATGCGCCGGGCGAGGAAATCGGCAACCGCCCGGTCGATGGGTCGCAACCAACCGTTGGCGACCCATTGATCGAGCAGGCCTCGCAGTGAGGCGTGATCGGCTAGGGCGGGGTGTCGGCTCATGCCACGGCCTCCTCGTTTCCAGCAAAGAGCGCATCGAGGGCCTCGATCAGTTTCCTGGGCGGGCGGCATGTGTAGACCCCGGCGTTGTCCGGTGTGTCGGAGGCCGACCGGATTCCTCGCAGGAAGACGTAGGCGGCACCACCCACATGGCGGTCGTAGTCGTAGCCGGGCAATCGGTCGGACAAATGCCTATGAATAGCAACTAGATAGAGAACGAACTGCAAGTCGTATCGAGAAGAAAGGATCGCGTGTTCCAGTGCCTTGGGGGTATAGGCCGCCTGGTCGGGCCCTAGCCAATTGGATTTCCAGTCGATCAGGTAATAGCGCCCCTCATGGTCGACGGTAAGGTCGATAAAGCCCTTGAGCATGCCGTTGATGGCCTGACCGGAGAGCGAGGGACGATCCCGACCAGGGGCGACGTATTTCCGCACGAGCCGATCTAGCCTGTCCAGATCGCCCCTCTCCACGGAAAACCAGAATTCCATTTCCGCCTGGTAACGCGATTGCTCGGCAAGTGCGAGCGGATCGCCGTGATCTGACGTCTGCCAGCGTGTCGTCAGCAGGGTGTCGAGCAAAGTGGCGACCACCTCGACCTGTTCGTGTTCGAGTGCCCGCAGCCCAGGGTGGCTGGTTTGGGTGAGCAACCGGCGGACCTTTTCCGGCTGATTGGCATAACGGGAAAAGCCCTCGTTGGCGATCGCCTCGATCAGGTCATGCAACAGGGTGCCGATCTGTGCGCCTCGTGGCAGGGCGTGTATGCCCTGCGGCCCTTGAGTGGTCTGGGTTGTCGAGGGAGTGTCCGTGGTCGGGTCTACAGGCGCATCTTGCGTCTCGAGGCGGACCTCGTCGCGTGCGGCCTCCGGCGCGGGCACCGGCGTCGCGTGGCCGACCGACGCGGTGAGCGAGGAAAAGCTCGAGATCCACCACGGCTCGAAGGTACCGAAGTGCGGTTGGCGCGGCCCAAGGAGTTCCGGTTCCGGCGGCGGAGTGAAACGGTGGATCACCGGATCGCGGGGTTCGGGCACGACTTCGATCTCGATCGCCGGATGCTCGGCCCACCGGGCCAGCCGGTCGAGGTAGGCCGGACGTTCACAGGTTTCATCCGGCTGAGATCCGAGTAACTGACCGAAGGCACTCTTGCCGGGGTTGAACGTCTTGGTGTTGCCGAACTTGACCGGGCCGGCCCCGAGAAAACACGCGTGCTCGGCCCGGGTCATCGCGACGTAGAACAGTCGGATGTATTCGGCAATTGATTCCTGCGCCGCGAAGTCAGTGGCCTCCTTGTTGGGCGCCATCTCCCAGACCGTTCCATCGTTCCGATGGCGACGAGTGGGCTCACCGGACTTGGGCTTTTCGGTGCCGAGCAGGGCGATGAACGGCAGAAGCACGACCGGATATTGAAGGCCCTTGGAACCATGGATGGTCACGATCCTCACCATGGCGCTGTCCTGTTCCAGCCGGATCTCCTGCTCAGATGCGCCTTCGGTCACGGCCAGATGAAGCCGATGAATGAGGGCCGTCTCGCCGTCCACGTTCTGGTCCGTCTGTTGCAGCCATTCGGCCAAGTGCAACAGGTTGGTCAGGCGGCGTTCACCGCGGCGGTTCTGGCGCTCGTCGGCCTCCAGCAGCCTGGCCGGAATGGCGAAATGGTGCAGCAGACACATGACCGCCGCGAGCACGCCCTGCGTTTGCCAAATGTGGTGCCATTCGTGGAATCGTTGGCAGATAACATCAAAACGTGCTTCGTCGCGCAGGAGCGTTTCAAGCTCGTCCAGCGGCAAGGCCACGCTGGCCGTCGCGACCGCCTGGCGAATTTGATTGCTACGGGATGGCTCGGCCAGTGCCTCCAGCCAGACCAGCATGTCGGCAGCCTCGGTCGAGTCAAACACCGATGAGCGTTCGGACAGAAAAACCGCGGGAACGCCGAAATCGTCGAGTACCCGGCGCATCAACTTGCCTTCCTCCTGCTTTCGCACCAGCACGGCGATATCTTGGGGCTTGATGCCCTGCCGCTGTCCGTCGTCGCTTTCAAAGCCGCACGTGCCCGCTTGGCCGGCATTGAGCATTGCGGCAATCTCGCCGGCCGCGCGAACCGCCAACTCGTCGCGGAATACACCGCTGGTCCATTGGTCTTCCGGTGGCGAGGTCCACAGGGTCAGTGCCGGCACCTCGCCGTTACGACGTTCGTCGACGAGGCGATTGTCGCGCCCCTTGGCATGGACCGGTTCGAAGGGGAGTGGCGATTGTCCGCTCTCACCTTCGCCTTGGGCGGGAAACCGAAAGGCCCCATGGGGATGTTGGTCGGCGATGGAAAACAGGTGGTTGACGGCCCCGACCAGCGACTCGGTCGAGCGGAAGTTGCGGGGCAGGCTGGCATGTCGCCCCTGCGTCGCTCGACGGGCGGTGAGGTAGCTGTGAATGTCGGCACCGCGAAAGCTGTAGATCGCTTGCTTGGGGTCGCCGATCAGCACGATGGCATGTTCCTCCGACTCCGACGGTTCGTTGCCCAGCGGGTAGATGGCCGAGAAGATCGCATACTGCAACGGGTCGGTGTCCTGGAACTCGTCGATCAGGGCCACCGGGTATTGGGCGCGGACCGCCTCAATCATGCCCCGGGCGTTCGGATTTCGCGTTGGGTCTACCGCCTCGCGCATTTGAATCAGCATGTCGTCGAAACCCATGGCCCGACGCGTGGCCAGTAGGTGCGCGATGCGTTCGCGGATCCATAGGGCGGCGAAACCCTGGATCATGGGTTTGATTGCCTTTGTTTGCCGGTCGAGTTCTTCCAGCGCTTGTTTCCAGTCGCCAATCGCATCCAGCGCCGGATGCACTGGCGGCTCGTGGCCCTTGTTCATTTTCGGTGCGGCGAGCTTCCGGCGGTCGGCGTCACGTAGGGTCGCCTCTCCGGCGGACCAGGCATCCACGCGAGCCAGCCATGCCTGCAGTTCTTCGCTCGTCTCTCTCTCGGGATGGCTGGTCTTGTTTAGTCCCTCTCGCACGCCATGCCAGAGTGCGTGGAGCGCCCCGGCATCGGCCAGCCAGCCACTCCGGGCGCGGCCCTCGGCCGCCTCGGCCCGTTTCTGATCGCCTGTTAGGCGGTCGAGCAACTCGGCCGGGGCCGGCAGGTCGGCAGTAGAGGCGGCCGTCATATCAGCAATCGCAAGCGGGCTGCCGTCGGGCTTGATCAGGTCCCTGATCTGTTGCTTGAGCTTGCCAGGCGTTTCCACGAGCCGCGCGAATTGCTGGGCAAGCCGCTCGTCGGTTTGTGCCAGCGGGTAGCCATGGGTGCGCCAGAAGTCCCGGATGGCGTCATTGATCACCGGTTCGAGATCGGTGACCAGCTCCTGCTCGAACAGGGCGCCGCTGTGGAAGGCGTGCTCGCGCAGCATGCGCTGGCAAAAGCCATGGATGGTGAAGATGGCCGCCTCGTCCATCCACTCCGCGGCACGTTGCAGCAGGAAGGCGGCTTGAGGGCGTTCGAGTTCGCCGAACTCCTCGTAGAGATTGCGCAGGGGTGAATCGACCTCCGTCGGTGTGCGGGTGCCGGCAAACAACCAGGCGGCTTGTTGCAAGCGACTGCGAATCCGATCACGCAATTCGGCGACCGCCGCGTCGGTGAATGTGCTGACCAGGATTTCCGGCGGGGTGAGTGGCCGGGCATCCCGGTGGTCAGGGGCGCGATGGCCCAGGACCAGTCGCAGGTAAAGCAGCGAGATGGTGAAGGTCTTGCCGGTGCCGGCGCTAGCCTCGATCAATCGGCTGCCTTGAAGGGGAAAGGTGATTGGGTCAAGTTGATTCATGCCTCTCCCTCGGTCAGCAGACGTTTCTGATGGTCGCCGCGGGTTGTCGTCGCCAACGGCAGGTAGATCGATTGGGCTATCACGTCGAAATCCGTGTGAGCCGAGAGGGCATTGAAATCGGGCCACAATCGAGAGAGATCGGCATCGTATTGGGCGCTTCCCTCGAAGGCCGCTCGGGCAGAACCTAGGCGTTTGGAGTCATCCTTGGCCGTCAACCAGGCGATCTGGGTGCGTGGCTCGGCCGGTAACGGCTCGCGCCTGGCGCGGTGCCAGCAGCCAATTAATGCCATCAGGTGGTCACGGGCCTCTTCCGGCGCCAATGGCTGCATCGCGACGGGCCGTTCGCTCAGCGTCTCTCGGTGCGCATCGGATTCGCTGATCAGGAAGGTGGTCACCGGGCGGCCGGAGAGCTGGGCAGCCAAGTGGTAGGGCCACTCGCCGACCAACCGATGCCATTTCAGGTCCTTTCCCTTGTGCAAGGCGCCGGGAACGAGCTTGAGACGGACCGCACCGTCGTCACCGACACGGATATCGTTGATCTCGCCGCTCATCAACTCGTCATTATCCGCCGAGAGTCGTTCGGCCGGGTGGAATGCTGCCAGGGATTCAGGATAGCGAGTCTGAAAGGCGGCCCACGTCTTGAGCTGCCGACTGACGGCCTCCCCATGCTCGCAACGTAGCAGTACATCGAACGGCGGCAGGGGTAATTGGCCGGACCCGGCGATGCGCTGCAAGGCACGGTCAACCCACTCGGGTAGTCGCTGCTCGAGAATCTCGGGTGTCAGCGTTTCCACCGGTTCGCGGGAAAGGCGAGTGACCATCCGATCGAGCAATTGTGCACTGAGCTGCGCTTCACCCAGGGCATCAAGCGCGAATGGCTCGTCGTCTTCCGGCAGGCTGATCTGCCGGCGCGCTGGCACATCGAGATGGTCTCCGAGATAGACACGCCAGGGTTTTTTCAGCACCCGAGCAAGGTCGGCCAGCGAGGGCGAACGCGACTCACCCTTGTCCGTCAGGGGGGAGGCAGGCTGGGCCGTCTCGCGTACGTCATGAACCTGGTGCCATTCGCTGGCGTAACTGAACAACTCGGGACGTTGCGGGGCGAAGTAGTCGCGGCTAAAAGGTTGCAGCGGGTGCTCGATCGTTAGCGTCGACGATATCTTGTCGGCATCATGGTCATCGTCCTGGCCATCGACGGACCAGCCGCGATCGAGGTGATCGCGCAACTGGTTGACCAGCACCGACGCCGGTCGCTCGCTGTTATCGCGGATATCGCGTCCCACCCAACTGATCCACAGCCGGTCGCGGGCCGAAAGCAGAGCCTCGAGGAACAGGTACCGGTCATCCTCGCGCCGCGATCGATCACCAGGCCGGTAGCGCCCGCTCATCAGGTCGAAGTCGGCTGCCGGCTGTCGCCGCGGGTAGGCCTCGTCGCTCATCCCGAGCAGGTAGACTTGGCGGAACGGGATGGCGCGCATGGGCATGAGAGTGGCGAAATTCACGGCACCAACGAGGAATCGCTGGTTCAGGCGGTGCTCGTCCAGGCGGTCGAGCCAGGCACTGCGAGCCGTCTCGATCCCAATCGGCTGGTCAAACGCCGCCGATCGGCAATCTGCGAGCCAGCCGGTGGTGGCATCCAGCACGCGGTCGCGCAGCGTGGCTGCCGACTCGCGCGTGGCCAACGGGTTGGTCTCGTCTTCGTCAGGCGGGATGGCATCGGGATCAAAGAACGTATCAATCAGTTCCTCGAAGCCACTTACCCAATTCTCGGGTGTACGGGTCTCTCCCAAGGTATGGCGCCATCGTCCGAGCGCCTCAACCAGCGTGTACAGCGGTCCGATCACCGCCGCGCTCATGCCGTCCATTCCGCCCACCGGCACGATGCCTTCCCAGTCGTCATCCGTACCGGCGAGGTAGGCGTATAACAGCCGATCGAGGCCGAATCGCCAACTGTTCTGTCCGACGCCCGGCGGCAGACCGAATTCTGGCCGGTGATCGGCGTCGAGCCCCCAGCGAATGCCTGCAGTTTCGATCCAGTGACGCAACAGCGCGACCTCGTCGGAGGCGATACCGAACCGCGCCCGCAACGCGTCAACCTCCAAGAGGTCCATTACCTCGCTGGCCGTCACGCGTGCCTCGGGTAGGTGCAGGAGGGTGTCCAGCGCACGGATCATTGGGTGGGTTTCCCGCTCGGGCCGATCGGAGATCGCGAACGGCAGGTGACGCGGGTCATGCCGATCGATGCGACCGAATACCGCGCTGATCGCCGCGGCGTAGTCGGCCATGTCCG
>JAWLFB010000032.1:0-22114 GCA_041685825.1 Guyparkeria sp. | reverse complement strand
GACCTCGGCCGGCTTGGCGGAATAGGTTTTCATGGATCGACAGCTCCCAAACCAGAAGCGATACATTGATTTCAAGAGGGCGCGAAGTCTACCCGAAGGCGTCGCACCCCGCAAGGCCGATTTTCCAACCGGCCTGAACGTGAAGAGCCGCAGAGTATAAAACGCATCGGCGCGGAAAGCGAAGGACTTTCCGCGCCGAAAGCATTCAGATCTTTCCTTGGGATATTCCAGGCAAAAAAATGCCGGCAGGAGCCGGCAACAACAAGAACCACCAAAGGAGGATAAGCAATCCACGGTATAAAGATATACTAATACTCCACGGGTCGTCAACTCACAGCTTGCATTTTCCCGCGCCTATTTCCACCTCACCCGTTGCTCGCCACACTCGTCAAGGCGCCTTGACCCCCCCACCGGGTCACTGCACTCTTTGAGGATGAACTCCCCTAACCAGACCGCGTCCGCGGAGCAGACCCCACCGACCACGCTCGACCAGGCCATCCAGTCGGATGCGCTCGACTGCGTGATGTGCGGGATCTGCGTGCCGCACTGCCCCACCTTCTCCCTGACCCAGAACGAGGCCGATGGCCCTCGCGGGCGGATCAGCCTGCTGCTCGGCATCAGCCAGGGCGAGCTGACGCCGGATGCCGATGTCAGCCGGCACCTGGACACCTGCCTGACCTGCCGCGCCTGCGAGACCGTCTGCCCCTCCGGGGTCGCTTATGGACGACTGATCGACAACGGCCGAACACGCCTGGCTCGGGAGTCGACAACCGCTCAGCAACCTCGCGGCGAAGCGCGGTTCTGGCGCCTGCTGCGCGATCAGCTGCTGACCAGGCGCCGACGCCTCGGCATGGCCTGGCAGATGTATCGCGTCATGCAAAAACTGGGACTGGGCGGTATGGCACGTCGCCTGGCCGGGCCGATGGGTCGCGCCCTGCCTCGCCAACTGACCCACACCGAACCATCACAGGCGTTGCCTCTGAATCCGCCGTCGTCTCGTGGACGAGTGGGCGTTTTCATCGGCTGCACCGGCGCGGCCATGAACGCCCCCGCCGTGGCCGCCGCCCGAGGGGTCATTGCCGCCTTCGGCTACGAACCCGTCATCCCAGGTAGCCAAGGCTGCTGCGGCGCCATGCATGCCCACAGCGGGGAACCCGAAGCGGCGTCACGCCAACGCGAACGCAACGCGGCCGCATTCCAGACGGCCGGCGTCGACGAGGTAATCGTGGTCGGCTCGGCCTGCTCGGCCGAACTTGCCGCCTTGCCGGCATCGTACGGCCTGACGATCCGCGAGATCACAGAGTGGTTACTCGAGCGCGAGCCGGCACAATGGCCCAACCTGGCGAGACTGGACCGCCGCGTCGCTCTGCACACCCCCTGCAGCCAACGCAATCACCTGGTCCAACCTGAGGCCAGTCGACGACTGCTCGAATCCATCCCGGGACTCGATTTGCTGGAGATCGTTGGCAACGCGCGCTGCTGCGGAGCGGCCGGCATGCATGTACTGCTTTATCCCGAACAGGCCGAGCGCCTGCGCGAGCCAAAACTCGAATCGATCGAGCAGCTGGCGCCCGATATGGTGGTCAGCGCCAATGTCGGCTGCGCGACCCACCTAGCGGCGGGCGCGAACCTGGTGGTCAAGCAGCCGGTGGAGCTGCTCGCCGAATCAATCGCCGCGGCGAGCGAATGAAACCAGCCCCCTCCTAGCCGCTGGGCACGTCCGCGTCGGCCAAGTTCCGGCCATAGAAGATCTCGAACATCTCCTTCTTCAGCGCCTTCTCGATGCGGTTGCAGACCTGCGGGCTGTAGTCGTCGGTGCCGTGCCCGAACAGGTAGTTATCCAGATCGAAGTCCTTGAGAAGCATCTTGGTGTGGAAGATGTTCTCCTGGTAAACGTTGACGTCAATCAGCTGGTAGCGCTCGCGGGTATCCTCGGACATATAGTTCTGGATCGAGTTGATCTCGTGGTCGATGAAATGCTTCTTGCCGTGCACGTCGCGGGTAAAGCCACGGACGCGGTAATCGAGCGTGACGATGTCCGAGTCGAAACTGTGAATCAGGTAATTGAGCGCGCGCAGCGGCGAGATGCGCCCGCAGGTAGACACGTCGATGTCGGCCCGGAAGGTTGAGATACCGTTTTCCGGGTGGCTCTCAGGGTAGGTGTGCACGGTTATATGGCTCTTGTCGAGGTGGGCCACCACCGAGTCACGGGCCAGCTCGCCATCACCCGGCAACGGCCCCGGCTCCTCGTGATAATCGATGCCCTCGGCGATCACCGGCTCCTCGGAGATCAAGATGGTCACCGAGGCGCCCTGCGGCTCGTAGTCCTGCCGAGCGACGTTGAGGATATTCGCCCCGATCATCTCGGTAACATCCGTCAGGATCTGGGTCAGCCGGTCGGCGTCGTAGACCTCGTCGATGTAGGCGATGTACTCGTTGACCTGTGCCCGGGTCTTGGCATAGCAGATGTCGAAGATCGACATGCTCAGCGTCTTGCTGAGGTTGTTGAACCCGTGCAAGGTGACCGACGGCTCACCCATGACTACCCCCTGAAACAAAGCGCCCGACCTGCCGGCCGGGCGCGTAGATGCGTCGCATGTAAAACCGACGACATGTGAATGCCGCAGAGTGTAAACCGGCGCCGGGAATCGTGTCACCAACCACGCGCACCTTCGGCCCGACACCGAGGCACTGCTGTCGCAGCATCGCCACGAGCGCCAGATGATCTGCCACTACTCCGGTTCGCGAATCTCGAAGTCGTGCGTCAGCTCGACCGAGTCGCGCAGCATCGCCGACACGGAGCAGTACTTCTCCGCCGACAGGTTCACCGCCCGCTCGACCTTCTTGGGGTCCAGCCCGCGACCGACCACCATGTAACGGGTGTGGATTGTGGTGAACACCTTGGGGGCCTTCACGTCAGCCCGCTCGGCGAACAGCTCGATCCAGCAGTCTTCCACCGGCTCGCGCTGCTTGCCCAGGATCATCATCACGTCGATGGCAGTGCAGCCACCCAGCCCCATCAACACCATCTCCATTGGCCGCGGCCCGGCGTTGCGACCGCCGATCTCCTGCGCGCCGTCCATAACGATGGCGTGCCCACTGTCGGCCTCGGCCATGAACGCCATGCCGTCGACCCATTTAACTCGTGCCTTCATCACTATTCCCCTACGGCCGGTTGAGTTCGAACAGTTCCGCCAGCGCCTCACCCGGCTCTTCGGCGCGCATGAACGCTTCGCCCACCAGGAAGGCATGCACGTCATGCTCGCGCATGCGGCGCACATCCTCGATACCGAGGATGCCGCTTTCCGTGATCACCAGCCGGTCATCCGGGATGTCGTGCAGCAACTCGAGGGTGACATCCAGACTGACATCGAAGCTGCGCAGGTCACGGTTGTTGATGCCTATCAGGCGAGTATCGAGTTCAAGTGCCCGAAGTAGCTCATCGTGATCGTGCACCTCGACCAGCACGTCCATGCCCCAGTGCCGGGCGCGGTCGTGCAGGGCATGCATCACCTCGTCCTCGAGCGCCGCGGCGATCAACAGAACGCAGTCGGCACCCATCGCGCGAGCCTCGTCGATCTGGTATGTCTCGATCAGGAAGTCCTTGCGCAACACCGGCAGGCGGCAGGCGGCACGGGCTGCCTTGAGATACTCGGCGTCGCCTTGGAAGAAGTCGCGGTCGGTCAACACCGACAGGCAGGCCGCCCCGCCCCTCTGGTAGCTCTTGGCGATGGCCACCGAGTCGAAAGGGTCGCGCAACACGCCGCGACTGGGCGAGGCCTTCTTGATCTCGGCGATCACCGCCGGGCGCTTATCGACCACCCGGCTTTCGATCGCACGCTCGAAACCACGCGGACGATCGGCGGCCAGGGCCAGGTCTTCCATAACCGCCGGCGAGGTCACCTGGCGGGCGGCGACCACCTCGACGCGCTTGCGGGCAATGATCTTTTTCAGGATATCGGGGGTATCATTCACGACAGTCACGACCGGGAATAAATGGGTGGATTGGCCGAGGAAAGATCACTCCCCGACCGGGCAATATCAGGCACGTATTAAACGTGACAGGCCCTGGTCATCGCGACCAATTGCTCGAGCTTGTCCAGCGCGCGCCCCTCGGCCAGCAGGCGCTGGGCGTTCGCCACGCCGGCAGCCAGGTCTTCGGCCAGGCCGGCAACGTAGATCGCCGCCCCGGCATTGAGCGCGATCATGTCGGAAACCGGACCGGCCTCGCCACCCAGAGCGGCGCGCACGCAGGCCACGCTCTGCTCAGGGCCATCGACGATCAGGCGGTCGAGCGGCTGGCGCGTGATGCCGAAGTCCTCGGGTTCGATGCGGTAGCGGCGGATCGTGCCGTCTTTCAGCTCGGCCACCTCGGTCGCCTCGGCCAACGAGATCTCGTCGAGTCCGTCGTGGCTGTGCACCACCAGCACGTGGCGCGCCCCCAAGCGCTTCATCACCTCGGCCAGCGGCTCGAGCCAATCGCTGCTGTAGACGCCCAGCAGCATCGCCGGCGCGCCCGCCGGGTTGGTCAACGGACCGAGCACATTAAACAGACTGCGCACCCCCAGCTCCTTGCGCGGCACGGCGGCGTGGCGCATCGAGCCATGGTGACGGGGGGCGAACATGAAGCCGATGCCCAACTCGCGCACGCAGCGGGCAACGCAATCGCTGTCGACATCAAGGTTCACACCGGCCGTCTCGAGCATGTCGGCACTGCCCGAGCGACTGGTGACCGAGCGGTTGCCGTGCTTGGCGACATGCCCGCCGGCCGCGGCGACCACGAAGCTCGAAGCGGTCGAGACATTGAACAGCGCCGAACCGTCACCGCCGGTACCGACGATATCGACCAGGTGCGGCACGTCCACCTGCACGCCCACCGCCAGCTCGCGCATTACCTCAGCGGCGGCCGTGATCTCGTCGATGGTCTCGCCCTTCATGCGCAGCGCGACCAACAGGCCGGCGACCTGCACCGGCGTGGCCTCGCCGGCCATGATCTGGTGCATCACCGCGTACATCTGTTCGCGGCTCAGGTCATGGCGGTCAACGGTGCGGGCAATGGCTTCGCGAATGTCCATGGGTTGTTCGGGGTTCCGGCGTGGGTCAGGCGGCAAAAGGTAGCACGGGAGGGGGCGGGGGCGCAGCTAACGGGTGTTGACACGTGACAAAGCCCGCAACTGCCTCACGCATTGCGCCAACCAAGTCGTCCGCGCTAGCATCGTACGGGAAATCCGTACAAAACAGGGTCATTGAGATGGATTCGGTCAGCGTAAACAAGTTCAGGGACAACCTGAAACGAATGGTCGACCAGTGCCTGGGCACACACGAACCGCTCCGGGTCACCCGGCGGTCGGGAGAGGACTTCGTCGTCATGAGCGCCGAGGACTGGGAGCGTGAACAGGAAACCCTTCACGTCCTGCAGAACAGCAAGCTGATGCAGCAGATCGCCGACTCCACCGCAACGCACAACACCCGCCGAGGATACGAACCGACTCAAGAGCAGATGGATGAGATCACTGGTATTTGAGGGCAGAACCTGGGATGCGTATGAAGCCATGCGCCAAAAAGACCGCAAACTGCACGAGGCGGCCAGGAAGATCATCCGCGAACTCATCCGCAGCAACGACCCCACGGTGGGCACGGGCAAACCAGAACCCCTGCGACACAACCTCTGCGGTCTCTGGTCCAGACGCCTGTCCCGACGGGACCGGGTAATCTATAGGTTCCACGACACATCGATCTACATCTTTGCCCTAGGTGGACACTACGACGATATCTGATGCGCCTGAAGTGGTTCACTGATCTTTGGACACCCCGATAGGTGGTAATTTTGCCACTGTGTCCACTTCAGAGCCTCGGAACGAGGCTCCAGGCCTCACGAGCGATGGTCGGCTGTTCGGGCCGGTTCGACGCGAAATCGTGTCGCGGCGAACCGGCCTCCTTCCTTGTTACTGCCTGCCAGATTATCGACGAGACCATCTGGTCGTCAACGGACATCCTCTCCGGCAACCGCCTTGCCCGTGCAGACCCACCGCCCATCGGTATACTATGGCCGCTTTGCGTTCGGCTCGGCGCCGGGCGCGTCCAGACACGATCTACACAAGTATTCTCATGAGTCAGCCTTCCATCGAAACGCGCTTCGACCTGTCGACCTTCCAGGGCCTGATCCTTGCCTTACAGAGCTTCTGGGCCGAGCAGGGTTGCGCGGTCCTCCAGCCGCTGGACATCGAGGTTGGCGCCGGCACCTTTCACCCGGCGACCTTCCTGCGCTCGATCGGCCCCGAGCCGTGGCGCGCCGCGTACGTGCAGCCTTCGCGCCGACCGACGGATGGTCGCTACGGCGACAACCCCAACCGGCTGCAGCACTACTACCAGTTTCAGGTACTTCTCAAGCCCTCGCCGGACAATATTCAGGACCTCTACCTCGAGTCCCTGACCCGACTGGGCTTCGACCCGCTGACCCACGACATCCGCTTCGTCGAGGACAACTGGGAGTCGCCGACGCTGGGCGCTTGGGGCCTGGGCTGGGAGGTCTGGCTCAACGGCATGGAGGTGACCCAGTTCACCTACTTCCAGCAAGTCGGCGGGCTTAACTGCGATCCGGTCTCGGGCGAGATCACCTACGGGCTGGAGCGTCTGGCGATGTACCTGCAAGGGGTCGAGAACGTCTACGACCTGATCTGGTCGCGCTCGGATGCCGGTGTCATTACTTACGGCGACGTCTACCACCAAAACGAGGTGGAACAGTCCACCTACAATTTCGAGCAGGCCGACACCGCGTTCCTGTTCCAACATTTCGACCACGCGGAAGGCGAGTGCCTGCGCCTGGTGGAAGCCGACCTGCCGTTGCCGGCCTACGAGCAGGTGCTCAAGGCCTCGCATGCTTTCAACCTGCTCGACGCGCGTCGTGCCATCTCGGTGACCGAGCGCCAGCGTTACATCCTGCGGGTGCGCACCATGGCCCGCGCCGTGGCCGAGCGCTACTTTGCTGCCCGCGAGGCGCTGGGCTTCCCCATGGCGAACCAGACACAAGGCTGATTACGCACCGGGCGCACCCGGCCAACCGGGCCACGCCACGACGACTACGCATTGCCAACAGGTACGGACTTTCATGACTGACACGGCGGACTTTCTTTTCGAACTGGGCACCGAGGAACTCCCGCCCAAGGCCCTGACCACCCTGCGCGACGCGCTCGAAGACGAGATCCGGGCCGGACTGGACGAGGCGGGGTTGGCCCACGGCAAGCTCACGGCCTTTGCTGCGCCGCGCCGACTGGCCCTGTTGGTCGACGACCTGGCCCACGCCACCGCCCCCAAGCCGGTCAAGCGCCGCGGCCCGGCGGTCAAGGCCGCCTATGACGCCGACGGCAACCCGACCAAGGCCCTGACCGGCTTCGCCACCGGCTGCGGTGTGTCGCCCGACCAGCTCGAGACCATGAAGACCGACAAAGGCGAGTGGCTGGTCCACCGCCACACCGAGCCGGGTCAGAATGCCGCCGACCTGCTGCCCGCGATCGTCGAGCGGGCTCTGGACAAGCTCCCCACCCCGAAGCGCATGCGCTGGGGTACCTCCAAGGCCGAGTTCATCCGCCCGGTCCACTGGGTGCTCGCCCTGCACGGCGAGCGGATCGTCGACATGACCCTGTTTGGTCACGCCGCCGGCAACCAGACCTTCGGTCACCGCTTCCACCATCCGGAGGCGTTGACCGTTAGCGCGCCGGTCGACTACGCCGCCAACCTAGCGACGCACGGTTTCGTGCTGGCCGACTTCGCCGAGCGACGCGCCCACATCGAGGCGCAGGTCAACGCCGCGGCCACCGAGATCGGCGGTCGGGCCCATATCGAGTCGGGCCTACTCGACGAGGTAACCGCGCTGGTCGAGTGGCCGGTGGCCGTCGCCGGGCAGTTCGAGGCCTCTTTCCTCGACGTGCCGCACGAGGCACTGATGTACACCATGCAGGACGACCAGAAGTACTTCCCGATCCTGGATGCCGACGGCGCCCTAATGCCCTGGTTCATCACGGTGGCCAATATCGAGAGCCGCGACATCGAGGCGGTGCGCCACGGGAACGAGCGCGTCATCCGCCCGCGCTTTTCGGATGCGATGTTCTTCTGGGACGGTGACCTCAAGACGCCGCTCGAATCGCACCTAGAATCGCTCAAGCATCTGGTCTTCCAGAAGCGCCTGGGTAGCGTGTTCGACAAGGTTCTCCGCATCGAGCGGCTGGCCGAGACTATCGCCAAGCAGATCGATGCCGACCCGCAGGCCGCCCGCCGGGCGGCACGATTGAGCAAGTGCGACCTGCAAACCCAGATGGTGGGCGAGTTCGCCGGCCTGCAGGGCACCATCGGCCGCTACCTGGCGACGCACGAGGGCATGGACGAGCAGGTCGCTATCGCCCTCGACGATCACTATCGCCCGCGCCGCGCCGGCGACGACCTGCCGCGCGGCGGGGTGGCGCAGGCCGTGGCCCTGGCCGACCGGCTCGACACCCTGATGGGCATATTCGCCATCGGCCAGGCGCCCACCGGTGCCAAGGATCCGTTCGCCCTGCGTCGCGCCGCGCTGGGCGTGCTGCGCATCCTGGTCGAGCAGGAACTGGACCTCGACCTGGTCGACCTGCTCAACGCCGCGGCCGAAGGGCTATCGGAAAAGGTCCCGGAGGCCGGCGAACACGTGATGGGCGTGTTTGAGTTCATCACCGAGCGCCAGCATCGCTACAGCCTCGATCGCGGCATCCGCAGCGACGTGTTTCAGGCCGTCTCGATGACCGGCACCCGCCGGCCGCTGGACTTCGAGCAGCGCATGCGTGCGGTCAACGCCTTCATCGAACTGCCCGAGGCCGAGGTACTGGCCGCGGCCAACAAGCGCATCGGCAATATCCTCAAGAAGCACGACGGCCCGGTGCCCGAGTCCGTCGACGAGGCACGCCTGGCCGAACCGGCCGAGCAACGGCTGTGGGAGGCGCTCGATGCGATCGGTTCGCGGCTGGAAGGGATGCTGGCCGAGGGCGACTACACCGCCGCCCTGAGCACGCTGGCCGCGCTGCGCGAACCGGTGGATGCGTTCTTCGACTCGGTCATGGTCATGGCCGATGACGAGGCCCTGCGCGACAACCGGCTCGCGCTGCTGGCGCGGCTCAATGCCCTGTTCCTGGCCATCGCCGACGTCTCGCAGCTGCAGTCGTGAACCAGTCGATCGTCATCATGTGGCTGCGCACGGTCTGCTTTTACGTGCTGGGCACGTTATCGCTGATCCTGCACATCCCGGTGCTGCTGATCAGCTTCACGCGGCCGCTGGAACGGCGTTATTACCGACTGTTCTCCTTCGGTCGTTCGATCCTCTGGCTCGCCCGGCACGTCACGGGCATCCGTTACGTGGTACAGGGCCTCGACCAGGTGCCGAAAGAAGGCGGCAGCGTCGTGCTGCCCAAGCACCAATCGACCTGGGAAACGATGTTCCTGCCTACGGTGCTGCGACTGGCGGCCTTCGTGCTTAAGCGTGAACTGCTGCGCATCCCGATCTTCGGCCAGGGGCTCCAGGGCATCGAGGCCATTGCCATCGATCGCGCCGCCGGACGCCAGGCGCTGGAGCAGATCATGGAGAAGGGTGCCGCGGCGCTGGCCCAGGGTCGCGACGTGGTGATTTTCCCCGAAGGCACCCGCACCCGGCCGGGCGCGCGGCCACACTATCGGATCGGTGGCGCCAAGCTGGCCGTCCATGCAAAGGCCATCGTGATCCCCGTGGCTATCGATTCCGGCTGCCTGTGGCCCAAGCAAGGTTTTCTGATGCGCCCCGGCACAATCCACGTCGTCTTCGGCCCACCGATCGAGACCGAAGGGCGCACCGCGAGCGAAGTCAACGTGATCGTCCAGGACTGGATTGAAACCAAGCAGGAAGAACTCTATCAACGCCATGGCTGCCCGACCCGACTTCCAGACACTGATTGATGACGCCCTGACAGGCCTTCGGAAGGCCGAAACGCCCGCAGGCGGACTGGGGGCAAAGCTGGCCGAGCACCCCCAACTCGTCTTGCGGGGAAACCAGCCCGTCGGTGGCGGCTGCATCGCGGATGCCGCCCGCCTGGAAACCGATGTCGCCCCGCTGTTCATCAAGACCCACGCCGACCGTGGCGACGGCATGTTCCCGGCCGAGGCGCGCGGACTGGAGGCCCTAAGCAGCCAAATCCGCACCCCGCAAGTCGTCGCCACCGGCAGCGTCGACGGCACGGCCTACCTGCTGCTCGAATGGCTCGATCTCGGCCCCGTCAACGACACCGCCCTGGGTGAGGCGCTGGCCGAATTGCATGCCGAACCGCAGCCGGCCTTTGGCTGGCCGGAAGACAACTTCATCGGGGCGATGCCCCAGTTGGCTGGCGAAGACGACGACTGGGTCCGGTTCTACGGTCAGCGCCGCCTCGCCCCGCAACTCGAGTGGGCCGCCGAACGCGGGCTCGCGACCGGCAGCATCGACGCCGGTCAGGAACTGATCGCGGCGCTGCCGAGCTTCTTCACCGACTATCGCCCTTACGCCGCCCTGATCCACGGCGACATGTGGGGGGCGAACCATGGGGCACTGGTCGACGGCACGCCGATCCTGTTCGACCCGGCGACCTATCGCGCAGATCGCGAGGCAGAGATCGCGATGACCGAACTGTTCGGCGGCTTTTCACCCGGCTTCTATCGAGCCTACCAGGCTCACCTGCCACTCGACGCAGGCTACCGGGTGCGTAAAGCGCTCTACAACCTCTACCACGTCCTCAACCACTTCAACCTTTTCGGTGGTGGCTACGCCAATCGCGCCGACGGCATGATCCGCCAACTGCTCGCCGAAACCCGCTGATTCAAGGCCAGGAACGCCTGTTAAATTGCCGGCCGGCTGACTAAAATAGTCCCTTGCATCATAATGGGGAGTTCCGGACATGCCAGCAAGGGAAGGCAGGCACGACACCTTCATCGACTCGCTGGCCGACGCCGTCTATGTGATCGACCCGGCGACGTCCCGGATCGTCGACTGCAATCGATCGGCTCACGAGGACCTTCATCTCGAACGCGACGACGTGCTCGAGCACTCGGTGCTGTCACTGCAAACCCGGGTGCACGGCATGCCGGCCTGGTCGGAGATAGCCGAGGTGATCCGGCAAGCCTCACCCTATCGCTTCATCGGCGCTCACCTGCGCGCGGATGGCAGCGAGTTGCCCGTGGAGGTCGTCACCACCGTCACTGAGATCGACGGAGAAGAGCGGTTCGTGTCGATCGCGCGGGATATATCCCGTCGACCTCACGTCCAACCGGACAGCGCCGAGAATAGATGGAAGATCCTTCACGACCTCGCCGACGGTGTCTGGGACTGGCGCCCCCGGGAAGGGCGCCTGACTTTCAGCCCGCGCCTGCACAGCCTGCTCGGCTACGGGCCGGACGAGATGCCCGAGGTGATCGAGACCTGGAAGAACAATGTCCATCCAGACGACCTTCCCGTCGTGATTACCACCCTCGAAGGACACCTTCGGGGCGAGCGACACGAGTTTGAGGCCGTTTACCGGCTGCGCAACCGTAACGGCCACTACATCTGGGTGCATGACCGCGGCTCGGTGGTCGAGTGGGACGAGGACGGGCAGCCGCTGCGGGTCACCGGCATGGTGCACGACGAAACCGACGCCAAGGCACTCGAGGCCCGACTTCAGCGCGAGGCCGACCGCGACGCCCTCACGGGGCTGTATAACCGACGTCGCGGCATGGAGTTGCTTGAATCGCTGTTCACGGACGCCAAACACCCGCTGGTGCTTATCGCTCTGGACCTGGACCATTTCAAACAGATCAACGACCGTTTCGGCCACCTTGTCGGTGACCAAGTACTGGTTCGACTGGGTAGGCTGATCCGAGAGTTTGTCTCGCCTGCCACCGTCGCCATGCGATGGGGTGGCGAAGAATTCCTGCTGGCCCTGCCCGCCTCCGAACATGGCAAGGCCTGCACCATCGCCAACGAGATCCGCTGCCGCCTACGATCTATCGACTGGCCCGACCCACTGGATGAGGAACGCATCACTGCCAGCGCGGGTATCGCCATGGCCGATCATGCGGACGAATCCCTGAACGAATTGATCGCCGCCGCCGACCGCGCCCTCTATCTCGCCAAGCGCAGCGGTCGCGACCGCATCATCGACAGCGAGACCCGACCTGGCTGTGTATCGCGCATCGCCTGAGCGCGTCCAGACTCAAGTCGAGGCACCGTCTCAAGCCCACCCGAGTGCGCCGGGTGGGCACTTGCCCTACAACGCAACGCCCCGCTCTTCAAGTTCACCAATGACGTGAATGGACATGTCCGCAAATGGCCTGATCACCGGCAACAGCAGCGGCCTCGGGTTGGCATTTAGCCATGCCCTGCTCGAGCGATATTACCGGGTTTACGGCTGCAGCCGTCGCGGCTGCACCGCTCTGGCGGAGTGAGAGGCGATGATGGACCCGCGAAATCGACCCGGCAGGTGACCGACAGCGAGCCACCAAACGCCAAACAGAAAAAGCCCCACCGGACACGGCGGGGCTTTTATTGTGTGGCGGAGAGAGAGGGATTCGAACCCTCGAAGGGGCTATAAACCCCTTACTCCCTTAGCAGGGGAGCGCCTTCAGCCACTCGGCCACCTCTCCAACAAGCGCCGCATGGTAGCGGCTTTGAAGGCAGGAATCAATGCCGCCGAGACGACGCGCGTCACCTCATCGCACCGTGCGGCCGGACTCTCCAAGCGCGGCCAAATAACGGCGCCTCAGAAAAGGACGACCTCCGGAACTCCATGCAAACGGGAAACAGCGAAACGGTCGAGACGGGACTACCTCAGGCCGAAGACTGGCCTTCGCCATCCTGCTCCGTTTCACTTTTGATGCGCTGATAGATTTCCTCGCGATGCACGGAGACATCCTTAGGCGCATCAATACCGATTCGGACTTGGTTTCCCTTGATGCCGAGCACCGTAATGGCGACATCATCACCAATGCGCAACACCTCACCAATGCGGCGAGTCAAAATCAACATATCTGGTCACTCTCTGTGTTTGTCGGTCCCGCGCCCGTGTTCCGGGTGGGACCTTTGCTGAATACTAGCCTGTAAACCGTCGATCAGCTCAGGGATACTTCCGGAGTATCCAGTTCGAAGGCGTCGTGCAGGGCACGCACCGCCAGCTCCAGGTACTTGTCGTCAATCACCACCGAGATCTTGATCTCGGAGGTGGCGATCATGCGTATGTTGATCTTTTCCTCGGCCAGCACCCGGAACATTTTCGAGGCAATGCCGGCGTGCGAACGCATGCCCACACCCACCAGCGAAATCTTGACGATGTTGTGGTTGCCGGAAACCTCACGCGCATCGAGCTCTTCAGCGGTGGTGCGCATCAGGCCGAGGGCCTTGTCGAAATCATTGCGATGCACCGTGAACGTGAAATCCGTGGTGTCGTCGGCCCCGATGTTCTGCAGGATCATGTCGACTTCGATGTTGGCCTCGCCGATCGGGCCGAGGATCTTGTAGGCGATCCCGGGGCTGTCCGGCACGCCCTTAATGGTCAGCTGGGCCTCGTCCTTGTGGAACGCGATCCCGGAAATTACTGGTTCTTCCACGCCGTCTTCCTCCAGGGTAATCAGGGTGCCGGGGCCGTCCTGGAACGAGGACAATACCCGCAGGGGCACGTTGTACTTGCCGGCAAACTCCACCGAGCGGATCTGCAGAACCTTCGAGCCCAGGCTGGCCATTTCCAGCATCTCCTCGAAGGTGATCCGGTCGAGCCGGCGCGCCTTGGGCACGACACGCGGATCGGTCGTGTACACGCCATCGACGTCGGTGTAGATCTGGCACTCGTCGGCCTTGAGAGCCGCGGCGAGGGCCACGGCCGAGGTGTCCGACCCGCCCCGGCCGAGTGTCGTGATCTGGCCGTGCTCGTCCACGCCCTGGAAGCCCGCGACCACGACCACGCGGCCGGCATCGAGGTCACCGCGGATGGTGTCGGTATCGATCGACTGGATGCGCGCCTTGGTGTGGGTGCTGTCGGTGAGGATGCGCACCTGTGCGCCGGTATAGGAGCGCGCGTCCTGACCTCGTGCCTGTAGGGCCATGGACAGCAGCGCGATGGTGACCTGTTCGCCCGTGGCAACCAAGGTATCAAGCTCACGCGGGGTCGGCTCGGCCTGAATCTCATTGGCCATGCCGATCAGGCGGTTGGTCTCGCCACTCATCGCCGACACCACGACAACCACCGAGTCGCCGTTGGCCACGGAACGCTGCACGCGCTCGGCGACCGACTGGATACGATCGACCGTACCGACCGAGGTACCGCCGTATTTCTGTACGATTAACGCCATAGTGTGGTTTTCCTTGGCACCGGAATCACGGCACCAGCTCCTTATCGCTGACGTGAAAAAGTCAAAGCAGCCGGACAGTATAAACTGCCCGCTTGACTTTTTCATCCACGAGCCCGCTCCCGTCTTTTCGACATCAGACCGACCGCCGGGTTCATCCCAACTGATCGGCCACCCAGGCACGCGCCGCAGACAGGGCCTCGGCAAGACGCTCGGGCTGGCTGCCTCCCGCCTGCGCCATGTCCGGGCGACCGCCACCCTTGCCGCCAACCTCGGCGGCGGCAACGTTGACCCAGTCGCCCGCCTTGAAGGTCTTGGTCAGGTCCTTCGACAGCCCGGCGACCAGGCGCACCTTGCCGTCATCGACGGTGCCCAGCAGGATCGCGGTAGTGCCGAGTTTGTCACGCAATTTGTCCATGCTCTCGCGCAGTGTGCCGGCATCTGCACCGGGCAGCTCGGCGACCAGCACCTTGGCCGGACCGATGGTCTCGGCACTGTCGGCCAGTTCGTCACCGCTGGCCGAGGCCAGTTCGGCCTTGAGCTTGGCCAGTTCACGCTCGAGCTGACGGGAGCGCTCCAAAATCTGCGCGACCCGCTCGGCCGCCTCGGTCTTAGGCCCGCGCAGCAATTCGGCAATCTCGCCCACCGTCTGATCGGCGCTTTCGGCCTCGGCCAATGCGGCCGCCCCGGTAACCGCCTCGACACGGCGCACGCCGGAGGCCACGCCCGACTCGGCCAGGATCTTGAACAGACCGATATCACCGCCGCGACAGGCGTGGGTGCCGCCACAGAGCTCCATCGAGAACGGCCCCATCGTCACCACGCGCACGGTGTCGCCGTATTTCTCGCCGAACAGGGCCATGGCACCGGCGGCACGCGCATCGTCGATCGCCATCTCGCGGGTCTCGACCGCGTGGTTCTCGCGGACCTGGGCGTTGACCAGTCGTTCGATCTGCCGCAGTTGCTCGCGGGTCACCGGCTTGTCGTGTGAGAAATCGAAACGCAGGGTTTCAGGGCCGACACGCGACCCCTTCTGCTGGACGTGGTCGCCGAGCACTTCACGCAATGCGGCGTGCAGCAGGTGCGTGGCGGAGTGGTTCAGGCGGATCTCGGCGCGGCGGTGGGCATCGATGTACGCGTTGACCGCGTCCCCCGGGGCGAGGTGCCCGTCGGTAAGCGTGCCGTGGTGCAGGAAGACACCGCCCTGCTTCTGGGTGTCGTGCACAACGAAGCGACCACTGGCCGATTCGATCAGCCCGGTATCGCCCACCTGACCACCAGATTCGGCGTAGAACGGCGTGCGGTCCAATGCGATCACGCCGTCCTGACCGCTCTCGAGCGCCTCGGTCTGGCTGCCCTCGCGGGCCACCGCCGCTACGGTGGCCTTGAGGGATTCGTGCTCGTAGCCGGCAAACTCGGTCGGTTCGTCGGTACCAATCTTGATCGTCTCGGCGGTGAAATGGCTTGCTGCGCGGGATTGGGCGCGACGCTCGGCCATCTCGCGCTCGAAGCCGGTCTCATCCACCGATAATCCGCGCTCGCGGGCGATGTCGGCGGTGAGGTCCAGCGGGAAACCGTGGGTGTCATACAGCTTGAAGGCCGTCTCGCCGTCGATCGTGCCGCCGGCTGGCAGCCCAGCGACCGACTGCTCGAGAACCTGCATGCCCGAGGCCAGCGTTTGCTGGAAACGCTCTTCCTCGGCGAGCAACACCCGGGCGACCTCGTCTTCGACCTTGACTAGTTCCGGGTAGGCACCCCCCATCTCCTTGACCAGCGGCCTGACCAGGTCGTGGAAGAAAGGCGCGTCCTGGCCCAGCTTGTGGCCGTGACGGGCCGCTCGACGGATGATCCGGCGTAGCACGTAGTCGCGGCCCTCGTTGCCCGGACGTACCCCATCGACGATCAAAAACGCGCAGGAGCGAATGTGGTCGGCGATGACCTTGAGCGAACTCGACTTGCGGTCGCTCGCGCCGGTCGCTTCGGCGGCCGCGTCGATCAGGTGCTGAAACAGGTCGATCTGGTAGTTCGAGTGCACGCCCTGCATGACCGCCGCCAGGCGCTCAAGGCCCATGCCAGTATCAACCGACGGCTTGGGCAGGTCGCTAAGCACGCCGTCGGCCGTCCGGTCGTACTGCATGAAGACGATGTTCCAGATCTCGATGAAACGATCGCCGTCCTCGTCCGGGGATCCCGGCGGGCCACCGGGGATCTCCGGGCCATGGTCGTAGAAGATCTCGGAACAGGGCCCGCAGGGACCAGTGTCGCCCATCTGCCAGAAGTTGTCCGAGCCGCCGCCCGGCTTGTCGCCGATACGCAGGATGCGGTGCTCGGGCAGGCCGATGTCGTCGCGCCAGTGGGCGTAGGCCTCGTCGTCGGTGTCGTAGACGGTCACCAGCAGGCGCTCAGCGGGCAGGCCCATGGCCTTGGTCAAAAAATCCCAGCCAAAGCAGATCGCCTCTTCCTTAAAGTAGTCACCGAAGCTGAAGTTGCCCAGCATCTCGAAAAATGTGTGGTGCCGAGCGGTGTAGCCGACGTTCTCGAGGTCGTTGTGCTTGCCGCCGGCACGCACGCAGCGCTGCACCGAGACCGCGCGCGGATTGGCGCGCGCCTCCTGGCCGAGGAAGGATTCCTTGAAGGGCACCATCCCGGCGTTGGTGAACAGGAGCGTCGGGTCATTGGCCGGAATCAACGACGCGGAGGGCACGATCTCGTGACCTCGCTCGGCGAAGAAATCCAGGAAGGACTGACGAATCTCGGCGCTGGTTTTCATGCACGAACCATCTCGGAAAGCGGAAGGACAAAGCGCGGATTGTAGCGCAGGCGGGCGCCTTTTCCGATGCACGACGCGGCAGGTGAAAAATGCTGTTCAGAAAACGTCCTGATAAGACTCCGAATCAGGCCACCAGCCGGCCAGTTCGTGGGCAAGATCGGCTGGAAAGCCGCGCCGAACCAGGTGCCGGTGTCGACGGGCGCGCTCGGGGAAATCCTTCGCCGGTTTGCGAAAGCGTGCGACCAAATGCTCGCGCGCCAAAGCCTCCCAGTCCTGCGGTTCAGCGGCGAAGGCCGCGCCGACCACCGAGTCGTCGACACCCTGCTGGGCCAACTCGTTGGCGATACGATCCGGGCCGTAGCGACGCGCCGCCCGGGATCGGATCAGACTTTCAGCAAAGCGCTGATCCGATTGCCAACCCTCGTCGGCCAGACGCTCGAGGACCGGCTCGACCTCGTCGCCGACGAAACCCCGATCGGCCAGCTTGCGGGCAAGCTCTAGCCGGCTGTGCTCGCGCCGGCCGAGCAGACCGACCGCACGCTTCTCGCAATCGAGCAGGCGGCGTTTCTGGTCATCCACAGGAAGCGGTCGACCTTAGGAGGTCTCGTCGACCGGCGTTTCGTTGGCCTCGAGCTCGGTCTCGGCTGCGACCGGCTTGGGCATCATGATCTCGCGCACCTGGGCCTCGATCTCCGCGGCCATCTCGGGGTTCTCGGCAAGGAACTGACGTGCGTTGTCCTTGCCCTGGCCGATCCGGGTCTCGCCGTAGGAGTACCAGGCACCCGCCTTCTGGATGATGCCGTGCTTGGCGCCCAGATCGACCAGCTCCAGCAGGTGAGAAATACCCTCGCCGTAGAGAATGTCGCAGTCGACCACCTTGAACGGCGGCGCCATCTTATTCTTGACCACCTTGATGCGGGTCTGGTTGCCGATGATCTCCTCGCCCTTCTTCACCGCGCCAACACGGCGGATGTCGAGGCGCACCGAGGCGTAGAACTTGAGCGCGTTGCCGCCGGTGGTGGTCTCCGGACTGCCGTAGGTGACACCGATCTTCATGCGGATCTGGTTGATAAACATCACCATGCAGTTGGTGCGTTTAATGTTCCCGGAGAGCTTGCGCAGCGCTTGGCTCATCAGGCGCGCCTGCAGACCAACGTGGCTGTCGCCCATCTCACCCTCGATCTCAGCCTTGGGCACCAGGGCGGCGACCGAATCGATCACCACCACGTCGACCGCACCGGAACGGACCAGCATGTCGGCAATCTCGAGGGCCTGCTCGCCGGTGTCCGGCTGACTGACTAGCAGGTCGTCAACGTTCACGCCTAGCTTCTCGGCATAACCTGGGTCCAGCGCGTGCTCGGCGTCGATGAATGCACAGGTGCCGCCTTCCTTCTGCGCCTGGGCGATGGTCTGCAGGGTCAGCGTGGTCTTGCCCGAGGATTCCGGCCCATAGATTTCGACCACCCGGCCACGCGGCAACCCGCCGATGCCGAGCGCGGCATCCAGCGAGATCGAGCCGGTGCTGATGGCAGGGACGTTCCGTCGTCCCTCGTCGTTCATGCGCATCACTGCCCCTTTGCCGAACTGACGTTCGATCTGCGACAGGGCAGCGCCCAGAGCCTTCTTGCGGTTCTCATCCATCGGTCAACTCCCAACCCTTCGGGCTTGAAATGCAGACATTGAAAAGCGACCGACCTCCTTGCCGGCCGCCGTGAAAATCGGGTTCGATCAGGCAGCGGCCAGGACCGCACGGATCCGGTCGATGGCCTCGCGCAACGCTTCCAGGCTGGTTGCGTAACTCAGGCGAACGTGGCCCGGGGAACCGAAGGCCGACCCCGGCACGACGGCCACACCTGCCTCTTCGAGCAGGTGCTCGGCGAAGGCCACGTCGTCCGCGATGCCCAGCGCCTTCATGGCGGCCGAGACGTCCGGGAAGCTATAGAAGGCGCCCTGTCCCGGCAGGCAGGTGACACCCGGCAGGTCGTTAAGGGCCTTGACCACGTAATCGTGGCGCTCGTGGAAAGCGGACACCATGGCGTCGATTTCCGCTTGGTCACCGGCAATCGCCTCGCAGGCCGCCTTCTGGGCGATCGAGCAGGCACCCGACGTGCTCTGCGACTGGAGCACCTTCATCGCCTTAATCAGGTCCACCGGACCGGCAGCGTAGCCGATCCGCCAGCCGGTCATGGCGTAGGCCTTACTCACACCATTGAGCACCACGGTGCGCGGGGCCAGGTCCGGCGCCACCATGGCGATGTTCGAGAATGGCTCGTTGGCCCAGAGGATCTTCTCGTACATGTCGTCGGTGGCAATCACGATGTCGGGGTAATCGCGCAGGACATCCGCCAACTGGGCCCAGTCTTCGCGGGTGTAGGCCACGCCGGTCGGATTGGAGGGGCTGTTGAGCATTACCAAGCGAGTCTTGTCGGTGATCGCGGCCGACAACTGGCGCGGTGTCATCTTGAACCCCTGCTGTTGGCCGGCCGAGACGATCACCGGCTCTCCGCCCGCCAGGCGCACCATGTCCGGATAGGACACCCAGTAAGGGGCGGTGATGATGGCCTCGTCGCCCGGGTTGAGCAGGGCCTGGCAGAGATTGAAGATGCTCTGCTTACCGCCGGTGGAAACGATGATCTGGTCCAGACCATAGTCGAGCCCCTGCTCGTTCCTGAGCTTGTCGGCGATCGCCTGGCGCAGCTCGCCAATGCCCTCGACCGCGGTGTAACGGGTAAAGCCGTCGCGGATCGCCTGGATGCCGGCCTCACCGATGTGCTTCGGGGTGTCGAAGTCCGGCTCGCCGGCACCGAGGCTGATAATGTCGCGGCCGGCGGCACGCAGCTCGGCGGCCTTGGCGGTGACGGCAAGTGTCGGTGAGGGACGGACCCGGCGGACCCGGTCGGAAAGGTTCATGACGGCAGATGACTCCCTGGCTAGGCGTTCACCGGTGGGCGCGGGAACACCGGACCATATTGAAATGATTCGGTTGGCATTTTACCGGAAACGCCAGCCGGTTTCGACGGGAGCAACCGGGGGTGCGACAGCCTCAGTTGGCGGACGCTAGTCGCTGACGCCGGAACTCGAATAGGCAGACGGCGGAGGCCACCGACACGTTGAGGCTCTCGACACTCGGCACCATCGGGATATGTATCAACTGGTCGCAGCGCTCACGGGTCAGACGGCGCAGACCGCCACCTTCGGCCCCCATCACCAGGGCGACAGGCTCGCAGGCGAAATCGCTCTCGTAGAGGGAGACCGGTCCCTCGCCGGCCGCCCCGACGATCCACAGGCCACGCGCCTTGAGATCGGCCAGGGTGCGGGCCAGATTGGTCACCTGGAAGAAGGGCAGACGCTCGGCCGACCCGGCGGAGGTCGTGCGGGCAGCAGGGGTCAGGCCGCAGGCCCTGTCCTTCGGCGCGATCACCGCCTGTACCCCGGCCGCCTCGGCAGCACGCAGGCAGGCACCCAGATTGTGCGGATCGGTGACGCCATCGAGGACCAGCAGCAGGGGCACTTGATCGCTCTCGTCGAGCAAGGCGGCGAGATCCTGCTCGTCACCGGCCTGGCTCAGGGCCACCAGCGCCGCGACTCCCTGGTGCTTCAGGGGCCGCCCATTGCTGCGCAACTTGTCGAACCAGGACTCGTCGCGCGACTCCACCGTGACGCCCGCTCGCTCGGCGAGCAGCTGCAGACGGCGGGCGCGGCGATCGTCCCGCCTCGACAGGGCGACGCGATCAATACGCTCCGGACGCTCACGGAGCGCGGCCTCGACGGCGTGAAAACCGCCGATCCAAGTCGGTTCTTGAGAGCGGACCATCGCGGCGACGATCAGTTGGACGAGTCGTCGGACGAATCGCCGGCCTTGCTCTTGTTTTCGGGCTGACCTTCGCCCTGACCACCCTGGCCGCCGCCATCACCGCCGTCTTGGGGCTTGCGGCGACGCCGGCGGCGCGGACGGCGTTTTTTGGCGCTCCCTTTACCCTCGTCGCCGGACTTGTCATCCGTGTTCTCCGGACCTTTCTCCGACTTCCCCGAGCCCTTCGAGGACTTGTCCTCGTCGCTGCCCGAATCGGCACTCGGCTGGTCCCCGCCGCCGGCGACTTCCTCGTCGTCCGGTAGCATGAAGTCGATCTTGCGCTCATCCAGATCGACGCGCGCGACCCGGACGTGGATCGTGTCATTGAGCGAGTAGGTCTTGCCACTGCGCTCGCCCTTGAGCGAGACGGTCACCGGATCGAAGTGATAGAAATCGCGCTTGAGTGCGGTGATGTGCAGCAGGCCGTCGACAAAGAAGTCTTTGAGCTGGACGAAAAGACCGAAGCCCAGCACGGAGGCGACCCGCCCCTCATAGACATTGCCTACCTTGTCGAGCATGAACTCGCACTTGAGCCAGTCGGTTGCATCCCGGGTCGCCTCGTCGGCACGTCGCTCGTTGTTCGAGCAATGCTCTCCGATCAGCAACATTTCCTCGTGGGTGTACGGGAAGTTCTCGGCGGCGCCGGTACGCAACACGTGCCGGATGGCGCGATGGACCATCAGGTCCGGATAGCGACGGATCGGCGAGGTGAAGTGCGCATAGTGCTCGTGGGCCAGACCGAAGTGTCCCAGGTTGTCCGGCGCGTAGACCGCCTGCTGCAGCGAGCGCAGCAGCAGGGTCTGGACGGTGGCGAAGTCCGGACGGTCCTTCGCCTCGGCTATCAGGGCGTTGAAGTCGGCCGGGGTCGGCTTCTCGCCGCCACCGAGCGTCAGCCCCTTCTCCTTGAGCGCGGCGCGCAGGTCGTCGATCTTCTCGGCGCCCGGTCGATCGTGCACGCGATAGAGCGACGGGATCTTGCGACGGGCGAGGAAGCGACCCGCGGCAACGTTCGCCGCGATCATGCATTCCTCGATGATCTTGTGCGCGTCGTTGCGCTCGTAGGGCACGATCGCCTCGATCTTGCGGTTCTCGCCGAAGACGATCTTGGTCTCGATGGTGTCGAAGTCGATCGCCCCGCGGGACTCGCGCTCGGC